>NZ_JBBBBO010000005.1:0-448701 GCF_037120565.1 Ensifer sp. CCNWLY38
AAACTTCAAAAAAGAACAAGCTATTGATTTCAATCACAATTTTCGACTGTTGATAAACCCTGTCGATTCTGAGGAGCGAAAACGCCCGGAATCGCACCGCGAATCTTTGATCAAACGGTCAAATTCCTTCCGGATCGCTACACGACATCAAACACCGCCGTTTTGTCTCGGAACGATGCGAGCGCTGCCTTAGCCGAAGGACGTCTCGTTCCCCTATATAGGGAGCACTCAACGAGCCCAGTATCCACCCCGGATCTGTGCGAACTTGCTCTCCGCAGAGACCACAAATGTGCGGTGCCTTGCCCTCCCATGGACTCTTACCGTACTTGCGAGATGTTCGCCGTGCCCGACACAACGACCATATGGCCGGCATATCGATCATTCTCGTGCGCTCCGAACGATACGGACGGTAGCGCGTGACACCATCATCGAAACCGGGGCGGAGGCCCAGACGTGACGACACATCTTCCGGTTCGCGAGGTCCTGCCTCAATTGGCGCACGCACTCGCCGCAGGGCCGTCGGCGGTGCTCTCGGCACCGCCCGGCGCCGGCAAGACGACGCTTGTCCCTCTCTTCCTGCTCGACCAGGACTGGGCAAAGGGCGGCAAGATCATTCTCTTGGAACCGCGGCGGCTGGCAGCGCGGGCAGCGGCCGGGCGCATGGCGGAGCTCCTCCATGAGAAGGTCGGCGAAACCGTCGGCTATCGCATGCGTCTCGACAACCGCATCTCTGCCAGGACGCGCATCGAGGTCGTGACCGAAGGCGTGTTCGCCCGCATGATCCTCGACGACCCGGAACTCAAGGGCGTCGCGGCCGTGCTATTCGACGAATTCCACGAACGTTCGCTCGACGCGGACTTCGGCCTCGCGCTGGCACTCGACGTACAGGCGGCGCTGCGCGACGACCTCAAGATCATCGTCATGTCGGCGACACTCGATGTCGGGCGGGTCTCAAGTCTGCTTGGCGGCGCCCCCGTCATTGAAAGCCAGGGCCGCAGCTATCCGATCGACATCCGCTACCAGGATCGCGGCGGCGAGAGCGTCGAAGATGCCATGGTGCGCGCCATTGCTGAAGCGCACCGCACGGAAGAGGGATCCATCCTCGCCTTCCTGCCCGGCCAGGCCGAGATCGCCCGTGTCGCCGCGCGGCTCCAGGATCGCTTCGAGGCAAACACGGCCATTGTGCCGCTCTACGGCAACCTGACCCAGAAGGAGCAGGATGCGGCGATCCGCCCGGCGCCCAAGGGCACGCGTAAGATCGTGCTTGCCACCTCGATCGCCGAGACCTCGATCACCATCGACGGCGTGCGCATCATCGTCGACAGCGGCCTGCAGCGGCTGCCGGTCTTTGAAGCGGCGACCGGGATCACCCGGCTGGAGACGGTGCGGGTCTCGCGCGCCTCTGCAGATCAGCGCGCCGGCCGTGCCGGACGAACCGAGCCCGGCATCGCAATCCGCCTCTGGCACAGCGGCCAGACCGCAGCACTTGCCGCCTTCACGCCACCGCAGATCCTTGCGAGCGACCTTTCCGCCCTGCTGCTCGATTGCGCCCATTGGGGCGTCAGCGATCCGACCACCCTCGCCTTCATCGACTCACCGCCCGAAACGACGCTGACCGAGGCCAGGAAATTGCTGGCATCGCTCGGCGCGCTCGACCAAGCCGGTGCGTTGACGTCGAAAGGTCGCAAGATCCGCGACCTGGCTTTACCGCCGCGTCTCGCAGCAATGGCCGTTGCCGCCGCCGAAGAGGGCCAGGCCGAGGCCGCGTGTCTGCTCGCAGTCATGCTCACCGAACAGGGGCTCGGCGGTACCAGCATCGATCTCGAAGATCGGCTTCGCCGCTTCCGCCAGGAGCGTGGCGACCGCGCCGAGGCCGCGCGCCATCTGGCGCGCCGCATGGCGACGGAGCTGAAAGGCGCGCCGAAATCGAACGAACCGGTCCAGCCGGGCGCGCTGCTGATGCATGCCTTCCCCGATCGCATCGCGCTTCAGCGTGGTGGCCGCGGACGATTCGTGATGGCGAACGGACGCGGCGCGGAGATCCCGGAGACGGAGCGGCTTGCGGCCGCCTCGATGCTTGTCATCGCTGACCTCACGGGACGGGCCGGCGGTCAGCGGGTGCTCGCTGCCGCCGAACTCTCGCGCGCCGAGGTCGAAGAGCATATGCCCGAAGCGATTACCCGCGAAGACCAGAGCTTCTTCGACAGGCAAAGCCGGCAGGTGCGCGCGCGCCGCGTGACCAGGCTCGGCGCGATCAACTTCGAGGAGGCGCCGCTTGCCAGGCCAACCGGCGAAGCCGCTGCGCGCGCACTTGCCGATGGCGTGCGCCAGCTCGGCCTCGCTGTCCTGCCGTTCTCGAAGGAGGCAATGCAGATGCGCGACCGCATCGGCTTCCTCAACCGCTCGATCGGCGAGCCCTGGCCGGATGTCTCCGATCAGGCGCTGCTCGACCATCTCGACGACTGGTTCGTGCCGTTCCAGCATGGTGTGACCGCCATCACAGACGTCAAGGCGGCCAACCTTTCGGACGGGCTGCTCTCCCTCATTCCGCACGAGCGGCAGCGGGAACTCGGCAGGCTCGCCCCGACGCATTTCGAGGCGCCGACCGGGCAAAGACACCCAATTCACTACGACGGCGACGAGCCGCTACTGTCGATCCGCGTGCAGGAGCTCTTCGGCCTCAAGACCCATCCGGCGATCGGCGACGGACGCCTGCCGCTGCTGCTTGAACTGATCTCGCCCGGCCATCGCCCGATCCAGACCACGCGGGACCTGCCCGGCTTCTGGGCGGGCTCCTGGCGGGACGTGCGCGCCGACATGCGCGGGCGCTATCCGAAACACCCCTGGCCCGAGGATCCGGCCAATGCGGCGCCGACGACACGAGCGAAGCCGCGTGGTACATGAGACGAAAGCCCCGATGACTGGAATGCAGATACGAATGACCACAGTTGCGCTCGAACACAACAACGACCAGACCAGCAACCGCAGCCTGCGCCTGCAGACGCTCGTGCGACTGCGCTGGCTGGCGGTCGGCGGCCAGTCGATCGCCGTTCTCACCACCGCCTTCTGGCTGCAGTTTCCGCTGCCGCTGATTTCCTGCCTGGTGCTGATTGCCAGCCTGGCGCTGGTCAACGCCTATGTGACGCTGCGCTATCCGCCGACCCACCGGCTGCAGCCGCCTGCCGCTTTCGCGCTTCTCGGTCTCGATCTCGCGCAGATCACCGGCCTCTTGTTCATCACCGGCGGGCTTACCAATCCCTTCGCGCCGCTTCTCTGCGTTCCCGTCATCATCTCGTCGGCGTCGCAGCCGAAGTCGCACAGCGTCATCCTTGCCGGCCTGGCGGTGATCGCCATCACCGCGCTTGCCTTTTCTCCCTTTCCACTGCCCTGGTATCCGGGCACGGTTCTCCTGATGCCGCGGGTTTTGACCGCCGGCATCTGGTTTGCGATCGTCTCGATGACCGCATTTGCCGCCTTCTACACCTACCGCGTTTCGCTGGAAGCGAGCGAGCTGTCGGAGGCGCTGACGGCGACCGAACTCGTGCTGCAGCGGGAAAAGCACCTGTCGCAGCTCGATGGACTGGCGGCCGCGGCCGCTCACGAACTCGGCACGCCGCTCGCGACGATCAGTGTCGTCGCCAAGGAAATGGAGCGCGAACTCGGCAACGATCCGCGCTTCGGCGAGGACGTGCATCTCTTACGCAGCCAGAGCGAACGCTGCCGCGATATCCTCAAGCGGCTGACGACGCTCTCCTCGGAGAGCGAGGAGCACATGCGGCTCTTGCCGCTGTCGTCGCTCATTGAAGAGGTGATGGCGCCGCACCGCGAGTTCGGCATCCACATCAACCTCGTCGAGAAAGGCGACCGCGCCACCGAGCCGGTCGGCAACCGCAATGCCGGCATTCTTTATGGGCTCGGCAACCTGCTCGAAAATGCGGTCGACTATGCGAAGAAGGAAGTGGCCGTGACGGTCGAGCACACCGCGGACCGCGTGAAAGTGACGATCGAGGACGATGGCGACGGCTTCGCCCCGGATATCCTGCAGCGCATCGGCGAACCCTATGTGACGCGGCGGCAGAAGGACGACAGCGCCGGTGGCCTCGGGCTCGGCCTCTTCATCGCAAAAACCCTGCTCGAACGTTCGGGCGCGCGCCTGCGCTTCGAAAACGGCGGACCGGACAGGCCAGGCGCCCGGGTCAGCGTCGAATGGCCGCGCGCCCTGATGGATACGAAACTGGCGAAATGACATTTCGCAGTTTATTGAACGAGACCAGAAGAAACCTATAATCTCGGCGAAAGCGCAGGTTTTCGCTCAAGGATTCCAGAATGACCGACAAATCGACAGCTTCGCCCAGCACGCCCGCACAGGACGCCGAACTGATCGGACCGGACCGCACCTTGCTGCTCGTCGACGACGACGCACCCTTCCTCAGGCGCCTTGCCCGCGCCATGGAAGCCCGCGGCTTTTCAGTCGACATTGCCGAATCGGTCGCTGAAGGCATTGCCAAGGCCAAGGGCAATCCGCCGAAATATGCCGTCATCGACCTTCGGCTCGGCGATGGCAGCGGTCTCGACGTGATCGAGGCGATCCGAGGGCGACGCGACGATACCCGTATGATCATGCTGACCGGCTACGGCAATATTGCCACCGCCGTGAACGCGGTGAAGCTCGGCGCGGTCGACTATCTCGCCAAACCGGCCGATGCCGACGATATCTTCGCAGCGCTCGTTCAGCGCCAGGGCGAACGGGTCGAGCCGCCGGAAAACCCGATGTCGGCCGATCGCGTCCGCTGGGAGCATATCCAACGCGTCTATGAGATGTGCGAGCGCAATGTTTCGGAAACGGCGCGGCGACTCAACATGCATCGCCGCACCTTGCAACGTATTCTCGCGAAGCGCGCGCCGAAATAAGCGAACCGTTTTTCATAACCAGAGCAATTCCGGCTGGAAAACGGCTTTAGACCTTTCCTGAATTGTTTTTGGGTTTAGCCGCTGTCGCGCCCACCGGAGAGGATATCCCCGATCGAATCGCCGAGTTCGCCGTTGCGTTCGGCTGCCCACTCGGCGAGCATCAGGCGCTGCGCCGCCGTGCGGGCAAAAAGCTGCAGCACCGCCTTGCGCGTCGCCGGCGGCAGTTTGTGTTCGGGCGCCTCGCGAACGATGTGTCCCTCATAACCATCGGAAAGCAGCAGGCCGCACTCCTCCGGAAAGATGTCCAGCGGCACGCCGGCATGGGTTGCGAAGAACAGCCGGTCGCAATGCTGCCGGTAATCCGGCCATTTGCGGTCGACGCGAAAGTCCTCGATCGAGGTCTTGATCTCGACAATCCAGATCTCGCCCTTGACCGACAGCGATATGAGATCGGCCCGCCTCCCGCTCGAAAGCGTCAGTTCCGGCAACACAGAATGGCGCAGTTCGGCGAAAAGCCGCTGCACGCCACGGCGCACCATCATCGCGCGATTCGACTGGCGGCCGTCGATCAGCGGGTTGTCGCCATGGATGGAGAGGATGGTCATGCGTCCGGACTCCCTTTGGGCCGGTCATTTTGTTGCAAAAAAACAAGGGTCATGGAATTTGCACTTTCCAGCCAAATTGTGGCCGCGCAATCTCTTGCATAGCACAAACTAATCGAAAATAACCGTAGTCACTGACGGTCGCGGCGACCCAGTTTTTACTTCGCTTCTTTTTAAGAGAATCCCATGCGCTTCCGCAATGCCTTCCTCTTGTGCGGCCTCGCGGCGACACTCGCTGTTGCCGGCTGCTCGACGACATCGTCCAAGCCCGAAACGGCTGCGAACGAACCCGCTCCCGTGGCGCAAACGGTCGCTACGAATCAGATTTTCAACGGCGATTATGGCGCAGTTGAGGATCACGGTTACGCGTTGCCCGCCATTCCGATCAACAAGGTCGATACCCGGTTCCATCGCCAGATCGTCGACTACACCACCAGCGAGCGCCCGGGCACGATCGTCGTCAACACGCCGAATCGTTTCCTCTATTACGTGCTGCCCGGCGGTAAGGCCGTGCGTTACGGCATCGGCGTCGGCAAGGCCGGCTTTGCATGGGAAGGTGAAGCCTACGTCGCCTGGAAGCAGGAATGGCCGATGTGGCACCCGCCGAAGGAAATGGCCGAGCGCAAGCCGGAAGTCGCCAAGTATGTCGAGGAAGGCATGGGCCCCGGCCTCAAGAACCCGCTCGGCGCCCGCGCACTCTATCTCTTCAACGACGAAGGCAAGGACACGCTGTTCCGTCTGCATGGCACGCCGGAATGGTCGTCGATCGGCACCGCCGCTTCGTCCGGCTGCATCCGCCTGATCAACCAGGACATCATCGATCTCTATTCGCGCGTTCGCCCCGGCAAGAACGCCCGCGTCGTCGTCCAGCAGTAACCGGACTGCATCAACGCATCCGAAGCCGCCGACACCAGTCGGCGGTTTTTTTGCGTCGATACTCAACCACCATTTGCCGGCGATGCGATGCTGCAACGAAGCGCTTCAACCACGCACAGTTGCCGTTGGAAAACACCCTCAAATCAGGGTCGCGAAAACCGGCTGCGTGACGCGGAAAAGTTCAATTTCGACTTAAATTCAGTCGCTTATTAAGTAAGCGTTATCTAAATAAAAGAAACAGTGTGCCCAGAAATTCCGCTCGGGAGGGACTGGCATGCTGATCAAGACCAAGCTCATCGGCGCGATTGCGCTTCTGTCATCCATAACCATCGGCATCGCCATTCACAGCCAAAGCACGCTGTCGGAAACCAGCGACATGATGGACACGGTCTATGCCGATCGCATCGTACCGCTGAAGAACCTCAAGGCGACTTCCGATGCCTTTGCAGTCTCGATCGTCGATGCGGCACACAAGGTCCGCAACGGCAACGAATCGATGGAAAGCGGGCTTGCCTCGGTCAATGCCGCGCGGGAAGCCATCACGACCAACTGGGATGCCTATGCGGCAACCTCGATGATCGATGAGGAACGGCGGCTCGTCGACAATGCGCGGAGCCAGATGATCGTTGCGATGGATTCGATCACGGCGCTGACGCAAATCCTCTCAGCCAAGGACCAGAAGGCACTCGATGCTTTCGTGCGCGACAAGCTCTACGCGACGATCGATCCGCTGACGGCGACGATTTCCGAGATCTCGGACCTGCAAGTCGAACTTTCCGGCACGGCCTTTGAAGCCAAGCATCGCGAGTTCGAAACGGAGCAGACGCTCAGCATTGCCATCATCGTTCTCGTCATGGCGCTTGCCGGCGGCACCTTCCTTGTCGTGCTGCGCGGCGTCGTCGGACCGCTCGGCCGCCAGATCGCCGCCATGCGCCGGCTGATCGACGGCCACGTCGAAGATGCCGACGAGCCGGTGAACGGCAAGGACGAGATCGCCGACATGGCCCGTGCCATCCAGTCCTTCCGGGAGGCCGCGCGATCGAATCTGCGGCTGCAGGCGGAGGCCGAGGAGACTCGCCGCACCGGCGAAGCCGAGCGCGTTCGCGTGCAGAGACAGGCGGAACAGGACGCACAGCAGCGGCTGACGCAAGCGACCGCCGGACTTGCCGGCGGGCTGCAGCGGCTTGCCAATGGCGATCTCGCCGTTCGGCTGCACGAGCCCTTCGCCGCCGAGTTCGAACAGCTGCGGCATGACCTCAACAAGGCCGCAGGACAGTTGAACGACGCGCTGCTGGCCGTCGCCGACAGCGCCGGCAACATCGGCATGGGCACGCGCGAGATCAGCCAGAGCGCCGACGATCTCTCCAAGCGGACGGAACAGCAGGCTGCGGCGCTCGAGGAGACAGCCGCCGCGCTCGACCAGATCACCGCCAATGTCAGCAATTCTTCGAGACGGACGGAGGAGGCGCGCGACGTCGCCGGCGAGGCGAAGACCAGTGCGGCCCAGTCGGCCGTCGTCGTCGCCAATGCCGTCGAGGCGATGCGGCGGATCGAAGAATCCTCCAGCCAGATTTCCAGCATCATCGGCGTCATTGACGAGATCGCCTTCCAGACGAACCTGCTGGCGCTGAACGCAGGCGTCGAAGCGGCGCGGGCCGGCGAAGCGGGCAAGGGCTTTGCCGTGGTCGCCCAGGAAGTGCGCGAACTTGCCCAACGCTCGGCCAAGGCCGCGAAAGAAATCAAGGATCTCATCCGCACGTCTAGCCAGGAGGTCGAAAACGGCGTGCGCCTGGTGCGCGACACCGGCGAGGCGCTCCAGACGATCGAGGCGCATGTGATCACCATCAACGAACATATGGCCGCGATCGCCACGTCCGCCCGCGAACAGTCCGTGGGTCTCAGCGAGGTCAACACGGCCGTCAACCAGATGGATCAGGTGACGCAGAGGAACGCGGCGATGGTCGAGGAAGCCAACGCCGCCTCCGCCACCCTGGCGCAGGAGGGCACCAATCTGCGTGACCTGATTGGACGCTTCATCCTCGCCGGCGAGACGCAGGCAAAGGGCGGATCGAGGCCTCCTGCCCCGGCAGCCGTTGCGACTGCAACCCGCGACCAGGGGCGGACTGTTGCCCAGGCAACCCGGAGACCAGCGGTCTATGCGACACAGGGCAACGCCGCACTCGCCACAGACGGCTGGGCCGAATTTTAGATCGCTCGGAATGCCAGGCGACCATGTGACTGCATGAAGAGCCTGAAACGACAGAGCCGTGCGTTCAGACGAACACACGGCTCTGCACCAATATTTGGGCGTCAGCGATGAATCAGGCGGCGTTCAGCGCCTTCAGCTCCAGCCGGCGGCGGTGAAGGACCGGCTCGGTGTAGCCGTTCGGCTGCTCGCGGCCCTTGAGAACCAGATCAAGCGCTGCCTGGAAGGCGATCGAGCCGTCGAAATTGCCGGCCATCGCGACATAGAGCGGATCGTCGGCATTCTGGCCGTCGACGACGGCCGCCATGCGCTTCATGGTCTCGACGACCTGAGCTTCTGTGACGACGCCGTGGTGCAGCCAGTTGGCCATGTGCTGGGCTGAGATGCGCAGCGTTGCGCGGTCTTCCATCAGGCCGATATTGTTGATGTCCGGAACCTTCGAGCAACCGACGCCCTGATCGACCCAGCGCACGACGTAGCCGAGAATGCCTTGAGCGTTGTTGTCGAGTTCGCGCTGGATTTCCTCCGGCGTCCAGTTCGGACGGACCGCAACCGGCACCGACAGAATGTCGGAGAGCTTGGCGCGGGTGCGGCTCTTCAGGCTTGCCTGGACCTCGGCGACATTGACGCGGTGGTAATGCGTCGCATGCAACGTCGCGGCCGTCGGCGACGGAACCCAGGCGGTGTTGGCGCCGGCCTTCGGATGGGCGATCTTCTGTTCGAGCATCGCCGCCATGAGGTCGGGCATGGCCCACATGCCCTTGCCGATCTGGGCATGGCCGGAAAGACCGCATTCGAGGCCGATATCGACGTTCCAGTTTTCATAAGCCGCGATCCAGGCGGCCTGCTTCATGTCGCCCTTGCGGATCATCGGTCCGGCTTCCATCGAGGTATGGATCTCGTCGCCGGTGCGATCGAGGAAGCCGGTGTTAATGAAGACGACGCGCTCACGGGCAGCGCGGATGCATTCCTTGAGGTTGACCGTGGTGAGGCGCTCCTCGTCCATGATGCCCATCTTCATGGTGTTGGCGGGCATGCCGAGTGCCTTTTCTACGCGCGCGAAGATCTCGCAGGCGAAGGCGACTTCCTCGGGTCCGTGCATCTTCGGCTTGACGACATACATCGACCCCTCGCGGGAGTTCATGCGGCGGCCACCCTCGCCAATGTCGTGCAGGGCGATCAGCGCCGTCACCATGGCATCCATGATACCCTCAGGCACTTCCTTACCGTCGCGATCAAGGATAGCCGGATTCGTCATGAGGTGGCCGACATTGCGCACCAGCATCAGCGACCGGCCGGGAAGAGATAGCGAGCCACCGGCCGCAGCCGTGTAGACGCGGTCGGCATTCAAACGACGGGTGAAATTCTTGCCGCCCTTGGCGACTTCCTCCTCGAGGTCGCCCTTCATCAGGCCGAGCCAGTTGCTGTAGACAACGACCTTATCCTCAGCGTCGACAGCGGCCACCGAATCTTCGCAATCCATGATCGTGGTGATCGCCGATTCGAGGATAACGTCGGAAATGCCTGCCGGATCTTCCTCGCCAATCGGCGTGGAGGCGTCGAGAACGACGATCGCGTGCAGATTGTTGTGCCGGAGAACGATTTCCGCGCGCGCACCTTCCGAATGCCCCGCAAACTGGCCGGCGTTGCGCAGCGTCGTGCTCGAGCCATCCTTGAGGCCGATCTCGAGCGCGCCACCCGCAACCTTGAGCGAGGTAACGTCGGCCCAGTTACCCTTCGCCAGCGGCGCGCTGGTATCGAGGAAGTCGCGGGCCCAGGCGATGACCTTGGCGCCGCGCTTTGGATTGTAGCCACGGCCCTTCTCGGCGCCATCGGCGTCCGAAATCGCGTCCGTGCCATAGAGCGCATCATAGAGCGAACCCCAGCGCGCATTGGCAGCGTTTAACGCATAGCGCGCATTCATGACCGGGACGACGAGCTGCGGACCGGCGATCGTCGCGATTTCCGGATCGACATTGGCGGTCGAAACGCTGAAGTCGCCGCCTTCCGGCAGCAGGTAGCCGATATCGCGGAGAAAGGCCTGATAGGTCTCGATGTCGCTGGGGGCGCCATTCTGCTTGTACCAGGCGTCGAGCTTGGCCTGGAGATCGTCGCGCTTGGAAAGCAGCGCCCGGTTCTTCGGCGCCAGGTCGTGCACGAGGGCCGAAAACTGCTCGAAGAAATGTTCCGCATCGATGCCGGTACCCGGCATCGCCTCTTCCACCAGGAAGCGATGGAGACCCGCATCTATCTTCAACCCAAACTTCTCAATGCGGTCCATCTGCCAACTCCTTGAAATAGACGTAAGGAGCGTCACCGATCCGGACGGATGCGATGAAAACGCCCCAACATGTTGATCTTGCGCCTGAAGCCGATCTCGGACCAGCCCATGCGCAACGCGCGCGTGAAACGGCCGCAGTTTCTCACCAATTCATTCCCTGTCAATTCTGCAAGGATGCGAAGAATTGTTTCCGAAATGGAAAAGATCAGTCGTGGGCAATGCGCGGTCGACCGCTGGCGGACGCGATGAACCGGGCCTCGATCAGCTTGCGGCTGCCTTCGACTTCCGGCGCATCGATTTCCTCGCGCAGCATCGAAGCGGGATCGTCCGCTCCATTGGTGCGTGCCGTTTCCAGCGCAACGGCTTCGGCCCGCCGGCGGGCGGCGCTGAAAGCCTGTTCCTGGTCGAAAAACCGTTCGCTGGCCCCGGCGCCGTTGACGACGAAGATGCCTTCCTCCGGCATCGTCACGAAAACCGTGACCGTAGCGCTGACCTGGCCGACCACGGCGCCAACGGCATTGGCGACGCCGGCCTCTTCGGGAATGGCGGCTTCCGTTCCCAGCATCTCGGCGATATCAGGGTAATAAACCGGCGCCGAAGCGCCGAGACCGACGAGCGGACGGTCGAGGCCAAGCGAGAAGCGGACGATGCCCTGCGTGCGGGTAAGCGCACGGTCGACGGCCTGCGAAACGGCTGGATCGATGGCGCCGGCGCCATCTTCACCGAGACAGGCCTGCAGGATGACTTCCGAGGATTGCCGCGTCAGCCGGTCGACGATCATCTGCGCCATGGCTTCCGGCGAGGACGCGATCGGCTGTCCGGAGCCGTCGCGGGTGCGGGCAGCGAGCTGAATGCCAAGCTGCGCCGCCTCAAAGTTCCATTGCGATTGCCGGCCGAGCACATGCATGGCGTCCGACGGCGTCAGGCCACAGATATGCACGAGCCCGCGCCCCACCAGACGATCGAGCGTCGCCTTCTGCGGGGTCGAGACCAACAGGGTCTCCAACGCCAGCGGAACCGCACCGATGCGCTCATAGAGCGCCTGCTCCTGCGGCTGCAGACCGCTGGCGAGGTGATCCGGCAGACCGGTGCGGACGGCGAAGCGTCCATTGTTGCGCCCGGTATGCTGGGCGCGCATCTGCTTTTCCAACACAGAAATGACGGCGTCGCCATAGAGGGCGGCCGCGAGGCTGAGCGGCATCAGCCGGCGCGGCCCGAGATCGATCTTCGCTTTCAGACCGCGATCGTTGATGCGCACTTCCGAATCGCCACCGAGGCCGTAGGTCCGCATCGCCACCGCCTCGACCATGGTGCGGAAGCCGCCGACGACGGCGCCTTCGGCATCGAGCCGCGGACGCCCGCCCTCGAGTACCGCGACGTCGGTCGTGGTGCCGCCGATGTCGGAGACCACCGCATTGTCGAGGCCGGTCAGATGCCGCGCGCCGACAAGGCTTGCGGCCGGACCGGAGAGGATCGTCTCGATCGGACGCAGCCGCGCCTCCTCCGCCGAGATCAGGGCGCCGTCACCGCGCACCACCATCATCGGTACGTCGATGCCGCGAGCCTTCAGGAAGCCTTCACAGGAGCCGATCAGCCGGTCGATCATCGACACCAGCCGGGCATTGAGCAGGGTCGTCAAGGCACGGCGCGGGCCGCCGAGCTTCGAGGACAGTTCATGGCTGCAGGTCACCGGCAAATGCGAGACTTCGCGAATACGGTCGCGGACGCGCTTTTCATGATCCGGATTGCGGACGGCGAAATAGCCGGCAATGGCAAAGGAGGAAACCTGTCCGGCAAGCACCGGCAGCGCGGCGTCGAGTTCGCTCATGTCGAGCGGAGTTTCGCCGCCATGCACATTATGGCCACCGGGCAGGAAGATCACCGGATCGGATCCGAGCGCCTCCAGCAGGCCGTCACGCTTCAGATCGTCAGGGCCGAAGCCGATCATGAGAAGGCCGGCGCGGCCGCCCTGCCCTTCGACGAGCGCATTGGTGGCAAGCGTCGTCGACAGGGAGACCATGCTGATCGCAGAAACCGGCACTTTCGCCTGATCGAGCACCGCTTCGACCGCGCCGGAAATACCGACCGCGAGGTCGTGGCGGGTCGTCAGCGCCTTGGCCTTGGCGACGACCCCTTGCGTTTCCGAGAAGAGAGCGGCGTCGGTATAGGTGCCGCCGGTGTCGATGCCGAGAAGAAAATGAGAGATCAATTCGCGCAGTCCGGAATTCGCGCGGGGCGCTAGGCCCCGGGTTCAAAGGGGATCGATGCGGTGATATGACATATTTCAAGAGAAAACCATCGTGCAGCAGACATCGATGATCAACTGGGCGACACGGATCAAAAGATGGAGACATCTGCGCATGCTCGAAGGCCGCCGTCCGTCTATTTTCGTCTGGCTCCTGTCGGCCGCAGTCCTCTGGCTTCCGCTGAACCTGGCCCAAGCACAGGACGCGGAAGAAGAAGAGTACAAGCCGCAACTGCCCGATGTGGCGATCTACAAGGCGATGCTCGACGCCAACAAGCAGACCGGCTGGGTGCAGTTTCGCGACTATGACGACCGGCAGCTGATCTATTTCACCGCATTGCAGACGATGCATTGCCGGCTATCGGAAATCCGCTATTCGATCAATTCGGACGCGCTCGACCAGCGTTTCCCGCTGGCGAAGTGCAATCCGCAGATCCCGTTCAACCTGCCGGCCGACGAGACGGCCGAGTATGTCTATATCTCATTGCCGGCCGACACGGCGAAGACGCTGACAATCCAGGCGGTGTGGGACGATGGTGCCGGAAGCGAGATCGTTGTCTACAAACCGTGCGATAATGTCGGCGACGCCACCTGTGCCCAGATCAAGACGATCAAGAAACCGTCGAAGATACTGCAGCAGCCGAAGCCGGCCGACTCGCCGGTGCGCTCGGTGCAGTCGCCGATCCCCGGCAAGACCTTCAGCGAACCGACACCCTCATCGGCAACCCGCCCCGCGGTTGAGTAGTGAGCCGCTGCACCGGCCAGGGATTGGTATCCTCGGTCAGGTCGAAGCGGTAGCGATGCATCAGCACGGCGAGCGCGATCACAGCTTCCTGCAGCGCGAAAGTGGCACCGATGCAGACGCGCGGGCCGGCGCCGAAGGGCAGATACTGGTAACGATGCAGCTTCTCGCGGTTTTCCGGGAGAAAACGCTCGGGCATGAACGCGCGGGGCTTATCCCAGTAGAGCACATGCCTGTGCAGCGTCCAGGGCATGATCAGCACCGCAATGCCCTTGGGGATGCGCACCCGCTTTCCGGTGGGCGAAGTCCACTCGTCTTCCTCGATCGCGGCCCGGTTGATCGACGGCGCCGGCGGATAGAGCCGCATCGCCTCCTCGAAGGCGGCAAGGACATGCGGCATCAAGCCGAGCCATTCGACCGGATCGGCACCGCTTTCAATCGCGGCATCGATCTCGGCCTCCATCGTCTCGCGATAGGCCGGCGTATTGGCGATGCAATAGAGCGTCCAGGCGAGCGCGCGGGCGGTTGTCTCGTGCCCGGCGCCGATGAAGGTCAGGATGTTATCCTCGATCTCCGCAGTCGAAAGGCCCTGACTGCCCTCGATCTCCAGCAACAACGTGAGGAAATCCTTGGGCGTACCCTCCGGATCCGCCGCCATCTTGTGACGCCGGAGCGCCATCGTCTCGGAAACGATCGACCGGAAGCGGTTCATCACTTTTCTGCCGCCGATCCGCGTCAGGCGTGGTACCCATTCCGGTGCCAGCAGAATATCCATCGGATCGACACGCCCCATGCGGTGCAGGAGCTCCTCAACGCTCTGCACGAACCCGTCTCTCTCGACGGCAACTTCACCGGAAAACAACGTCTCGGCCAGGATGTCGAAGGTCAGCTCTGTCATGTCGTTGGCGATGTTGGTCGTGTACGGAGCAGTCTTGGCGCCGGCATAGCGCTCGACGAATGCTTCCGAGCTTCGCAACATCTGGCCGGCGAAACCCTTGGCGTGGCGCGGTGTGAACACCGGCGCCATGGCTTTCCGCGAGCGCTTCCAGACCTCGCCTTCGGCCGTCAGCAGACCGTCGCGCAGGATCGGCCTGAGGATCAGCCGGCGAACCTTCGACATTTCGTAGTTGCCGACATTGTCGACGAGGATGTGACGGATGAGCCCGGGGTCGTTGACGATCAGGGTGCGCTGGGTGGCGAACTTCGTCTCGATCCAGGGCAAGGTGTAGGACGGCTCGCCCCACAGTTCGAGCGGATTGCGCAGCACGGTCCTGATGATCTTCAGGTAGGAAGGGATACCCACGCGAGGAACGGGAGCCGGCGGTTCGAAGGGCTCCGGACGCACGTCCATGGTGATTGCCTTTCTCGATTGCGCCAATGATTTCAGGTTTTTACGGCGCAATCAAGGAAAGTGCTTCACGTGAATCACAACAGGCTTTCAAGCTCCGAAAGCTTGTCGTTGACGAGCCACCCGTAATAATTTTCCTCCGGCCATTGCGCCTGTCCGCTCTGGATCTTGGCGGCAAGGGCAGCTGCGCGGCTGTCGGGATTGCCGACATTGTAGAGCGTCGCTGTGATGCCGGGATTGTCGGAAATGTCGAGGCCGGCGATCGACTTGTAGGCGTCGATCGAATGGCGGATCGAGGCCGCCATATAGGCGAGCGACACATCCGGATCCATGATCGCCTCATAGACTCCGGCGGCATTGTTCTCGTCGAGACGGTCATAACCGGACGTCTTTGCGACCATGTCGGTCAGCATCAGCGCCGTCAGCGGGTTGATCTGGCCGAGGCCGAAGGTCTGGCCGGCAAAGAAGGGCTGGAAAAAAACGGCGCTGAAGCGGTTGTTCGGGAACGACTTGCCGCCCACCGACTTGCCGCGGAAGTCGTTGTCCCAGATGCGTTCGCGGCAGCTCCAAAGCGCATATGAGCCCTTCTTGGCGCCGCATTCGGAAAATTGCGGCCGGGCAACGAATTCCGCGACCGTTTCGCCATCATAGCCGAACTGGAAGCTGTTGCCGGCGTAAGCGGCCGCCTTGACGTAATAGGACTGCAGCCGGTCATAGGCGTCGACATTGTAGGTGTGCTCACCGACGATGGCGCCGACCATGTGGATCGGCGCGATGCCATAGGCGCGCGACACGGACTTGATCTTGCTGATCAGCTGCTTGTCGGTCGCCAGCAGATCCCGGACTTTCTCGAACTTGGCATCGAAGGAGGTGCGGCCGGCCTTGGTGCGGCGCACGGAAGCGCCGGGGATACCGGGCTGCTCGACGTTGCGGTTGCCCGGCGGAACGGCGGTCGCCGCGATTGTCTGGCTTGCGGTCAGGCAAAACGTGGCGATAGCGAGCATGCAGGCGGTAAAACGCACGATCTCTTCTTCCTGTGACTGGTGGAGGCTGCCTCGGTCGGCGGGGCGGCTCCTACGCCAAGATCATGTCGGAAAGATGCCCGGGCCACGATCAATTTCCGCGTCCGTGTTAGAAAAAATGCGGGCGCCTGTCGAGAGACAGGCGCCCGGTCTATTCTGGGTTGCGGGCGTTTGCACGCCTCGACGACCGAAATGTCACAGGATGTAGCGCGACAGATCGGTGTTGGCAGCGAGATCGCCGACGTGCTTGCGCACATATTCGGCATCGATCGTCACCGCCTGGCCGGCGCGGTCGGGCGCATTGAACGAGATCTCGTCCAGTACGCGCTCCATGACCGTCTGCAGGCGGCGGGCGCCGATGTTCTCGACACTGGAATTCAGCTGCACCGCGACATCGGCGAGCGCATCGATCGCATCATCGGTGAAATCGAGCTTCACCTCTTCCGTGTCCAAGAGCGCCTTGTACTGGCGGATGAGGCTCGCTTCGGTTTCCGTCAGGATGCGGCGGAAGTCTTCCTTGGTCAGCGCGCGAAGCTCGACGCGGATCGGCAGACGACCCTGCAATTCCGGCAAGAGGTCTGACGGCTTGGACACGTGGAACGCACCGGACGCAATGAAGAGGATGTGGTCGGTCTTGACCGGTCCATACTTCGTCGCAACCGTCGTGCCTTCGACGAGCGGCAACAGGTCGCGCTGCACGCCTTCGCGCGACACGCCGGCGCCCATGCCACCCTCACGCGAGGCGATCTTGTCGATCTCGTCGAGAAAGACGATGCCGTCGTCCTCGGCCGCGCGCATTGCCTCGCGCTGGATCTGCTCGTTGTCGAGCAGTTTGTCCGACTCGTCGTTGATGAGCAGCTCATAGGAGGCCTTGACCGTCGTCTTGACCTTCTTGGTGCGGGCACCCATCGCCTTGCCGAACATTTCCGAGAGGTTCAGCACACCGATATTGGCGCCCGGCATGCCCGGAATTTCGAAACCACCCGGCGCACCGGTCTCGGCGAGGTCGACCTCAATCTCCTTGTCGTCGAGTTCGTTGGCGCGCAGCTTCTTACGGAACGAATCGCGCGTCGCCGGCGAGGCCGTGGCGCCGACCAGTGCATCGAGCACGCGTTCCTCGGCATTCTGGTGCGCCTTTGCCTTGACTTCGACGCGGCGTTTTTCGCGCACGAGGCCGATCCCGACCTCGACGAGGTCACGGATGATCTGTTCGACGTCGCGGCCGACATAGCCGACCTCGGTGAACTTGGTCGCCTCAACCTTGACGAAGGGCGCGCCGGCGAGCTTGGCCAGACGCCTGGAAATCTCGGTCTTGCCGACACCGGTCGGGCCGATCATCAGGATGTTCTTCGGCATGACCTCATCGCGCAGCTCGTCGCCGAGCTGCTGGCGGCGCCAACGGTTGCGTAGCGCAATGGCGACGGCGCGTTTAGCGTCGTTCTGGCCGATGATGAAACGGTCGAGTTCCGACACGATCTCTCTGGGTGAAAACGTACTCATGTAGTCCTCTCAAATTCGGTCCGCGTCAGTTCCATCAGGAGCGTGCGACCGGATACATCTATCCATTCTGCGTAGGGCACGAAGCCGGCCTTGGTGTAGGCGCTGACCGCCCGGCGGTTGCCCGCATCGGGGTCGATCACGATACGGGACGCGCCGGCGGCAAAGAGCCGTTCTGCAAAAGCTCGGAGCGCCAGCGAGGCGACACCCCTGCCCGTCAATTCCGCGGGGCCGACGAAGATATCGATGCCGGGCACATCGGCCGGCAGATCCTTCGCCCAGGGCTCCTCGTCCGGGTACTGAAAAGGCATCCAGGACTGGATGTAGCCAGCCGGCTCGCCGGCCACGTGGAAGATGAAGCCCTCCACCTCTCCGGTCGCGCAGCCTTCGCGGATCAGTTCCACTTCCTTGTCCGGATCGCCCCACCATTGCCGCACATGCGGTTCACTCAGCCAGGCATGCAGCAGCGGCAGATGGTCATCGACCACCGGCGCGAAGCTGACATGCTTGGGCTCATTCGGCATCCAACGTCTCCACCACGATATTGTGGTTGGTATAGACGCAGATGTCACCGGCGATCTGCAGCGCCCGCCGGGCGATATCCTCGGCCGACTTGTCGCTGTCCATCAGGGCGCGCGCTGCGGCAAAGGCGTAGTTGCCGCCCGACCCGATGGCGATCGTGCCATGCTCGGGCTCAAGAACGTCGCCATTGCCGGTGATCGCAAGTGTGATCGACTTGTCGGCAACCAGCATCATCGCTTCGAGATTGCGCAGATACTTGTTGGTGCGCCAGTCCTTGGCAAGTTCGACTGCTGCGCGCATCAGCTGGTCGGGGTACTGTTCGAGCTTGGCCTCGAGCCTTTCGAGCAGCGTGAAGGCGTCGGCGGTCGCGCCGGCAAAACCGGCAATCACGTCGCCCTTCGCGAGGCGGCGTACCTTGCGCGCATTGCTCTTCATCACGGTCTGGCCGAGGCTCACCTGGCCGTCACCGGCCATCACTACCTTGCCATCCTTGCGTACCGTGATGATGGTCGTCGCATGCATCGTTCCGTAGGGATTGTGTTCACTCATGAAGATACCTGTCGGCCCCTGATGCTTGGGGGCGTTTACTTGGGGGCTTTGCGGCTCGTGACACGAGCCTGGTTGCTTGAGGCCTATGTAAGTACGGCAGACACATTTGCAAATGGCAACCGTCCGAGGGCGCAATCTTCGTTCAGGGCCCGGTGTCGGATGATTCGAATCGACGCTCAAGTTCTGGATATTTCAGCATTTGCCTGATAAGGAGCGGCCGAGATCGCAAGCGAGCGCGAGATGAGGAAACCGCACAGACTTTCCTCCCCCCGCACTGGCGCATACAGGAGAGCCCGATGGCAGAAGCCACGTCCAGCCGCACCGCACAGGTTTCGCGTAAAACCAACGAGACCGCGGTGGCCGTATCGGTCAACATCGACGGCACCGGCGTTTCGAAGATTTCGACCGGCGTCGGCTTCTTCGACCATATGCTGGACCAGCTCGCCCGCCATTCGCTCATCGACATGGAGATCAAGACCGACGGCGACCTGCATGTCGACGACCACCATACGGTCGAGGATACCGGGATTGCCATCGGCCAGGCCATCGCCAAGGCGCTCGGCGACCGGCGCGGCATCACCCGTTACGCCTCGCTCGACCTTGCCATGGACGAGACGATGACGCGCGCAGCGGTCGACGTTTCCGGCCGGCCTTTCCTCGTCTGGAACGTTGCCTTCAGCGCACCGAAGATCGGTACCTTCGACACGGAACTCGTGCGCGAATTCTTCCAGGCGCTCGCCCAGCACGCCGGGATCACGCTGCATATCCAGAACATCTACGGCGCCAACAACCATCATATCGCCGAGACCTGCTTCAAGTCCGTCGCCCGCGTGCTCCGCACCGCAACCGAAATCGACCCGCGCCAGGCCGGCCGCGTTCCCTCGACCAAGGGGACCCTTGCCTGAGCGGCTAGAGCGGGATGAGGAAAAGTGTATACGGTTTTCCGCCCGCATCCCGCTCTAACCTATTAGAATCGATCACGTTTATGATTTTGGGTCGAGTCGACCCAAAATCATCGTGATCTAGTCACTGGCTGAACCCATGGCTTCTTACCTGATCCTCACCCCGCCGGGTGCGCGCGCTGACGACGAGCGGACACGCTTCGTTGCTGACGGCTTCTCCTGGGGCGCCTTTCTCTTCCCGGCGCTCTGGCTTCTCTTCAAGCGGCAATGGGCAATCGGAATCGCAGTTGCTGTTCTGCAGATTTCGTTAATCTCCCTGTCGAGTCTCGCAGGCGGTTTCCTGGCGTCGGTGCTGGTGCAGCTCGCGCTGCGGCTGCTCGTCGCCCTGGAAGGGCCGGTTCTGGTGGCACGCAGCCTGACGGCTCGTGACTGGACGCTTCGTTCCATCGTGCCGGCACCGAATCTGGAGACGGCCGAAGAGATCTATTTTACGAGCGTGGCCTCGGGCGAGATAAAGCCCGCCACCCCTTCCCCGGCCGATTGGACCGCGCGCAAGCCCTCAAACGGCGGACCCGGCCTCGGCCTTTTTGATTCCTACGGAGAACGCTGATGCGCGTCGCCATCATCGACTACGGCTCGGGCAACCTGCGCTCAGCCACCAAGGCCTTCGAACGGGCCGCTCGCGAAGCCGGCATTTCAGCCGAGATCGACCTCACCGACAAGCCGGAGCGGGTGGCGAGCGCCGACCGCATCGTGCTTCCGGGTGTAGGTGCCTATGCCGACTGCCGCCGTGGCCTTGCCGCCGTCGACGGTATGGAGCAGGCGCTGACCGAAGCGGTGGAACAGGCCGGACGCCCCTTTCTTGGCATCTGCGTCGGCATGCAGCTGATGTCGTCGCGCGGACTCGAAAAGACCATCACCCACGGCTTCGGCTGGATCCCCGGCGATGTCGTCGAGATGACGCCCACTGATACCGCACTGAAGATCCCGCAGATCGGCTGGAACACGCTCACGCTCAAGCGCGAACATCCGCTGTTTGACGGCATCCGGGTTGGCGACAGTGGCCTGCATGCCTATTTCGTGCATTCGTACCACCTGGCGGCCGAGAACGCAGGCGACGTTGTCGCCGAGGCTGATTACGGCGGTCCGGTCACCGCCTTCGTCGCCAACGGCAACAAGGCCGGCTCGCAGTTCCACCCGGAAAAGAGCCAGGCCCTCGGCCTCGCCCTCATCTCGAATTTCCTGCGCTGGAAGCCCTGAGCTTTCGCATGACTGATTGGACAGACCCATGATCCTTTTTCCCGCGATCGACCTGAAAGACGGGCAATGCGTACGCCTGAAGCTCGGCGACATGGACCAGGCGACGGTTTACAACCCCGACCCGGCAGCCCAGGCCCGCGCCTTTGAGGAACAGGGCTTCGAATGGCTGCACGTGGTGGACCTCAACGGCGCCTTTGCCGGCGAGACGGTCAACGGTGCCGCCGTCGACACCATCCTCAAGGCGACCAGCAATCCGGTGCAGCTCGGCGGCGGCATCCGCACGCTTGACCATATCGAAAACTGGCTGTCGCGCGGCCTTGCCCGCGTCATCCTCGGCACCGTCGCCGTGCGCGATCCGGCACTCGTCATCGAGGCCTGCGCCAAGTTCCCGGGCAAGGTCGCCGTCGGCATTGATGCCAAGGGCGGCAAGGTTGCCGTCGAGGGCTGGGCCGAGGCCTCCGAGCTCGGCGTGATCGAGCTTGCCAAGAAGTTCGAGGGCGCCGGCGTTTCGGCGATCATCTATACCGACATCGACCGCGACGGCATCCTGACCGGCATCAACTGGACCTCGACGCTGGAGCTGGCGGATGCGGTTTCCATTCCGGTCATCGCCTCGGGCGGTCTCGCCTCAATGGACGACATTCGCCGCATGGTCGCGCCGGATGCACGCAAACTCGAAGGCGCCATCTCCGGCCGCGCGCTCTATGACGGCCGAATCGACCCGCAGGAGGCGCTGGACCTGATCCGCGCCGCGAGAAAGGCCTGACCATGACCCTCAAAGCCCGCGTTATCCCCTGCCTCGACGTCAAGGACGGCCGTGTGGTCAAGGGTGTCAACTTCGTCGACCTGATCGACGCCGGCGATCCGGTGGAGGCGGCGCGCGCCTATGATGCTGCCGGCGCCGACGAGCTCTGCTTCCTCGACATCACCGCGTCCTCCGACAATCGCGAGACGATCTTCGACGTCATCGCCCGCACCGCCGAACAGTGCTTCATGCCGCTGACGGTCGGCGGTGGCGTGCGCCAGGTTTCGGATATCCGCAAGCTGCTGCTTGCCGGCGCCGACAAGGTGTCGATCAATACCGCTGCCGTGAAGAACCCTGAATTCGTTGCGGAAGCCGCCGACAAATTCGGCAACCAGTGCATCGTCGTTGCTATCGATGCCAAGAAGGTGTCGAAGGACGGCGAAGCGGACCGCTGGGAGATCTTCACCCATGGCGGACGCCAGCCGACCGGCATCGACGCGATCGAGTTTGCCCGCCGCGTCGTCGATCTCGGCGCCGGCGAGATCCTTTTGACCTCGATGGACCGCGACGGCACGAAGAGCGGCTACGACATCGCGCTCACCCGCGCGGTCGCCGATGCGGTGCGTGCCCCGGTTATTGCTTCGGGTGGCGTCGGAAACCTCGACCACATGGTTGCCGGTATCCGCGACGGTCATGCGACCGCGGTGCTCGCCGCCTCCATCTTCCACTTCGGCACCTATAGCATTGGCGAAACCAAGCGCTATATGGCGGAGCATGGCATCGCCATGCGCCTCGACTGAGCTTCAGGATCTTCCATGGCTGACTTCACACTTTCCGATCTCGAGGCCATCGTCGCGACGCGCGCGAAGGCGGCGCCGGACGAATCCTGGACGGCAAAGCTGGTCGCGAGCGGCCAGCCGAAGGCGGCCAAGAAACTCGGGGAAGAGGCGGTCGAGACGGTGATCGCGGCCGTCAGCAACGACCGCGCGAATCTCGTCGCCGAAAGCGCCGATCTCATCTATCATCTGATGGTCGTATTGAAGATCGCCGACGTTCCGTTGCAGGATGTGCTGAACGAGCTCGCGCGGCGAACCAACCAATCTGGCCTGCAGGAAAAGGCAAATCGGCAGACCCCATGACGATAGCGGCGAAAGACATCGAAGCGGCCGACCTGCCGGACAATCTGCAGCAGCGGGACTATTCGCCCTATCATTTCTTCACCGCCGAGGAATGGTCGCGCTTTCGCGCCGATACGCCGATGACGCTGACGGCCGACGAAGTTCAGCGACTGCGCTCGCTGAACGACCCTGTCGATCTCCGCGAAGTCCGGCAGATCTACCTGTCGCTGTCGCGCCTTTTGTCGACCCACGTGGAATCGTCGCAGATGCTCTTCGAGCAGCGCAAGCGCTTCCTCAGCATGTCCGAAACGAAGACGCCCTTCGTCATCGGCATTGCCGGATCGGTCGCCGTCGGCAAATCGACCACGGCCCGTATCCTTGCACAACTCCTGTCGCGCTGGCCATCGAGCCCGAAGGTCGATCTGGTGACGACCGACGGCTTTCTCTACCCGAACGCCGTGCTCCAGCGCGACAACATGATGGATCGCAAGGGCTTTCCGGAAAGCTACGACGTGGGCGCGCTGCTGCGCTTTCTGTCAGCGATCAAGGCGGGCCAACCGAACGTCAAGGCGCCGAGCTACTCGCACCTGACCTATGACGTGCTGCCGGACCAGTTCACCGTCATCGACCGCCCGGATATCCTGATCTTCGAAGGCATCAACGTGCTGCAGTCGCGCAACCTGCCGGCCGACGGCAAGATCGTGCCGATGGTTTCGGATTTCTTCGACTTCTCGATCTACATTGATGCCGAGGAAAGCCTGATCCATAGCTGGTACGTCAACCGCTTCATGCGGCTGCGCGAAACCGCCTTCAAGAACCCGGAATCCTACTTCCATCGTTATGCCACGATCAGCGAGGATGCGGCCCGCGCCATTGCCGAGGGCCTGTGGCACAACATCAACCTGAAGAACCTGCACCAGAACATCCTGCCGACGCGCCCGCGCGCCGACCTGATCCTGCAAAAGGGCCCGAATCACCTGACGGAAAAGGTGGCACTCAGAAAACTCTGAGCTTTCGGGCCCAGCGCAATTTCAGGAAAAGTGTGAAACGGTTTTCCGTCCGGAATTGCGCCCTTTCAAATAGTTGAATCAGGGATTGACGCGGCGCAGCGTCAGGTTGACCCGACCGCCATTCTTCAGCAGCGTAGACGTATTCGGGTAGATGCGGTCGACGCCATGGAAGGCGAGCCGCCCTTCCCCGCCGAGCACGACGACATCGCCGCTTTCGAGCCGGAAGGACATGGTCTGCCCCCCGCGCTGATTGCTGCCGACGCGGAAAAGGCAGCTGTCGCCGAGCGAGATCGAGACGACAGCCGTTTCCAGGTCACGCTCGTCGCGATCCTGGTGCAGACCCATGCGGGCCTCCTCGGAATAGAAGTTCACAAGGCAGGCTTCCGGCGTCTTTTGGCTGGCGGAAACTGCTTGCCAGATCTCGAGCACTATGTCCGGAATCGGCGGCCAAGGCCGGCCGGTCACCGGATGCTGAGCCTGGTAACGATAGCCGCGATCGCGATCCGTGACCCAGCCGAGCGAGCCGCAATTGGTCATTCGAACCGACATCGGTTTGCCGGTCTTCGGCATTTCCGGCACAAAGAGCGGCGCTTCGGCGACGACAAGACGAATGGCCTCGACGAGTTGCTCCTGTCGGGCGCGATCAAGATAGCCCGGAATATGTCTGATCCCTTTCGGGAGCACCTGCATTGGAAAGCCCCTATTGCTCCAGGCCGAGAAGTGCCGGCGGCACGCCATAGCGAAGCGGCCAGCCGGCGTAGGCGACATCCGTCGGCCCGACGACATGATCGACCAGGTTCCAGCGGCCGCTCTGGAAGCTGACAAGCGCGAACACCGTCAGACCATCCATCATGTCGGCCTCGTCGCGCAAACCGGTTTGCCCCGGGTCGATCGTCCCGCCACCCGGACGCTGCGGCTCGACCTGCATGAATGCCCAGTTGGGCGCCGCACGCATGGTCGTCACGACGAATTCGACAGGATCGCGCATCTCAGCCTCCACCGCCGGACGAATCGCATCGAGGATGGCGGCGCGCTCTGCATTGCCCTTGACGGGTTCACGGAATGGCTGCGCCAGACAAGCGCCGG
This sequence comes from Ensifer sp. CCNWLY38, assembly GCF_037120565.1. Classification (NCBI taxonomy): domain Bacteria; kingdom Pseudomonadati; phylum Pseudomonadota; class Alphaproteobacteria; order Hyphomicrobiales; family Rhizobiaceae; genus Ensifer; species Ensifer sp. CCNWLY38. The sequence goes on from NZ_JBBBBO010000005.1 coordinate 24,923, forward strand.
CAAGCCAAAGGCTCGCCAGCGCCGCGATCGCAAGAAGACGCGTGAATGGACACACTCAGGCGGCGTCCAGATCCGGAATGCGCAGAACCTGGCCGGGGTAGATCTTGTCCGGATGCGTCAGCATCGGCTTGTTGGCTTCGAAGATGACGGTGTGCTTGGCGCCCTTGCCCTTGCCGTACTGCGCTTCGGCGATCTTCCAAAGGTTGTCGCCCTTTTTGACCGTGTAGAAGACCGGCTCCTTGGCGGGTGCCGGTACGGCGCCAGCATCGGCAACCCTAAGCTCGGAGGCCTCAACCGCCGAGACGCCTAGCGTGTTGCCGACGGCGACCACGGCCTTTTCGAAGACGCTCTGGTCCTTCACGACACCCTTCAGCACGACCTTGTCACCGGCCACTTCGACCTGCACGTCCTTTGTGCCGAGATCGTGGGATGCAAGTTCCTTCTGAACGCTTTCGGCATCCGGGGCGTCATCGTCACCGCCGATGCCGAGCTTCTTGCCGGCGTTCTTGATAAAGCTGAAAAGACCCATGAATATCTCCTTTTGCGAAAACACTGCTCGATAAGAGAGGGCGCCGCCTGCCAAAGGCAAGGAGCGGCAAAAAAGAAATCAGTCGCCGGCCGGGCGGCCCCGAAGCTTCTTGATCTCGCCGCGCCCGGACTTCTCCTTGAGACGGCGCTCGACGGAGCCGCGGGTCGGTTTCGTCTTCTTGCGTGGCGGTGGCGGCGGCTCCGCGGCCTTGAGAATCAGTTCCTTCAGTCGCTCGCGCGCGTCTTCGCGATTGCGCTCCTGGCTGCGAAAGCGGCTGGCTTCGATCATCAGTACGCCCTCTTTCGAGGCGCGGCGCCCAGCAATCTTCAGGGCATTGGTCTTTATGCGATCGGAGAGAGCCGGAGAGGCCAGCACGTTGAAGAACAGCTGGACGGCGGTCGACACCTTGTTGACGTTTTGCCCACCCGGCCCGCCGGCCAGCACGAATTGCTCCGTCAGCTCCCAGCCGGCAATCATTATGTTGTCGTTTATGTAGAGCGGATCGCTAGCCATGGTTCACCTCGCCCCGATCTATTGCACAGAGCGAACCTCTTGAAAACATTCGCCATGAAAACGAAAAACCCGGCCGTGGGAGGCCGGGTTTCACGTGAATCATAGCTGACGATGTTTATTCGGCGGCGAGCTTGGTGCCGGGAGCCGCATCGCGGACACTGCCGTCGACGTGTTCTTCGAACTTGGCGAAGTTGGCGATGAACATATCGACGAGGCGGCGCGCCTGCGCGTCATAGGCCGCACCATCGGCCCAGGTCGAGCGCGGATCGAGGATGCCGTCGTCGACGCCGGGGACCGAGACCGGAACGGCAAAGCCGAAGTTGGCGTCGGTGCGCAGTTCAGCGGCGTTCAGCGAGCCGTCGAGTGCTGCGGCGAGCAGAGCGCGGGTCACCTTGATCGGCATGCGGCTGCCGGTGCCGTAGGCGCCGCCGGTCCAGCCGGTGTTGACCAGCCAGCAGGTGACGCCGTTCTTGGCGATCAGGTCCTTCAGCAGGTTGCCGTATTCCGACGGATGACGCGGCATGAACGGTGCGCCGAAGCAGGTCGAGAAGGTGGCTTCCGGCTCGGTGACGCCCTTTTCCGTGCCGGCAACCTTGGCGGTGTAGCCGGAGAGGAAGTGGTACATCGCCTGTTCCGGCGTCAGCTTGGCGATCGGCGGCATCACGCCGAAGGCATCGGCCGTCAGCATGATGATCGTGCGCGGCTGCGGCGCGGTGCCGGTGGCGCTGGCGTTCGGGATGAAGTCGAGCGGATAGGCGCAGCGGGTGTTTTCCGTCAGCGAACCATCGTCGAAATCCGGAACGCGGCGCTCATCGAGAACGACGTTTTCCATGACCGTGCCGAAGCGGCGGGTCGTCGCGTAGATTTCCGGCTCGGCAGCTTCCGACAGGCGGATCGCCTTGGCATAGCAGCCGCCTTCGAAGTTGAAGACGCCGTGCTCGCCCCAGCCGTGCTCGTCGTCGCCGATCAGCGTGCGGGTCGGGTCGGCCGAAAGCGTCGTCTTGCCGGTGCCGGAGAGACCGAAGAAGATCGCCGTGTCACCTGCCGGGCCGACATTGGCCGAGCAATGCATCGGCATGACGCCCTTCTTGGGTAGCAGGTAGTTGAGAACCGTGAAGACCGACTTCTTCATTTCGCCGGCATAGGACGTGCCGCCGATGAGGATCAGACCGTTGGTGAAGTCGCAGGCAATCACCGTCTCCGTGCGGCAGCCGTAGCGCTCCGGATCAGCCTTGAAGCTCGGCAGATCGATGATCGTCAGCTTCGGCAGGAAGGAGCCGAGTGCCTCGCGGGCCGGACGGATCAGGAGATTGCGGATGAACAGCGAGTGCCAGGCATATTCGGTGACAACGCGGGTCGGAAGAGCGTTGTCGGCATCGGCGCCGCCAACTAGATCCTGCACATAAAGCGACATGCCCTTGGCGTGATCGAGCATGTCCTTTCGCAGCAGGGCGAAATGCTCCGGAGACATCGGCTTGTTGTTGTCCCACCAAATCTGGTCGTCGGTGTTCGCATCGCGAACCACGAACTTGTCCTTCGGCGAACGACCGGTGTGCTGACCGGTACGGGCGACGAGGGCGCCGTGTGCCGTCAGTTCAGCCTCGCCGCGGCGAAGAGCTTCCTCATAAAGCTCCGCGGCTTCGAGGTTGTACCGGACCGTTTCCAGGTCGGTAAAGCCGAGTTTTTCCAAGCCGTTCGCGAGATTGCGAGTGCCGAGTTGCTCCATGGTCAAGCTTCCTTCGTGTTTGGCCATTGGCGTTGAATTTCGCCGGACCATACTTGCATGCTCGCTCAAAAACAAGGCGGCGTCAAAAAAAGAATAATGATTTCAGTATATTAATCGATTTAAAGAAAATTATAGTTTTTTTAATCGGTTGAATTCGGCCTGCCGGACACCGATCTGACAGGACCTATCCTATCGTCACGACAGGTGCTTTTTGGGCTTCGCCACAATTTGTTCCACCTTTATACTCACTAACGCACCCGTGACTCGCGAATGCCGGAGTTTTCGGGGACGAGACCGGCACCTCAAAAGACGGAGTTGAACACGATGCAGACCATCGCGCTTGTCGATGATGACCGGAATATTCTGACGTCCGTATCCATCGCCCTGGAGGCGGAGGGCTACAAGGTCGAGACCTACACCGACGGTGCTTCCGCACTTGAGGGCCTGCTCGCCCGGCCGCCGCAGCTTGCGATCTTCGACATCAAGATGCCGCGCATGGACGGCATGGAACTGCTGCGCCGCCTGCGACAGAAGTCCGACCTGCCGGTGATCTTCCTCACCTCCAAGGATGAAGAGATCGACGAACTCTTCGGCCTGAAGATGGGTGCCGACGACTTCATCACCAAGCCCTTCTCGCAGCGCCTGCTGGTCGAACGCGTCAAGGCGATCCTGCGTCGCGCCGCAAACCGCGAAGCGGCCGCCGCCAACCCGACGAATCCCGCCAAGGCCTCCGACACGCCGTCGCGCTCGCTTGAGCGTGGGCAGCTGGTGATGGACCAGGAGCGCCATACCTGCACTTGGAAGAGCGAGCCGGTCACGCTGACGGTGACGGAATTCCTCATCCTCCATTCGCTTGCCCAGCGCCCGGGCGTGGTGAAGAGCCGCGACGCGCTGATGGACGCCGCCTATGACGAGCAGGTCTATGTCGACGACCGCACCATCGACAGCCACATTAAGCGGCTGCGCAAGAAGTTCAAGATGGTCGACAACGACTTCGACATGATCGAGACGCTTTACGGTGTCGGCTATCGTTTCCGCGAGACAGCCTGAGCCGCGGGACTTGCCATCGCGCCGATTGTGGCGCATTCAGAAACGGCGCGACGGGAGCACGGCCAAGGCTGCCTTTTAACCCCGCCGCGCCATCGGACCTCTGGGCCGGAACCACACAAAGTGAACGACGGCGCCGCGCCCGGCACTCGGGCCGTGTCACCGTTGCAATCGAGAGAACGTGACGAAAGTCCGCGCGGGAGCGGGACATTTGGTAGAAGTCTTGCAGGGCGACATCGAAGACAGTGACGGACGTGCGCAGGCACATATGGGCCAGCGCCGCTGGGCACATCCCTTCACGCTGATTCGCCGCCTGTTCGGCAATGCCGTCTTCTCGAGCCTCACCCGCCGCATCGTCTTCTTCAACCTGGTGGCACTCGTCGTCCTCGTCGGCGGCATCATGTATCTCAACCAGTTCCGCGAGGGACTGATCGACGCCCGCGTCGAAAGCCTGCTGACCCAGGGCGAAATCATCGCCGGCGCCATCTCAGCTTCCGCCTCGGTCGATACCAACTCGATCACCATCGATCCCGAAAAGCTGCTCGAACTGCAGGCCGGCCAGAGCATTACGCCGCTGCCCAGCGACGAGGATCTCGATTTCCCGATCATCCAGGAACGTGTTGCGCCGGTTCTCAGGCGGCTGATTTCGCCGACGCGCACCCGCGCCCGCCTCTTCGATGCCGATGCCGACCTGCTGCTCGATTCCCGACACCTTTATAGCGGCGGCCAGGTGCTGCGCTTCGACCTGCCGCCGATCGAGCCGGAATCGACGGGCATCGGCGGAAAGCTCAACAGCTGGCTGAACAAGCTGCTGCAGCCCGGCAATCTACCACTCTACAAGGAACCGCCCGGTGGCAACGGCTCGATCTATCCTGAGGTCACCAACGCGCTGACCGGCGTGCGCGGCTATGTCGAGCGCGTCACCGAGAAGGGCGAGCTCATCGTTTCGGTGGCCGTCCCGGTGCAGCGGTTCCGCGCCGTGCTCGGCGTTCTCTTGCTTTCGACGCAAGCCGGCGACATCGACAAGATCGTCCAGGCGGAGCGCCTTGCCATCATCCGCGTCTTCGGCGTGGCTGCCCTCGTCAACATCATCCTGTCGCTGCTTCTCTCCTCGACGATCGCCAATCCGCTTCGAAGGCTCGCAGCGGCGGCAGTCCGCGTGCGGCGCGGCGGTGCCAAGGAGCGCGAGGAGATCCCGGATTTCTCCTCTCGCCAGGACGAGATCGGCAACCTGTCCGTCGCGCTCCGGGAAATGACGACCGCGCTCTACGATCGGATCGCGGCGATCGAGAATTTCGCGGCCGACGTCAGTCACGAGCTGAAAAACCCCCTCACCTCGCTGCGCAGCGCCGTCGAGACCCTGCCGCTTGCGCGGACCGACGAATCGAAGAAGCGCTTGATGGACGTCATCCAGCATGACGTCCGCCGCCTCGACCGTCTGATCAGCGATATTTCGGACGCCTCGCGCCTCGACGCCGAGCTTGCCCGCAGCGATGCCAAGATCATCGACCTCGAAAGGCTTCTGGGCGACCTCGTCGATATTTCGCGCCAGATCCGCAGCAAGAAGAAGGCGGTGCTGCTCGACTTCGTCATCGACCGCAAGGACAGTCCCAAGGCCCGCTTCGCCGTCAACGGCCACGACCTGCGCATCGGCCAGATTATCACCAACCTGATCGAGAACGCCCGGTCCTTCGTTCCCGAAGACAGCGGGCGGATCGTCGTGCGCCTCACACGGTCGCGATCGCGCTGCCTCGTCTATGTCGAGGACAACGGCCCCGGCATCCAGGCGGAAGACATCGACCGCATTTTCGAACGCTTCTACACCGATCGGCCGGAAGGAGAGGATTTCGGCCAGAACTCCGGCCTCGGCCTGTCGATTTCCAGGCAGATCGCCGAAGCCCATGGCGGCACGCTGAAGGCGGAAAACATCGTCGCGCAGGACGGCCACGTCAGCGGCGCGCGCTTCATCCTGTCGCTACCCGCCGAGCCGCACGCGTGACGACGGGCGCCAATGTCCACGGCACTGCCATCGTGCTCGGGACGCGCGGCTTCCTGATCACGGGCCCTTCCGGCATCGGCAAATCCAGGCTGGCGCTTGCATGCATCACGGCCGCACGACAGGCCGGGCACTTCGCGGCACTCGTCGCCGACGATCGGGTGGATCTGAGCCTGGAACACGACAGGATCGTCGCCCGCTGTCCGCCCTCCATTCACGGCCTGATTGAAATACGCGGCGCCGGAATCGGCAAGATCGAAACCGTGCCTGCCGCGGTGATGGACTGGGCCATGCTGCCCGTGAGTGCGCCTTTCGACCCGCGGTTACCGCTGGAAGACGAGACGTTGCCCCTACCACTCGGGCGAGTACTCCCGATTGTTCGCGTTCCCGTTGAAGAGGGGGCGTATGTTCTCAATATTTTGCATGCGCTCATCGCCGAAAAAATAGGATCCTAGCCCGATTTACCGTCAGCGAGGCTGGTTTTTCAGCATTTTTGGCTTGCACTTCCCCTTTTCCTTGCCAAGATGGCCGCCCCAACAGGTGGACGAAATTGCTGCATTGCGATATCTGGCCATCAGTGAATTGCGCGTGCAGTTGGAGCGAAGATACCCATGATCGGACTTGTGCTTGTCACCCATGGCAAGCTGGCTGAGGAATTTCGACTTGCACTCGAGCATGTCGTCGGTCCGCAAAAAGCTATAGAGACCGTCTGCATCGGTCCCGAGGACGACATGGACCAGCGTCGGCAGGATATCCTCGACGCGGTCATCAAGGTCGACGAGGGCCACGGCGTCATCATCCTGACCGACATGTTCGGCGGAACGCCCTCCAACCTTGCCATCTCGGTCATGCGCAGCGGCTCGGTCGAAGTGATCGCCGGCGTCAACCTGCCGATGCTGATCAAGCTTGCCGGCGTGCGCGGCGAGAGCGACATGGACAAGGCGCTGGTCGAGGCCTCGGAAGCCGGACGGAAATACATCAACGTCGCCAGCCGCGTCCTGAGTGGTAAGTAATGGATCATCGCCCCGACATGTCGCTGACGCGCGAACTGCTGATCATCAACAAGCGAGGCTTGCACGCGCGGGCATCTGCGAAGTTCGTACAGACGGTCGAGGCCTATGAAGCCGAGATTACCGTGTCGAAGGACGGCATGACGGTCGGCGGAACGTCCATTATGGGATTGATGATGCTGGCTGCCAGCACCGGCTGCAGCGTATGCGTGACCGCGAGCGGCGCGCAGGCCGAAGAGGCGCTGAACGCGCTTGATGCGCTGGTCGCCGACAAGTTCGGCGAAGAAATGTGACGGACAATATAAAGATATAAAGACTTCTTTATATCGATATTGCCCTCTCCCCTGATTCCTGATAGATCGGTCGCACTCTCACCGTGTCGGTAGGCGCGGGAGGCATAATCGCGCCGCAATTCGGTTGAAGCCATGCGGCTTGAAGAGATCAGCCCGGAGAATTCCATGACCACCACTCAGGACTATATCGTCGCCGACATCGGTCTCGCCGATTTCGGGCGCAAGGAAATTGCGATCGCCGAAACGGAAATGCCGGGCCTGATGGCCTGCCGCGAAGAGTTCGGCACTGCAAAGCCGCTGAAGGGCGCGCGCATCACCGGCTCGCTGCACATGACCATCCAGACCGCCGTCCTGATCGAGACGCTGGTTGCCCTCGGCGCCGACGTGCGCTGGGCGTCCTGCAACATCTTCTCGACCCAGGATCACGCCGCCGCTGCCATCGCGGCAAGCGGCGTTCCGGTCTTCGCCGTCAAGGGTGAAACGCTCGAAGAATACTGGACCTACACGGACAAGATCTTCCAGTGGGCCGATGGCGGCGTCTCGAACATGATCCTCGACGACGGTGGCGACGCCACCATGTACATCCTGCTCGGCGCCCGCGCCGAAGCCGGTGAAGACGTGCTCTCCAACCCGGGCTCCGAAGAAGAAGAGATCCTCGTCGCGCAGATCAAGAAGCGCCTCCAGGCTTCGCCGGGCTGGTTCACCAAACAGCGCGACGCCATCAAGGGCGTGACCGAAGAAACCACCACCGGCGTCAACCGCCTGTACCAGCTCCAGGCCAAGGGCCTGCTGCCCTTCCCGGCGATCAACGTCAACGATTCGGTCACCAAGTCGAAGTTCGACAACAAGTACGGCTGCAAGGAATCGCTCGTTGACGGCATTCGCCGCGGCACCGACGTGATGATGGCCGGCAAGGTCGCCGTCGTCTGCGGTTACGGCGATGTCGGCAAGGGCTCGGCAGCTTCGCTTTCCGGCGCCGGCGCCCGCGTCAAGGTCACTGAAATCGACCCGATCTGCGCGCTCCAGGCAGCCATGGACGGTTTCGAAGTCGTTCAACTCGAAGACGTCGTCTCGTCGGCCGACATCTTCATCACGACGACCGGCAACAAGGACGTCATCCGCATGGACCACATGCGCGAGATGAAGGACATGGCGATCGTCGGCAACATCGGCCACTTCGACAACGAGATTCAGGTCTCCGCACTGCGTAACCTGAAGTGGACGAACATCAAGCCGCAGGTCGACATGATCGAGTTCCCGAAGGGCAACCGCATGATCCTGCTCTCGGAAGGCCGCCTGCTGAACCTCGGCAACGCCACCGGCCACCCGTCCTTCGTGATGTCGGCCTCGTTCTCCAACCAGGTGCTGGCGCAGATCGAGCTCTTCACCAAGGGCGAGAAGTACAAGAACGAGGTCTACGTCCTGCCGAAGGCGCTCGACGAGAAGGTCGCTCGCCTGCACCTGAAGAAGCTCGGCGCCAAGCTCTCCGAACTTTCCGAAGAGCAGGCCGACTACATCGGCGTTAAGCCGCAGGGCCCGTTCAAGGCTGAGCACTACCGGTACTAATCCTTACCCGGGCAATCCACAACATCTTGTGGCCGCGTTCTTGACAAGAGAGCGCGGCCGCTTTTTTGGGCCTCTCCCTTCCCGACGATTCGACTAGGAAGTATGCTCTAACCCATTGATTCGTGATGTCGGTGCGGACCTTGGACATCGCGGATGGGATGTCTTGTCGATAAGCGGCAAACAGACGGAGACAGACCGGGGATGCAATCGGAACTGACGCAGGCCCTTGACCAGGGCCTCGATGGAACTGTGCAAGGCGCAACAAGGCCGGCAGCACCCTTCGGACAGACGGGGATGGCAGCGCCATGAACAGAGACCAAACAGCTATTCCGGGCACCCGCCGCAAGGGCCCGAAGTTCCTGCGCCACCTTCTGGCCGGTACCACGCTCTTTGCAGCAACAGATGCGCTCGCCCAGGTCGCGCCGCAGAAGGCCAACATCTTCGGCTCGTCGGAGGTGGTTACCTTCTCCGTGCTCATCGGCGTCGTTTCCGCGGCGATGATTTCGGCGATCTGGCTGATTCGCCAGCGTGGCAATATCGAAGCCGAGAACCGCGAATTGCGCTCCGATCTGTCGGACGCCAACCAGCGCCTCTCGCGCTATCAGGCACTGGTGGCGGACAAGAACCGCCGGATCGTCGTCTGGGACGGGCTGCTCGAGCGGGCTGAGCTGCTCGGCCAGCTGCCGCCCGAAACCGGCGCGCCGGCAGACGACCGCGAGTTCCTGGCCTTCGGCCGCTGGATCAAGGCGCATTCCGCCGGGGAACTGGAAAATGCGATCGACGCGCTGCGCACCCAGGCGCGCAGCTTCGACCTGGTGCTCGAAACGCAGCGCAACGAAGTCCTGGAGGCCCAGGGACGGGTCTCGGGCGGGCGCGCTTTCGTACGCTTCATCGCTCTCAACAATATGCGCGCGGAACTCGCTGAGCTGAAGCTCGAGCACGACCGCCTCAATACTGCGCTCGTCTCCTTCCGCACCCTTCTCGACGCCATCGATCTGCCGGTGTGGCAGCGCGGCACGGATGGCGCACTCACCTGGGTCAACGAGGCCTATGCGGATGCCGTCGAGGCTCCTGATGTCGCGGTCGCCGTCGCCGAAGGGCGCGAGTTGCTCGCGACCGTCGCGCGCGAAAAGATCCGCGCCGTCTCCACCTTCGACACGCCGTTCCGTGACAAGGTTTCGACCGTCGTCAGGGGTAACCGCACCTTCTTCGACGTCGTCGATGCGCGCAGCCTCGCCGGTTCGGCCGGCGTCGCCGTCGACGTATCCGGCATCGAGGCCGTGCGCGAGGAACTCAACCGGACGCTCAAGAGCCATGCCGAAACGCTCGATCATCTGGCGACCCCCGTCGCGATCTTCGACGGCAACCAGCGCCTGCAGTTCTACAACCAGGCCTTCCAGCGTCTGTGGAACCTCGACATCGGCTTCCTCGAACGCAAGCCCGACAACGGCGAGGTGCTTGACCGGCTGCGCGCCGGCGGCCAGCTGCCGGAGCAGCTCAACTGGAAACAGTGGAAGGCCACCGCGCTTTCCGTCTATCAGGCGCTCGACACGCAGAGCGACCTCTGGCACCTGCCGAACGGCCAGACGCTGCGCGTCTTCGCGACCGCCCGCCCACAGGGCGGGGTCACCTGGGTGTTCGAGAACCTGACCGAGAAGGTCGATCTCGAAACGCGCTACAATACGCTCGTTCAGGTTCAAGGCGAGACGATCGACCATCTCGCCGAAGGCGTCGCCGTGTTCGGGCCCGACGGCCGCATTCGCCTGTCGAACCCGGCGTTCCGGGCGATCTGGGGCATCAGCGAGGCGGAAGCCAAGCCGGGCACCCATATCCGGGCGATCGAGCAGGCCTGCCTCATCTCCTACGACCAGCCTGACGGGTGGAAGCGTTTCACCCACATCATCACCAGCTTCGACGACGAACGGCCCTCAAGCCGCGGCATCCTTGAGCTTCGGACCGGACTGATCCTCGACTACGCTGTCATCCCGCTGCCGAATGCGCAGACGATGCTGACCTTCGTCAACATCACCGACAGCGTCCGGGTCGAGCGCGCGCTCACCGAAAAGAACGAGGCGCTGCGCAAGGCGGATGCGCTGAAGAACGACTTCGTGCACCACGTTTCCTATGAACTGCGTTCGCCGCTCACCAACATCATCGGCTTCGCCGACCTGCTGAAGACGCCGGCTTTCGGCGATCTCAACGAGCGGCAGGCGGAATATGTCGACCACATCGCCACATCCTCGTCGCTGCTGCTGACGATCGTCAACGACATCCTGGATCTCGCGACCGTCGATGCCGGCATCGTCCAACTCGACATGTCCGACATCAGTCTCACCGACTTCCTCGATGATATTGCCCACCAGATGGCCGACCGGCTGCTCGAGAGCGGCGTGACCCTCAGGATCGCCGCCCCCGACAATCTCGGCCGCATGGTCGCCGACCAGCAGCGGCTGAAGCAGATCTTCGTCAAGCTGCTCACCAATGCCGCAAACTTTGCGCCCGATGGCAGCGCCATCGACCTGAAGTGCCGCCGCGAAGGCAGCGACTTCATCTTCTCGGTCTCGGACAGCGGCCCCGGCATACCGCAGGACGTGCTCGATACAGTGTTCAACCGCTTCGAAAGCTACGGCCAGCGCGGCGGCGCAGGCCTCGGCCTTTCGATCGTCGAGAGCTTCGTCAGCCTGCACCACGGCACCGTCTCCATCCGCAGCAAGGAAGGCGAAGGCACGGAAGTGACCTGCCGCATTCCCTCGGCCGAAGTGCCGGCGATCGTCGCGGCCGAATGATGCCGGCGATCGAGCGCTTCCTGGCGGACGAGGCGGCAACGATCGAGCTCGGCGAAGATCTGGCGCTGGCCCTGAAGCCCGGCGACTGCGTCGCGCTCTCGGGTGATCTCGGGGCCGGCAAGTCGACCTTGGCGCGCGCCTTCCTTCGAGCGCTTGCCGATGACGACGGGCTGGAAGTCCCCAGCCCGACCTTTACGCTGGTCCAATCCTACGAACTGCGCATTCCGGTCGCGCATTTCGATCTCTATCGACTCGCTGATTCCAGCGAACTGGACGAACTCGGCTTCGACGAGGCGCTATCGCAAGGCGTCTGTCTCGTCGAATGGCCGGAACGGGCTGACGACGCTCTTCCCGCCAGCCGCATCACGCTGAGCATCACCCATGAAGGCGATGGTCGCCGCGTCGAAATTTCCGGTCCGGACGAAAAGCTGCAGCGCATCGCCCGCACGCTGGCGATCCGCGACTTCCTCGATCAGAACGATCAGCCAAACGCACGGCGCCGGCACCTGAGCGGCGACGCGTCGATCCGGGCCTATGAGCGCATTTACCCGGCAGACGGTTCCGTTAGCCGGATTCTGATGGATTCGCCACGACACAAGCCCGGCCCTGTCCTTCAGGACGGCAAGTACTACCAGCAGCTCGCGCATATCGCCGAAGACGTCGTCCCCTTCGTCGCGATCGACCAGCTGCTCATTGCACGCGGCTTTGCAGCGCCGACGATCTACGCCCGCGATCTCGACCAGGGCATCCTGCTGATCGAGGACCTTGGGTCGGATGGCGTTCTCGACGCGGCCGGACAGCCGATCGACGAGCGCTACATCGAGAGCGCGCGACTGCTCGCCCGTCTCCATGCCAAGCAGACCGACAGGGAGATCAGCGTCGACCAAGCGGTCATCCACCGCATTCCGGATTTCGACCGGACGGCGATGAAGATCGAGACCCGGCTCTTGACCGACTGGTACCTGCCATGGAAACGCGGTGCGCCGGTAAGCGACGACGAAAAGCGTGAATATGGGGAGATCTGGGACGGGCTGATCGATCTTCTCCAGACCTCCGAGACGAACCTGCTGCTGCGGGACTTCCATTCGCCCAACATCATCTGGCGCGAAGAGCGTCAGGGTCTCGCCCGAATCGGCCTCATCGATTTCCAGGACGCGATGATCGGCCCGACGGCCTATGACGTGGCATCGCTGGTGCAGGACGCGCGCGTCACCGTCGCGCCTCCGCTCGCCAACCGGATGATGGAAACCTATCTCGCCGAACGGAACGCAAGCGGCAGCTTCGACGAGGCGACGTTCTTGCGCGACTGGCATCTGATGTCGGCGCAGCGCAACTGCAAGCTCGTCGGCATCTGGGTGCGGCTGATGCAGCGGGACGGCAAACCCGGCTACATGAAACATATGCCCCGCACTTTCGCCTATCTTCAGGCGGCGCTCACACATGATACGCTGAAACCCTTGCACGACTGGTGTATGAAGACCGGAATCCTCGATTCCGAATCAGCGAACTGACAGAGAAGCAATGTCGATCAGCAATGCGATGGTGCTCGCCGCGGGCCTCGGCACCCGGCTCCGCCCGATCACCAACACCATGCCGAAGCCGCTCGTTGAGATCGCGGGTAAGCCGATGATCGACTACGTACTGGATCTTCTGGCAGAGGCCGGCGTCACCACGGCCGCGGTCAACGTGCACCATTTCGCCGACCAGATGGAAGGGCATCTCAGCCAGAGAAGAAGGCCGGAGATCCTGATTTCCGACGAGCGCGATGCGCTGATGAATTCCGGCGGCGGCCTGGCCAAGGGCCTGAAACTGCTGCCGGAAGGCCCCGTACTGGTGATGAATGCCGACCTTTTCTGGGTCGGGGAACCGGTCGGCGTGCCCAGCAATTTGACGCGCCTGGCCGCAGCCTTCGATGCGGACCGCATGGACATGCTGCTCTTGTGCGTGCGCGATGAGGACACGACCGGTCACAACGGCAAGAAGGACTTTTCGCTCGGTGCCGACGGCAAGCTGACGCGATACACCGAAGGTCTGCCGAACCCGGTGGTCTATGCCGGCGCGATCGCGCTTCACTCCCGGCTCTTTGCCGACGCGCCGGACGACGCCTTCAATCTCAACATCTACTTCGACCGCGCGGCCGAAAAGGGACGCCTCCACGGCCTCCTGCTCGATGGCCACTGGATGACGGTTGGCACGCCCGACGCGATCGGCGAAGCGGAGGCGGCGATCCGCCGCCACCAGCCGGGAGGATGAGCGTGCGCGGCCGCCTGTCCAACGTCTTCACGATCCCGCCTGGCCTCCCCTTCCTGAAGACGCTCGCCGACAAGCTTTGCGACGGTAGCCTGACCCCGGACTTCCGCTACGATGCGGCCGATCCCCTGCCGCTTTCCGGCGTCACGATCTTCGTGCCGACGCGGCGTTCGGCCCGTGTGCTCAGATCCGAATTCGTCGACCTGCTCGGCGGCCGCTCCACCATCCTGCCCACCATCAAGGCGCTCGGCGAGACCGATGATGACAGTGGCTTCTTCGACGCCGAAGTACCGGCGATCCTCGATCTCGCGCCGCCGCTGCCGGGCACGGCACGGCTGATCGAGCTTGGCCGGCTTATCCTGGCCTGGCGCAACCGCCTGCCGAAGGTGGTGCTCGACATCCATGCGGAAAGCCCGCTGATCGCGCCGGCAAGCCCGGCCGATGCGATCTGGCTCGCACGCAATCTTGCCGATCTCATCGATGCAATGGAAACGGAAGAGCTGGACTGGGATCAACTCGACCGTCTCGATGCCGGCGAGCATGCGCTCTGGTGGCAGCTGACGCTCGAATTCCTCAAGATTGCCCGAACCTACTGGCCGGAGCGGCTGGAGGAACTCAAGCAATCCTCGCCCGCACGCCACCGCAACGCCATCCTTCAGGCCGAAACGCAGCGTATCGCCGACGGCAAGATCGAAGGGCCGATCATCATCGCCGGTTCGACCGGTTCCATTCCCGCGACGGCCGCGCTGATTGCCGCGGTGCAGAAGCTTCGGAACGGCACGATCGTGCTGCCTGGTCTCGACCAGACGATGAGCGATGCCGAATGGGACATGATCGTAGCTGACGCCGCACTTGACGGCAGGCCGGACCCGGCAAGCCGCAGCCACCCGCAATACGGCTTCTACAGGCTGCTGAAGCGCATGGGCGTCATCCGCTCGGATGTGGGCACGCTAGCCGGCGCCGAAACCGACCTCGATTTCCGCGCAACGATCCTCTCTCACGCCCTTTTGCCGGCAAAGGCCACCAATGCCTGGACCGAAATGCGCAGCGAACTCGACGGCGAATTGCTGCGCGCTGCCTTCGGGGATGCAGCTCTCATCGAAACCGCCAACGAGCGCGAGGAGGCGGCAGCGATTGCCGTTGCGCTACGGCTTGCGCTGGAAGGTAGTGAGGATAGCCAGGCGGCGCTGATCACGCCCGACCGAAATCTCGCGCGACGGGTCGGCGCCGAGCTCGCCCGTTTCGGCATCGAAGCCGACGATTCCGCCGGCACGCCGCTGTCTTCTACGCCTCAGGGCAGCTTCATGCGCTTGCTTCTGGAGGCAAGCCTGCGCCCCGGCGATCCCGTGCCCCTTGTCGCACTGCTCAAGCACCCGCTGGCGCGCTTCGGGCTTGCGCGTGATGAGATGCGCCAGGGCGCCGACGCGCTCGAACGCATGGCGCTGCGCGGCAGCACCGCAGCCGTCGATATCCTCGCCCTGGAACCGTTGCTCGATGCGGCCATTGCCGGCCACAAGATCGATCGCCACCCGCCAGAATGGCGTGCCGGCATCGGCGCCGAAGAACTTCACGCAGCACGCGATCTGGCGATCAAGATCGGTCTCGCGGTGGCGCCGCTCGCTTCCGCGCTCACGCGCAGCAAAGACGGCAGCCGCGTGTTCTCGGAGGAATTCACCTTTGCCGACTGGGCAACACGCACCGGCCAGGCGCTGGAAGCGGCCTCGGCCGACGAGCGCGGCGATCTCGGTGGGCTCTGGTCCGGCGAGGCGGCCGATACGCTGGCGACCCTGCTTCGCGGCATCATCGAAACCGATGGCCAGATGACGGCGGATGGGCCGCAATGGTGCGACGTCATGGAGGCGCTTGCTGCAGGTGCCGCAGTCAAGCCGCGGTCCATGCGCCATCCGCGGGTCTTCATCTTCGGCGCGCTGGAATCACGCCTGCAGAGCATGGATCTTGTGGTGCTCGGCGCCATGAACGAGGGCAATTGGCCGGGCCAGACCGCCAACGACCCGTTCCTGTCGCGCACGATGAAGACGGGCATCGGTCTCGAGCCCCCCGAGCGGCGCATCGGCCAGCTCGCGCATGACTTCCAGATGGCCTGCGGCACACGGCGACTGATCTTCACCCGCTCGATGCGCCAGGGCGCAGCACCCACCGTTGCCTCGCGCTGGCTACAGCGACTGCTCGCGCTTGGCGGCGAACGGCTGACTGCGGCCTTGCAGGTCAATGGCGCCGACTATCTGGCCTGGGCCCGGATGCTCGACGACGGAGGGCGGCAACCGCTTGCCGAACGCCCTGCGCCCAAGCCGCCGGCGGACCTGCAGCCGCGCAAATATTCCTTCAGCGAAGTCTCGCGGCTGAGGCGCGACCCCTACGCGATCTACGCCCGGCGCATTCTTCGCCTGCATCCGCTGCTGCCGTTCAACAGCGATCCCGGTCCGGCCGAGCGCGGCACGCTCTATCACCAGATCGTCGAGCGCTTTGTTCGCGGCGGCTTCGACCTCATGTCGCCCGCGGCCGAAGAGGCCATGCATCGGCTGCTGAACGAGGCTTTCGACGAGGCGCGGCTGCCCACACATATCGACACGATCTGGCGGCCGCGCTTCGCCGCCGTCGGCTTGGCTTTCATCAAGTGGGAGCGGGACCGCGCACGCTTTATCCGCCGCTCGCGCACGGAAGCTCCGGCATCGATGGAGCTCGGCGTCGCCGACATGCGGCTGACGGGCATTGCCGACCGGCTCGATACACTGACCGACGGCAGCGTGGAGATCATCGACTACAAGACCGGTTCCAGCCCATCGGTCAAGGAAGCCCGTGTGCTGCTCGACCCGCAGCTTGCCCTTGAAGCGGCCGCCCTCAAGGCCGGCGCCTTCAAGGATGTGCCTCCGAGCCATCCCCAATCGCTGCTCTATGTCCGGCTGAAGCCCGGATCGCGTTTCAAGCAGGAGACCGTGAACAACGAGGGCAGCAAGGCGAAGGAAACCAAATCTGCCGACCAGCTTGCGGATGAATCCCTCACCGAGCTCAGAAAGCTCCTGAGTGCGCTGCTTTCGGGCAAGCATGGTTTTGCATCCCGCGTGATTGTTCAAAAAGAGCGCGAATACGGGGGCGAATACGACCATTTGGCGCGCGTTGCCGAATGGTCGACGGCCGATAGCGAGGAGGAGGACGGCGATGAGGGATGACAGCCTCGGCCCCGAACAGGCGACGCCGCAAGCCTGGCTCGACTGGACCTCGCGTCGGCAATCGCTTGCCTCCGATCCCGAACGCTCCGCCTGGGTTTCGGCCAATGCCGGATCCGGCAAGACACATGTGCTGACCCAACGGGTGATCCGGCTGCTGCTCGCCGGCTGCCGGCCGTCGGCGATCCTCTGCCTGACCTATACCAAGGCGGCGGCATCCGAAATGTCGAACCGCGTCTTCGAACGACTGGCCGAATGGGTAACGCTCGACGACGCGACGCTCGAAGAACGGATCGAGGCGATCGAGGGTGCGCGACCTGGTCTGTTGAAGCTGCAGGAGGCGCGGCGCCTGTTCGCCCGGGCGCTCGAGACGCCCGGCGGCCTCAAGATCCAGACGATCCACGCCTTCTGCGAGGCGCTGCTGCATCAGTTTCCACTGGAAGCCAACGTCGCCGGACATTTCTCTGTTCTCGACGACCGCGCTGCCGCCGTACTGCTTGCCGATGCGCGCCGCATGCTGCTGACGGCAACGGCGGCCAAGGACGATCCGGAACTGGCGCGCGCCTTCGCCACGGTGCTCGACCTCGCCGATGATACCGGCCTTGAAAAACTGCTGGCAGCGATCGTCGAGAACCGCACCGCGATCCAGACCTTTCTCGAACATGCCGACGCGCTCGGCCGCACCGAGGCCGAGTTGCGCCGGGCCCTGAAGCTGGCGCCGGATGAAAGCGTCGACAGCGCAATGGCTGCGATCTGGCCGTTGGCGGGCCTGAACGGTGCATCCCTGGAACGTTACTTCTCTCTCGCCACAAGCGTCGGTGGAACGAAGGTTCTGGAGTTTGCCGAGGGACTTCGGACCGTCTCCAAGCTCACGGACTTGGGCGCACGTTATGACGGTCTCAGGCATTTGTTCTTCACCGGCACCGGCAAACCCCGGGCACAATCCGCCTTCCTCAACAGGGCGATGCAGCAGGCGGCACCCGATCTCATAGACCTGGTGGACGAAGCCTACCGCCATGTCGTCGCCTGTATCGATCACATCAGCATTCTCAGGATGTTCGAGGCGACGCTGGCAGCTCTGACCCTCGCCGAACGGCTCAACGTCGACTACGAGGAACTCAAACGGCGACGCAGCCAGCTCGATTTCGAGGATCTGATCAACCGCACGGCGGCGCTCTTTGCCCGCGGCGATGTCAGCGCCTGGGTCCACTACAAGCTCGACCAGGGCATCGACCATATCCTCGTCGACGAGGCCCAGGATACCAGCCCGGCGCAATGGACCATCATCCAGGCGCTGGCGGCTGACTTCTTCTCCGGCGAAAGCGCCCGTGGCGCCAACCGCACCATGTTCGCCGTCGGCGACGAGAAACAGTCGATCTACTCCTTCCAGGGCGCGCGACCGGAACGGTTCTCGCGTGAGAGCCAGGAAACGGAACGGCGGGTGCGCGACGGCGGCAAGGCCTTCGAGCCCATCCGTCTGCAGCTCTCCTTCCGCTCGACCGTCGACGTGCTTTCGGCCGTCGATACGGTCTTCGCCAATCCGGCGCATGCACGGGGCCTCAGCGCCCGCAACGAGCCCGTCGTTCATGCCTCGAACCGTATCGGCCACCCCGGCGCCGTCGATATCTGGGACGTAATTGCCGCCGAACCGATGGACACGGACGAAGAATGGACGGCAGCCTTCGACGCGACGCCGGAGAGCGCGCCCGTCAACATCCTCGCTCGCCGGATCGCCGGCGTCCTGGAGAGCTGGATCGGCAAGGAAACGATCGTCGAGAAGGGTATTCGCCGGCCGATGCGTCCCGGCGACGTGATCGTGCTGGTCCGCAAGCGTGACGCCTTCGTCAATGCGCTGACCCGGGCGCTCAAGCGCCGCAACAACATTCCGGTCGCCGGCGCCGACCGCCTGGTGCTCACCAAGCATATTGCCGTTCAGGACCTGCTCGCACTCGGGCGCTTCGTCCTCTTGCCGCAGGACGACCTGTCACTCGCCGCGCTCTTGAAAAGCCCGCTGTTCAATCTCGGCGAAGACGCGCTGTTCGAGCTCGCGGCGCGGCGCAAAGAAGGCGAGAGCCTCTGGCAGAGGCTCCAGGCCGAGGCGGCCGAGGGCATCCTGTTCCACCAGGCAGCAAGGGCGCTGAAAAGCTATGTGGCGCTCGCGAACGCGCTTGCTCCGCATGATTTCTACGCCCGCATTCTTGGCGTTCATGGCGGCCGGGCGGCCTTCCTGGCGCGGCTCGGCACCGAGGTCAGCGACATTCTTGACGAGTTCCTCACCTTCGCCCTCGATCAGGAAAGAAGCGGCCTCCCGGGGCTGCAGGCCTTCGTTTCGACGCTGGAAATGGAAGCGCCGACGGTCAAGCGCGAGCAAGACAAGGAACGCGACGAAGTCCGGATCATGACGGTGCACGCCGCCAAGGGTCTCGAAGCGCCGGTCGTCTTCCTCGTCGACGGCGGCGGTGCGCCGTTCAGCAACCAGCATGTCCCTTCCCTCCGCTTCCTCGAACTCGCTCAACGGGATGGCACCGTCCTGCCGTTGCCGGTGTGGCGCGCGCCGGGCTCGGAATCGAACACGCTCGTGACCGCCGACAGCGATCGTCTGAAGATGCTCGCCGAGGAAGAGTATCGACGCCTGCTCTATGTCGGCATGACCCGCGCCGCCGACCGCCTGATCGTCTGTGGCTATCGCGGACAGCGGGCCGTCGCCGAAACATGGCATGCTATGGTTCAGGCGAGCCTTGCCGGGGACGAAAATGGTCGCGGCCACCCGAAGACCTTTCACGCCGGCGGCGAGGAGTGGTCCGGCCATGCCTGGCGCGAGAAGCAGCTCGAGCGCGACCTTCCCTCCAAGGAAGCGCCCTCGGCGGACGCAAGCCGCCCGGCCTCCGGCCTGCCGAAGGCCCTTTCGACACCGCTGCCGCCGCAAAAGCGGCTGCCGCGGCCGCTCAGCCCCTCCGGCGTCGGTATCGCCATCGACGAGGACGACGGCGACGGGCTCGTCGGATCCGCGCTGTTTTCAGAGAAGGCACCGGCAAATCTCTCGATGTTGCGCGGTGCCATCCTGCACCGCCTGCTGCAGGTCCTGCCCTCCATTGCGGGCAATGATCGCCGCGCCGCGGCCGAGCGCTATCTCGTGCGTTCGGTGCCTCGCTGGTCGCCGGAGCAGCGCGCCGCGCTGATTGACGCTGTCGAGAATGTCCTCGACCATCCCGATCTGAAGGCGCTCTTCTCGGTCGGCAGCCGCGCCGAAGTCTCGGTCATGGGCACGCTGACCCTCGGCACGCGCGACCACGCGGTTTCCGGCCGCATCGACCGGCTCGCCGTCAGCGACGGGATCGTGACCATTGCCGATTTCAAGACGAACCGGCAGGTGCCGGCTTCGCAGGGTGACATACCCTTCGCCTACAGGGCACAGCTTGCGATCTATCGCGAGCTGTTGCGGCCGCTCTATCCCGGGCACGCATTCCGATGCGTGCTGATCTTCACCGAAGGACCGGCAATCCACGTGGTTACGGATCAGGCGCTCGACAGGAGCCTTGAAGACCTCGCGACAAAGTGAGATACCCGATATTGAAAATCCAGCGGTGCCATCTCACATGAGACACAACATCTGGATACTGCCATTCCGAACGCAAGGAGCAGCCTATGGCTACTGTAAAGGTCGATACGTCCAATTTTCAGCAGGAAGTGCTGAACTCCGCCGAGCCGGTGGTTGTCGATTTCTGGGCTGAATGGTGCGGCCCGTGCAAGATGATCGCGCCGAGCCTCGAGGAAATCTCGAACGAGCTCGCCGGCAAGGTCAAGGTCGTCAAGCTCAACATCGACGAAAACCCGGAACTGGCTGCCCAGTACGGCGTTCGCTCGATCCCGACGCTCGCCATGTTCAAGGCCGGCGAAGTCGCCGACATCAAGGTTGGCGCTGCACCGAAGACGGCCCTTTCCTCGTGGATCTCCACGGCGGTCGCCTAAGACCTTCGCTAACTACCGCAGCAGAAAGCCCGGCATGCCGGGCTTTTTTCTTGTCTTGAACTTGGCTGTTGTCGGAATGGCGGCGTCGCCACCTCCGGATCACTTCGGCGGCGTACCGTTGTCGGCGAGAACGTCGCCCACCAGATAGAGCGAGCCGCCGATCAGGATGCGCGGCGGCGCCGGATCCTCATCGACCAGATTGGCAACGATCGTCAGCGCTTCGGCGACGGAAGAGACAGCCGAAGCCTCAAATCCGATAGCAGCCGCGTCGCTTGCAAGCGCCACCGGATCAAGACCTGCATCGGAACCACGGATCGGAACGGTGAAGACCTGTTCGGCAAGATCCACAAACGCCCGGAAATAGCCGACCGGATCCTTGGTGTTGATCATGCCGATGATCAGGAACAAGGGTCGCGATTCGCGTTCTTCGAAGGTCGCCATCGCTTCGGCGATCACCTGGCCGGCACCCGGATTATGGCCGCCGTCGACCCAGATTTCCGCATCGGCGGGGCCGTAACGCGTAAGCTTGCCGCTGGTCAGGCGCTGCAGGCGCCCGGGCCACTCGACGCCGGCAAGCCCCTTCTCGATCGCCGCCTCCGAAACGTCGAAGCCCGCAGCCCGCACCGCGCGAATGGCCGCGGCGGCATTGGCGTATTGGTGCCGTCCCGGCAGCTTCGGAAGCGGCAGATCGGCGAGACCGCTTTCGTCCTGATAGACAAGGCGGCCGAATTCCTCATGCGCCATGAAGTCCTGGCCATAGACGAACATCGGGCAACCGAGCCGCTCGGCCGTCGAGATCAGCACATCGCGCGCAGCCTCTTCTTCCTGCTGACCGATCACGACGGAGCAGCCGCGCTTCATGATACCGGCTTTTTCCGCAGCGATCAGTTCCACCCGATCGCCGAGATAGGCCTGGTGATCGAGCGAGATCGGCATGATGACGGATACGGCCGGTCGAGCAATGACATTGGTCGCGTCGAAGCGGCCGCCGAGGCCAACCTCGATGATCGCGACATCGGCCGGGTGCTCGGCAAAGAGAAGGAAGGTGACGGCGGTCAGGATTTCGAAGACGGTGATCTTCTCGCCGCCATTGGCTTCGGCGACGCGACGCACGGCATCGGCCAGAACGGGGTCGCTGACGAGCCGTCCCTTGCCGCCCTTGACGCCGAGTCGATAGCGCTCGTGCCAATTGACGAGATGCGGCGACGTGTGGACGTGAACGCTGAGACCGGCCGCTTCCAGGATCGCCCGCGAAAACGCGGTTGCCGAACCCTTGCCATTGGTGCCGGCGACATGGATCACCGGTGGCAGGCGGTCCTGCGGGTTGCCGAGCGCGGCGAGCAGCCGGGTGATCCTGTCCAGCGACAGGTCGAACCCCTTGGGGTGGAGGGCAAGGAGTTTTTCGATCTCATAGCCCGCTTCGCTGGCTTCCACCGCTGTCATCTCTCACCCCGACCCGACAAGCTTGACTGCCAAACATCTCCGGTCTGGCGGAGATGTTCATTCTTGTTCTGCGCAACTGCGGGAAAATCGGCTCACGCTTTTCCCGGAATTGCCTTTAAGCGCTTGCCGCGACCGGCAAGGCAGCCGGCTGCGTGCCGCCGTTGAGCTTCGAGGCTTCCGCCGGCTTCTTCATCAGTATCTTCAGGACCCGGGCAAGCGTCGACGGCAGATCATGGCGTTTGACCACCATGTCGACCATGCCGTGCTCCAGCAAGTATTCAGACGTCTGAAAACCTTCCGGCAGCTTCTCGCGCAGAGTCTGCTCGATCACGCGCTTGCCGGCAAAGCCGATTTCGGCGCCAGGCTCGGCCATATGGATATCGCCAAGCATCGCATAGGATGCGGTGACGCCACCGGTCGTCGGGTTGGTGAGCACGACGATATAGGGAAGACCGGCTTCCTTCAGCATGTTGACGGCAACCGTGGTACGCGGCAGCTGCATCAGCGACAGGATGCCTTCCTGCATGCGGGCGCCGCCCGATGCCGGGAAGATGACCAGCGGGCACTTCTCCGCGATCGCCCTTTCGAAGGCCTTGATGATCGCCTCGCCGGCAGCCATGCCGAGCGAACCGCCAATGAAGTTGAACTCGTGCACGACGGCGACGAGCTTGACGCCCTGAACGCGGCCGAGACCGGCGACGATCGTGTCTTCGAGCTCGGTCTTCGCGCGGCTGTCGCGCAGACGGTCGGAGTACTTCTTGGAATCGCGGAACTTCAGCGGGTCCTGAGCAACCTTCGGCTGCGGAAACGCTTCATAGATGCCGCCGTCAAACAGGTCCTTCAGCCGGGCCTTGGCCGGCATCTTCATGTGGAAGCCGGACTGCGGGATGACCCATTTGTTTTCTTCGAGATCGCGGTGGAACACCATCTCGCCGGTTTCCGGGCACTTGATCCAGAGATTTTCCGGAACCTCCCGGCGGCCCAGCATCGAGTTGATCTTCGGCCGAACGTAGTTTGTGATCCAGTTCACTTAGTAACTCCTGAAGATTTCCTTCGGGTTGTGCGCGCTAATATAGGCAATTATTCGGCTGCTGCGAGGCGTGCGGACCGCACGCCTGCCGAGAGCCCTCTGACCAGCGCTTCAACACCCGGAACCGTCGCGTCCGTCGCCTTGCCCTCTTCGGTCAGGCTCGACGCGATCTGGTTGACGATCGCCGTACCGACGACCACGCCATCGGCGGATGCTCCGATGGCCCTTGCATGCTCCGCCGTCTTGACGCCGAAACCGACGCAAACCGGCAGGTTGGTGTGCGCCTTGATACGGCCGACAGCGCCGGCAATCAACGACGGATCGGGCAGAGCCGAACCGGTGATGCCGTTCATCGATACGTAATAGACGAAACCGGAGGTGTTTTCGAGCACCTTCGGCAGGCGACGGTCGTCCGTGGTCGGCGTCGCCAGGCGAATGAAGTTGATGCCCTTCGCAAGCGCCGGGATGCAGAGCTCGTCGTCCATCTCCGGCGGCAGGTCGACGACGATCAGGCCGTCGATGCCGGCGGCAAGCGCATCTGTTAGGAAGCGGTCGACGCCGTAGATATAGATCGGATTATAGTAGCCCATCAGCACGATCGGCGTGCGCTGGTCGTCCTCGCGGAAGCGGCGTGCGATCTCGAGCGTCTTGGCAAGCGTCTGGCCGCCCTTCAGCGCGCGTTGACCGGCAAGCTGGATGGCCGGGCCATCGGCCATCGGGTCAGAGAAGGGCATGCCGAGTTCGATGACGTCGGCGCCGGCCTTCGGCAACGCCTTCATGATCGAGAGCGACGTCTCGAAATCCGGATCACCGGCCATGAAATAGGTGACGAGGACCGGCCGTCCCTCGGCCGCCACATCGGCAAATCTCTTGTCCATGCGTGCGGTCATGATCTTACAGCCCCATTCCCAGTAACTTGCCGACGGTGAAGATGTCCTTGTCGCCGCGGCCGGAGAGGTTCATCAGGATGATCTCGTCCTTGCCCATCTTCGGTGCGCGCTTGATGACCTCGGCAAGCGCATGCGACGGCTCGAGCGCCGGAATGATGCCCTCGAGGCGGGTCAGCGTCTGGAACGCCTCGAGCGCTTCGTGGTCCATGATCGGCACGTATTCGACGCGGCCGACATCGTTCAGCCAGGCATGTTCCGGGCCGATGCCGGGATAGTCGAGGCCGGCAGAAATCGAATGGCCTTCCTTGATCTGGCCGTCGCCATCCTGCAGCAGATAGGTGCGGTTGCCATGCAGCACGCCCGGCGAACCGGCGGTGATCGACGCGCAATGCTCGTCGCCCTCGATGCCTTTGCCGCCGGCTTCGACGCCGACGATCTTGACGCTTTCATCATCAAGGAACGGATGGAAGATGCCGATCGCGTTGGAGCCACCGCCAACGGCAGCAACGACGAGATCCGGCAGCCGACCTTCGGTGGCGAGCATCTGTTCCTTGGCTTCCTGGCCGATGACCGCCTGGAAATCGCGGACCATTTCCGGATAGGGATGCGGGCCGGCGGCCGTACCGATCAGATAGTAAGTGTTGTCGACATTGGTGACCCAGTCACGCAGTGCCTCGTTCATCGCATCCTTGAGCGTGCCGCTGCCGGCGGTTACCGGCTTCACCTCGGCACCGAGCAGCTTCATGCGGAAAACGTTCGGCGCCTGGCGCTCGACGTCGGTCGCGCCCATGTAGACGACGCAAGGCAGGCCGAAGCGTGCGGCGACGGTCGCCGAGGCGACGCCGTGCTGGCCGGCACCGGTTTCGGCGATAATGCGCGTCTTGCCCATGCGCTTGGCCAGCAGGATCTGGCCGATGCAGTTGTTGATCTTGTGCGAGCCGGTGTGGTTCAGCTCTTCACGCTTGAAATAGATCTTGGCGCCGCCGAGCTCGGCCGTCAGCCGCTCGGCAAAATAGAGCGGGCTCGGCCGGCCGATATAATGGGCGCCGAGATGCGCCAGTTCCGCCTTGAAAGCCGGGTCGTCCTTTGCCTTGTTCCACTCGTCCTGCAGGTCGAGGATCAGGGGCATCAATGTCTCGGCCACGAAGCGGCCGCCAAAAATGCCGAAACGGCCGTCCTCGTCGGGACCGCCCCGGAAAGAATTCAACTTTGGCGCCTGGTTCACGTCCTGCTCCCTGACCGTGGCATGCCCGCCTCCGCCTGGCGAACGGCATTGAAAAACGATTCCATGAGCTTCAGATCCTTGACGCCCGGCGCGCTCTCGACGCCGGAGGAGATATCGATGGCGCGGGCGCGGGTCTGCGCCATGGCCTCGCCAATGTTACTGGCGTTGAGACCACCGGAAAGCATGTAATCGACGCTTCCGTCAAGCGCGTCGAGCAGCTTCCAGTCAAAGGAGACGCCGTTGCCACCGGGCAAATCGGAACCTTGAGGCGGCTTGGCATCAAAGAGGAAGCGATCGGCGATGCCGACATAGGCGTCGATCTTTTCGAGGTCCGATGCATCGCGCACCGAAAGGGCCTTCATGACAGGAAGCCCATACATCGCCTTGACCGTCAGCAGCCGTTCGGGATCTTCGCTGCCGTGAAGCTGCAGGATATCCGGGTTGAGTGCCGAAACGATCTCGTCAAGCTCGTCATTGTCGGCATCGACCGTGACCGCGACGATCTTTGCCTGACCGCGAATGCGGTCTGCCAGACGGCCGGCATCGTCAGGCTCGATGTTCCTGGGGCTCTTTGGAAAAAAGATGAAGCCGGTATGGGATGCACCGAGCGCGACAGCGCGCTCAACCGCTTCCGCGGTCTTCAGCCCGCATATCTTCACTTCGGTTTTCATGAGAAGCGACCTTGCATGAAATGTCGCGCGAGTCGAGCCAAAAACCGACGCGCGAAGCGCCAGCCAGCGCCCCCGCAACGATGTCCCGACGGCTGTTGCGCCCCTTGCGCCACAGGCGATCTTTCACCATATGCATTTTACCACAATGGAGAGACTGATGCGCCTGTTGCTCGCGCTAATCCTGCCCTGGCTGCAGTTTTTCACGATCGGCCGTCCCTTTGCCGGCCTCATCTGCCTGATCCTGCAGCTCACCCTGATCGGTTGGGTTCCGGCAGCGATCTGGTCGGTCTATGCGCTCAGCCAATACAAGACCGACGAGAAGATCCGCGACGCTCTGCGCTACCGCGCATGACACGCAGGTAAGGTCGTCTCCGCCTGGTTCAGTCGAAGTCGATCGCGTGAAGCATCGTGCCGTTGCGGCGAAGCCAGCGCCTGGCATCCTCCGTATCCGGGCACAGCCTCCCGCACAGCGCCCAAAAATCAGGCCCGTGGTTCATCTCCTGCAAATGTGCCACCTCGTGTGCTGCGAGATAGGCGATGACCTTCGGCGGTGCCATGACGATGCGCCAGGAAAAGCTTAGCGCCCCATCGGCCGAACAGGATCCCCAGCGGCTGCGGGTATCTTTCAACGACAGCGACTTTGCGCGCCGACCGATGCGACCGGTATAGATCGCCACCAGCCGATCGAGATCCTGACGGGCTTCCTTCTTGAGGAAATCGACGATACGCCGTTTCAGGTGCTCCTCGCCGCCGCTGACGCGCAGCACCGGTTCGTCATCGAACAAAACCGCTTCCGTCAGACCGCGGATATTGCCGGTACGCTCGATCCGGTGGGAGATGCCTCGGATCAAGATGGAGCCGCCCTCCTCGATCTGGCTTTCGCCGGAGAAACGCGCGAGCTTCGTCATCAGCCAGCCCTGATGGCGGTTGAGAAAGGCGTTGACCTCACGCTCCGGCAAGCCTTGGGGGATCGTCATCTTCAGCGCCCGACCGCCGGGCTCGATGCGCAGCGTCATGCGGGTCGCGCGCGCGTTCTGCTTGATCGTCAGCGGCAGGGACTTGCCGGCAACGTCGATCTGCCGCGTCATGGCGGGTGGAGCAGGTCGAATGCGCCGCTTGAATGAAGGGAACATGCAGGCTTTCTAACCGATTCGCTGGGGCTTCGCCTACAGCGTCGAAGGCGCGCAATGGATAATCCGGCGTTTCATGTGAAACGCCGGAAGCGTTGTCTTCGGATTAGTGAGCTTCGACCACCGGGCCGGAGCCGCCGTTCTTGCGGTCGCGCATGAAGCGGTCGAACTCTTCCTGGTCCTTGGCGCGGCGAAGCTCGCGCACATAGGTGTCGAACTCTTCGCGCATCGCGTCGAGCTTGCGGCGTTCCTCGTCGAGGCGGGCAAGTTCGGCTTCACGCCAGTCGTCGAAGGCGACGTTGCCGGTGCGATGCGTCCAGTTGGAACGGCGTCCATTGCGCTTGAATGCAGAGCACATGCCATCCACCGTATCGTTGGCGTCTTTCTTGAAAGTCTTCAGCTTTTCGCCGAACAGGATGTAGGCGAGCATGGCCAGACCCAGTGGCCAGAAGACCACGAAGCCGAGCACCATCAGGGCGATGGTCGCGGGC
Organism: Ensifer sp. CCNWLY38; assembly: GCF_037120565.1. NCBI lineage: Bacteria > Pseudomonadati > Pseudomonadota > Alphaproteobacteria > Hyphomicrobiales > Rhizobiaceae > Ensifer > Ensifer sp. CCNWLY38. The sequence goes on from NZ_JBBBBO010000005.1 coordinate 52,673, forward strand.
GTCCAATCCGGACGGATCATTGCAGATTGGTTCATCTTCAGGATTCCTCGCAATCATCCGGGCCGCCCATGCGGCCCGATGAAAACGATGTGGGAAGGCGCCCTTGGCTGTGCAAGACGCCCTCCCCCGGATTCGAACAAACCCTTGACTCTACGCGGTCAAAACGGCCCCAATCGCGAGGTCAGGCCGACTTTCCGCCCTTGATGAGCTGCTTCACCGGCTTCATGTGCCGCGAATGCTCGCGGTGGAAAGCGACGATGCGCGGCGCGATTTCGCGGCGGAAGCGCGATCCGTTGAAGACGCCGTAGTGGCCGACATCCGGCTGCATGTAGTGCATGCGCATATGATCAGGGATGTTGGTGCAGATCGTCTGCGCCGCCTTCGTCTGGCCAACGCCGGAGATATCGTCGTTCTCGCCTTCGACGGTCAGCAGCGCGACCTTCCTGATCGCCGTCGTATCGACGCGCTTGCCGCGATGCATCATCTCGCCTTTGGGCAGCGCGTGCTGCATGAAGACCACCTGCACGGTCTGCAGGTAGAATTCGGCGGTCAGGTCCATGACGGCCAGATACTCGTCATAGAAGTCGCGATGCTTCTCGGCAGCGTCACCGTCGTTCTTCACCAGATGCGCGAAGAACTCCTTGTGGGCGATCAGGTGGCGGTCGAGGTTCATCGACATGAAGCCGGAAAGCTGCAGGAAGCCCGGATAGACCATGCGCATGAAGCCCGGCTGCGGCCACGGCACCGGCATGATGACGTTGTCGCGGAACCATTCGATCGGCCGTTGTTCGGCAAGCTGATTGACGCCCGTCGGATTGATGCGGGTGTCGATCGGTCCGCCCATCAGCGTCATCGTCGCCGGCGACAGCGGATCGTCCGCCGCTTCCATCAGGGCGACGGCAGCAAGCACCGGCACTGCCGGCTGACAGACGCCGATCACATGGGTGTTCGGGCCCAGGAAGTGCAGCATCTGGATGACGTAGTCGATGTAATCATCGAGATCGAAAGTGCCTTCGCTGAGCGGCACCATCCGGGCGTCGATCCAGTCCGTGATGTAGATGTCGGAATGCGGCAAAAGGGCTTCCACGGTGCCGCGCAGCAGCGTCGCGTAGTGGCCGGACATCGGCGCCACGACCAGAACCTTCGGATCGGCGGCACGCCCCTTGGGCAAGGCGCGCTCGAAATGGATGAGGTTGCAGAAGGGTGAGCGCCAGACGATGCGCTCGTAGACGGAGACGGACGTGCCGTCGACCTCTGTCGCGGGAAGTCCGAACTCCGGTTTGCCATAGCGGCGGGTGGAGCGCTCGAACACTTCGAGCCCGGCGGCAGCGGCACGGCCGAAATAGGTGTGCGAGATGGGGTTCATCGGATTGCTGAAGGCAAGCCGCATGGCATCGGCGGCTGTACGCCACGGCGCCATCATTGCATGGTTCAATTCATAGAGCTGGTAGAACATGGGAAGCGTACCCCTTGGTTCAATCGACGACAACGCCGCTCCCGGTCGGACGCAAGCTTGCGATTGTTTGTCTTGGTGTCCGCAATCTCTGCCAGACTACCACTTTTCTTGTGCAGTGCAACAAATACACCCGTCTCACCTCGATACAAGGCCTCGGGCCAGAATGAATCTGGATTCCTGACGATTTGCAAACGAGCTTGTCCGAAACCGGCGGTTTTCCGCAATTTTCGTGCGTTGAGGACCGATGCCGGGCATTTTCAGGGAAAAAATGGCGACTCCGAAGCGCGAACGTTCGGTGCGGCCTCTGCGGCGATGCAGCAAAGCCGCCATCGCTCATGCTGCTGCCACCTTGACGATTGCCTTGACCAGACCCGACTTTTCTTCCGCCCATCGCGGCAGATCGGCGACCGCGCCATCCAGCGTCGTGCGGTGGGTGATCAACGCCTCGACCGGCACGAGGCCGGAAGCAATCGATGCGACGACATGATCAAAATCCTGGCGGGTCGCATTGCGGCTGCCGACCAAGGTCATCTCCCGCTTGTGAAACTCCGGATCGGAGAAGCGTATCTCGTCCTTGACGACGCTGACAAAGACCAGCGTGCCGCCATGGGCGACATAGGCGAAGGCGGCCTGCATCGAGCCACTATACCCGGTGGCATCGAAGACCACGTCGAAACCATCCCCTCCCGTCGCTTCGGCTATGCGTGACGCCATATCGGTGCCCGCGACGATGCCATTGGCAAAGCCGAGCTTCTCGGCAGCAAAATCCAGCCGTTCGTCGCTGGTATCGACAAGCGTCACTTGATGGCCGGCAATGCGCGAGAAGATCGCGGTGCCGAGGCCAATCGGCCCTGCGCCGATGACCAGCGCCCGTGAACCCGCATCCGTGGATGCTCGGCGCACTGCATGGGCACCGATCGCCAGGAATTCGACCGTTGCCGCAGCTTCGGCAGACAGACCATGCGCCGGATAAAGATTACCCTCGGGCACGATGATCTCTTCGCAGAAGGCGCCATCCGTATGTACGCCGAGAACCTTGATGGCGGTGCAGCAGTTCGGTTTGCCCTGGCGACAGGCAACGCAGTTGCCGCAGCTGAGATAGGGGTTGACCACGACAGGCGTACCAAGCGCGATCTCTGTGCCGCGGCCACCGGAAATGACCGTTGCCGAGATCTCGTGACCCATGACCCTCGGGTATTCGAGGAACGGATGTTTGCCGGCGAAGATATGGTAGTCGGTGCCGCAGATGCCGACATGGCTGACGGATAGACGCACCCAACCGTCAGGCACGTCTTCAGCCGGTGGGCGGTCGACGACCTCCAGGCGGCCGGGTTCGAGGCAGAGCACGGCTTTCATGGCAGTTCTCACGGAATGTTCGGTGGCAGCGCCTAGCGGGCGCTGCGGCGCCGGAGTTGGTCGAAATAGACGATGACGATGATCAGCGCGCCGGTGATGATACGCTGCCAGAACGAGTTGACGTTCAGGAGATTGGCACCGTTGTTGATCGTCGCAAGGATGAAAGCGCCGAGCAGCGGCCCATGGACCGAGCCGACGGCCCCGAACAGACTGGTGCCGCCGATGACCGACGAGGCGATCGCCTGCAGTTCCCATCCCTCGGCTTGCGTCGCGTTACCGATGCCGATGCGCGAGGCGAGCAGCAGGCCGACGAAGGCAGCGCAGGTCGATGACAGGATATAGGCGAGATAGATGGTGCGGTGCACGTTGACGCCGGAGAGGCGCGCCGCCTCGCTGTTGGAGCCGACCGCGAAGAGATAACGGCCGAAGCGGCTCAAGTGCAGGAAGACATAGGCCGGGATCGCCACCACGATCACCATCCAGAACAGGCTCGGCACACCGAGGAAATCCGCGCGAGAGAAGTTGGTGAAGGCTTCATTGGTGATCGAGATCGTCGAACCGTTGGTGATCAGCAGGCCGATCCCGCGCAGCGATGTCAGGGTCGCAAGCGTTATGATGAAGGGCGGCAGACCCATGCGCACGATGCCGAAGGCATGGAAGGCGCCGATCAGCACCCCGAAGGCGAGCGTGAGGATGATGGCGGCCCAGAGCGGCATGCCAGCCGCAAGCAGCCAGGCGACGATGACGCTGGTGAAGCCGACCACCGCCCCCACCGAAAGATCGATGCCGGCGGTGATGATGACGAAGGTTTGGCCGACCGCGAGGATGGCCGTCATCGCCCCCTGGCGCAACAGGTTGCTGATGTTGTTTGGCGTCCAAAAACTGTTGGTGGCGAGGCCCAGCAGCAGCCACAGGAACAGAAGCAGCCCCAGGAGGGTGAGGCCGAACAGAATGCTCACGCCCTTGCGTGGCGCCGCGCTGGCGCCGCTTTCCACCGTTTCCGCACTCATCGTCTTCCTCCCTGCGTCCCTCAGATTTCTTTTTATGTGTTCAAACACCGATCGCCTGCGTCAGCACTTCCTCGTGGCTCGCAGCACGATAATCGTGGCTAGCAACCAGCCGGCCGCGCCGGAACACGTGCAACCTGTCCGCAAGCTCGTAGACTTCAGGCAGATAGGACGAGATCAGGATGATGCCTGCCCCGTTCTCCAGAAGCCGCGCGAACAGGCGGTAGATCTCGGCCTTGGTGCCCACATCGACGCCGACGGTCGGCTCGTCGAAGATGAAGAGCTTGGCGCCATGGCTCAGCCACTTGCCGATAACGATCTTCTGCTGGTTGCCGCCGGACATGGCCGACGCCAGGACTCGTCGTGACGGCGTCTTGATCTTCAGGTCGCGGATCTGCCGGTCGGCATTCTCCCGCTCCTGCTGGCCGTTGATCGTCAGGCCACGCGTCAGCCGGTTGAACACCGGCAGATTGATGTTGAGGCCGATCGGCAGATTGAGGCACAGGCCCTGATCGCGGCGGCTTTCCGGCGCGAGCGCGATGCCGAGATTCATGGCGACACGCTCGCTGGCGATCTCGACCTTGCGCCCCTTCCAATAGACCTCGCCGGCGCTTGGACGATGCCGACCATAGAGGCCGAGCGCAAACTCGCTGCGCCCCGCTCCTATCAGCCCATAAAGGCCGACGATCTCGCCGGCGCGAACGGTCAGCGATACATCCTGAAAACCGGGGCCACTCAAGTTCCGCGTTTCGACGATGACCTCGCCGGGCGGAAAATGCTCCTTGTGATAGATCTGCTCGATGGTGCGGTTAATCATCAACGCGATCAGCTCCGCCTCGTTCGTCTCCCCGATCTTGCGGGTGCCGACATGGGTGCCGTCGCGCAGCACCGAGACGCGGTCGGCAATCTCGAAGACCTCCTCCATGCGGTGGCTGATATAGACGATGGTCACGCCTTCGGCTTGAAGCCTCTGGATCAGCCGGAAGAGCTGCGCCGATTCCTGTCGGGTGAGATAGGCGGTCGGCTCATCGAAGATCAGGAACTGCGTGCCTCGCATGGCGGCGCGCGCCGTGGCGACGAGCTGCTGCTGGCCAATGGTGAGACTGCCGAGCACCGCGCCGGCCGGCAGATTGAAGCCGAGATCGTCGAGCACGCGCTGCGCCGCATCGGTCATGGCGCGCTTGCGCATCAGGCCGTTACGATTGATCTCGTCGCCGAGGAACATGTTGGCCGCCACAGACAGCTGCGCACAGAGTACGACCTCCTGGTGCACGGCGTTGATGCCGCGTTCGATCGCCTCATGTGGCGTGCCTAGTTGAACGGGTTTGCCGCACCAGAAGATTTCACCGGACGTACGCTTGATAACGCCGGTCAGAAGCTTGATCAGCGTCGACTTGCCGGCACCGTTCTCGCCCACGATGGCGTGGATCTCGCCGGATAAGAACGTCAGCGAGGCAGGCTTCAGCGCTTCGACGGCGCCATATTTCTTCTGCAAAGCGCGCAGTTCCAGAATCGGCTCCCCTTTGGGAACCGGATGGCGCGTCGCCACCTGCAGGCCCTGGGTCCTGGTGTCGCGCGCCTCTTGCAACTCGGTCATCTGCGCATTCCTCCCATCGCAGAGATCGCTTGCGACCGGTCCTCGTTCCGGTCGCAAGCGGGTGCAGCGGGCAATGGGCCTGCTGCGGCCGTCGTCACTTAACCTTCGGGTTCAAGAGAGCGTCGATCTTCGATTCGGCCATATTGGCCTTGGTCACCAGGTTGGCGCCGGTGTCGACATTCGCCTCGACCTTTTCGCCCTTGGAGACGGCCAGTGCCGTCTTCACGCCATCATAGCCCATCCGGTAAGGATCCTGAACGACGAGACCCGCCAGAACGCCTTCCTTGAGGAAGCCGACGGTCTTGTCGTCGCTGTCGAAGCCGATCACCTTGATCTTGTCGCCGAGCTTGTTTTCGGCGATCGCCTGGCCAACGCCCTGCGCCATGATCAGGTTGGACGCAAAGACGCCAACGAGATTGGGGTTGGCGGTAATCAGGTCGGTCATGATGTTGAGGCCGGTGGTCGCCTGGCCGTCGGCGTACTTGTCGACGACAACCTTGAAACCCGGATACTTGGTCCTGACCTGATCGAGGAAGCCTTCACGGCGCTGGTCAAGCGAGCCGACACCCGGAAGGCTGGTGATGATGGCAATCTCACCCTCTTCCTTGCCGCTCATTTCCTTGACAGCCGCAGCAAGACCATCCGCAGCGATGCGACCACCCTGGACGTTGTCTGTGGTCAGGAACGAGGAGAAGGCCTTCGAGTCGGCGCCGGAGTCGATGCCGATGATCGGAACGGCCTTGGCCGCCTCATCGATCGGCTTGCCGAGCGCCTTGAACTCCGTTGGCGAGATGACGACGGCAGCCGGGGCGCCGGCAACCGCGTTCTCAAGAATGCTGATCTGGCCGTTGATATCGGACTCGGATTGAGCGCCGAGTTCCGGTACATTGACGCCCAGGTCCTTGCCAGCGGCGCGCGCGCCGGCCAGCACGATCTGCCAGTAGAAGGACGTGGTGTCCTTGACGATGATCGGGATAGTCACGTCCTGCGCGAAGGATGCGACCGGCGTCATGCCGGCGATCATCGCAGCGCTCGCCAAAGCGGTGAAGGCACGACGGGTAAGGCTGCTTTTCAGAATGCTCATCCCAGGTTTCTCCTCTCAGTGCACCGTGTTCCATTTCTTGGAGATCGATCGCAGGTGCTAGCTATCGACCTTTTATCGATAAAAAACATATTGGAATGCTAATACGACAGTTCCGGCTTGGCAAGCTGCCGGAACAGCATTTCAGAGCGAAACGCGGCCCCCGCCCGCTATACGCGAACCGCCTCGTCGCCGAGCTCCGGCGCGACCAGCGTGAACGGTTCAAAAGCCGTGAAATCGGCCGCGGAAAACCGGTGTTCGGTGAGCGCCATGTTGCGCCTCAGACTCTCCGGCTTGGCGGTGCCGAGCAGCACGGAGGCGACCTTGGGATGGCTCAGCGGAAACTGCATGGCTGGCGCGGCAAGCGGCGCGTTCATACCGCGCGCGACCACCTCCATGGCACCGACCCTTTGCCGGATATCTTCCGTTGCCGGCATGTAATCGAAATGCGCACCCTCGACCGGGCCCGTTGCCAGAATGCCCGAGTTGAAGACCCCGCCGACGACAAGCGAGGTCTGCTTCTTTTCACAGAGCGGCAGCAGTTCGGCGACGGCCGAGCGATCGAGCAACGTGTAACGGCCGGCCAGCAGGATGCAGTCGATATCGGCCCGGCGCATGACCTCAAGACAAACCGGTACCTCGTTCACGCCGAGACCATAGGCGGCGATCGTTCCTGAAGATTTCAGCTCCTCAAGCGCCTTCAGGCCGCCATCCAGCAATTGTCTGAGATAGACGGCATTGCGGGCGGCGCCATGGGTATAGACGCCGATATCATGGACATAGAGGATGTCGATGCGATTGAGCCCCAGCCGAGCGTAGCTGAACTCGACGGACCGCATGATCCCATCATAGCTGTAGTCGTAGGTGACGTCGAAATTGAGCGGCTTCACGTAGGAATAGTCGGGCACCTTGCCTTCCGGCACAGGATGGAGGAGCCGCCCGACCTTGGTCGAGAGCACGAATTCGCCGCGTGGCTTGTCACGCAGGAAGTCGCCGACGCGGCGCTCGGCAAGCCCGAGGCCGTAATAGGGTGCCACATCGAAATAGCGCATACCCGACTGCCAGGCCGCGTCCAGTGTCGCGATGGCCGCGTCACGGGTGCACTCCCGGTAGAGCCCGCCGAGGCCGGCGGCACCGAAGCTAAATTCGGTCACCGCTAGTCCGGTTCGACCGATCCGTCTCGTCTGCATTCCCCGTTCTCCTCCTCCAAGGATGCCAGTCGTCACATGTCTAGAGCGTCGCCCCCAGATGCCAGGGCACGAACTCGTTGTCGCCATAGCCGAAGAGCTCGCTCTTGGTCTTGCGGCCAGAGGCGGTGTCGACGATCAGGTCGAAGATCTCCCGGCCAAGCCCGGCAATGCTCGCCTCCCCCGAAGCGATCACGCCGCAATCGATATCCATGTCCTCTTCCATTGCCCGAAATAGCGCCGTGTTGCTGGTGAGCTTGATCGACGGCGCGGGCCGACAGCCGAAACAGCTGCCGCGACCGGTGGTAAAGGCAATGACATTGGCACCGCCGGCGACCTGGCCGGTGGCCGATACCGGATCGTAGCCAGGCGTATCCATGAAGACGAGCCCGTGCTCGGTGACCCGTTCGGCATACCGATAGACCGCGTTCAGCGGCGACCGGCCACCCTTGGCGACAGCGCCGAGTGATTTTTCAAGAATGGTCGTCAACCCGCCGCGTTTGTTGCCCGGCGAGGGATTGTTGTCGAGCGATGCGCCATGCATCGCCACATAGTTCTCCCACCAGGCAATCAGGCCGTCGAGTTTCACCGCCACGGCCTCATTCACCGCCCGGCTGCGCAGCAGATGCTCGGCGCCGTAGATTTCCGAGGTCTCGGAGAGGATCGCGGTGCCGCCGGCCGCGGCGAGGATATCGACGGCGGCGCCAAGCGCCGGATTCGCGGTAATGCCCGAAAGACCGTCCGATCCGCCGCATTGCAGGCCGACGATGATTTCATTGACCGGAATGGGAACGCGGCGCTCCTTGCCGACTTCGGCGGCGATCTCCTCGAGAATGCCGAGCGCCCTTTCCACCGAGCGACGCGAACCACCGGCTTCCTGGATGTTGAAATGCCGTTTTTCAGCGCCCGCGCCACTCTGGCCATAGAGCGTCAGCTGATTGACCTCGCAGCCGAGGCCCACCATCAGCACGCCGCCGAAATTGGCATGGCGGGCGTAGCCGGCAAGCGTGCGGTGCAGATTGGCCATTCCGTCGCCGGTCGACGACATGCCGCAGCCCTGATCGTGCACGATCGGCACGAAGCCGTCGATGCCTTCGTATTTCGGCAGGATGCGGCGGTTCGCCTCCTCGGCGATGGCACGGCAGACCGTGGTGGAACAGTTAACGCTGGCGACGACACCGATATAGTTTCGCGTCGCAGCCCGGCCATCTGCGCGGCGATAGCCCTTGAAGGTGCGTGCCTTGTCGGCATCGCTTGCCGCCTCCGGCGTCCCCTGTGGCCCGATCGCCAGACGATCCCGGTCGAAGGCAAGATTGTGGGAATGCACATGGTCGCCCGGCGCGATGTCGGCGGTCGCCCGTCCGATCGCCTGGGCGTATTTGACGACCGGTTCGCCGGCGCGAATGGGACGGATCGCAATCTTGTGGCCGGCATCGACCTTTACTGCTGCGCGAGCGCCGTTCGGCAAGGCATCACCGGCGGCAATCGCCAATGTCGCCACGACGACGTTGTCCTCCGGTGCGAGCAGGATGGTGGACGGCGCAGACACCGATTTCTCCATGATTGTTATCGTCTGTTCTTCTGTCTTTTATCTACAATAGACAGATCGTCGTCAATGGGTATTATAGCGAAAACATCGGCGACGACGCCGTGCCAACGACCGGGTGAACGGGAGGAACAGATGTTGACGACAGACGGAGACAAAACCGGCTCGCCGCGATAGAGGAGCGTCCCTGACAAGCGCAGACAATTTCGAACCGGCCGGATCTCGCCATGGCAAAACAGAACACCGTCTTCAAGGATGCCTATAACCGCTGCCTGAAGCTTCTGGCGGAAACATCCTCGCTGCCCTCCGAGCCGGAACTTGGGCAGGTGCTTGGCGTCAGCCGGACGACGGTGCGCGCGATCCTCAGCCGCTTCGAGGAAGCGCAGCTCATCGCCTGGGACAAGCGCAAGAAGAACGTGCTGCGGCAGCCCCGCCCCGATGACTACTTCCCAACGGAAGAGACCGATTCGCTCGCCGAAATCATCGAGCGCAGTTTCATGCGCCGGATTCTCGCCGGCGGCGCCGAGCCCGGCATGCAGATCAACGAGCTTGAACTGGCGCGCGAGATCGGCACCGGAACGACCAGTGTGCGCGAGTTCCTGATCCGCTTCAGCCGCTTCGGCCTGATCGAAAAACGGCCAAACAGCCACTGGATCCTGAAAGGCTTCACCCGTGAATTCGCGCTGGAGCTGACGGAAGTGCGCGAGATGTTCGAGCTGCGCTCAGCCGCACGTTTCGTCTCGCTTCCGGATGATCACCCGGCCTGGGAGGAGCTCAGGGAAATCGAGACCCTGCACCGGGAAATGCTTGCCGATATCGACAACCGCTACCGGGAGTTTTCCGAGTTAGACGAGCAGTTCCACCTGCTAGTGCACAAGGCATCCAGCAACCGCTTCATCGTCGATTTCTACGATATCATCGCGATCGTCTTCCACTATCACTACCAGTGGAACAAGACGAATGCCCGCCAGCGCAACGCCCGCGCGCTTGAAGAACATCTCGCCTATATCGAAGCGTTGCGCTCGCATGACCCCGCAAAGGCCGAACAGGCCTGCCGGCGGCATCTCCAGTCCGCGCGCGAAACTCTCCTTCAATCCATTCCATAGCCAGCTACCGGAGCCACAGATGCCGACGCCGATCGTGCAATTCGGAACCAGCCGCTTTCTTCAAGCGCATGCCGATCTCTTCGTCAGCGAGGCGCTGAAGGCGGAAAAGGCACCAGGCCCGATCACGATCGTGCAGACAACCGGATCCAGCGAACGTTCCGGACGTCTTGCGGCGCTCGCGCGCCCCGAAGGCTTTCCCGTCATCATCCGCGGCATCCAAGGCGGGGAGCGGATCGACGCGACGCAGCGGGTGACGAGCGTGACGCGAGCGCTTTCAACCGCTGAAAATTGGAGCGAGGTCCGAGAGATTGTTGCCCAGGAAGCGGAAATCCTGATCTCCAATACCGGCGATACGGGTTACCGGATCACCGACGACGACCTGGTCACGGACATTCCCCGCTCCTTTCCCGGCAAGCTGCTCCTGCTCCTGAAGGCCCGCTTTGAAGCGGGTGGGCGCGCCCTGACGATCCTTCCTTGCGAGCTCGTGTCACGCAACGGCGATGTGCTGAAGGCGCTGATGCTGGGGCTCGCGGCGGAGCGGGCCAAAGACACCGCTTTCACGAACTGGCTGAACACAGGTGTCGTGTGGGCAAACACGTTGGTCGACCGCATCGTCTCCGAGCCTCTGGAGCCCGCCGGTGCGATTGCCGAACCCTATGCGCTCTGGGCGATCGAAAACCAGCCCGGCTTGCACCTTCCGTGCATTCATCCGTCCGTGAAGCTCGTTGAAGACCTGACGCCTTACGAGAAGCTGAAGCTTCACATCCTCAATCTCGGCCACACCGTGCTGGCCGATCTCTGGCTGAGGGAGGGCCGTAACCCGCATGAGACCGTCCGGGAGATCCTCGCCGACGCCCGCGTAGCAGCATATCTCGACCGCATCTATCGATCCGAAGTCATTCCCGCTTTCGCCGCGAAGGACCTGCAAAGCGAAGCGACGGATTATGTCGCCGCGACCCTGGAGCGCTTCAGAAACCCGTTCCTCAATCATCGCCTAAGCGATATCGCCAACCATCACCGCGAAAAGATCGCGCGCCGGATCGGCGACCTCCGGCTCTGGAGCCCGGGCGTAGCAATGCCCGAGCTCACGGCAATCTCGGATCAGTAGCCGGATTCCTGCTTCTTTGGTGCCAGCGTCGCCTCGCCGAGAAACTCCTGGCGCAGCGCCGTCGTCGCGCGCACGAGCGACGTGACATCCGTGCCGATCGCCATGAAATCGGCGCCCATCTCGCGGTAGTCGCGCGCCTGATCGAGATCGAGCGTCATGATGCCCCTCGCCTTGCCGGCCTTCTTGATACGCTCGAACGCGTCGGCGATTGCCGCGCGGACCTCCGGATGACCCGGCTTGCCGAGATAACCCATGTCGGCCGCCAGGTCGGAAGGGCCGATGAAGAGGCCATCAACGCCATCTAGCGCGGCAATCTCATCGATCGCGGCAAGACCCGCGCGGCTCTCGATCTGCAGGATCAGGCAGATTTCATCACCGGCGGTCTGGAGATAGTCGCCGATGCGGCCGAATTGCGAGGCCCGACCGAGGGCGGCGCCGACGCCGCGAACGCCATGCGGCGGATAACGGGTGGCGCGCACCAGCTGCTGTGCCTGCGCCAGGCTCTCGACCATCGGGATCAGCAGGGTCTGCACACCGGTGTCGAGAATCTGCTTGATCAGCACGGTATCGCCGACCGGCAGACGAACCATCGGGTGGCTTGCCGACGCCGAGACCGCGCGAAACTGCGCCGACAGCAAGGGAATGTCATTCGGCGCATGCTCGCCGTCGATCAGCAGCCAGTCGTAACCGCTGCCGGAAACCACTTCTGCCGCGTACGGGCTGGCAAGCGCCACCCACAGCCCGAGCTGGAAGCGGTTTTCGCGGAGTGCCGCTTTAAAGGGGTTCTTCGGTGCCGGCATGCTTACTCTCCTTAAACTTAGCGTGGGGATCGAGCTTCGCCCCTCATCCGCCTGCCGGCACCTTCGTCCCGGAAAGGGAAGAAGGACGATGCCGCACCGACTCAAGTCTCCTCTCCCCGCTTGTGGGGAGAGGCCAGGGTGAGGGGCAACCTCACGCCATCGATAGATTCGACTGCGAAGACTAACGCCTTGCTGGCAAAAGAAAACCGGCCAAAACGTTGGCCGGTTTGTTGCTACTGCATGTTTCCTTTAATCGTAGCCGGTTAAAGGACAAAAACATGCAGCACATTTAAGTGCTACAGCGACCTTTGCGCGTCTGATAAGACGCGCGGCGCTGTAGTCGGATTTTCGCCGGTTTCAGGCAACGCCGCCGAGGCAGACGTATTTGATCTCGGTGAATTCCTCGATGCCGTAGCGCGAGCCTTCGCGGCCGAGGCCGGACAGCTTGACGCCGCCGAACGGCGCTTCCGCCGTCGAGATCAGGCCGGTGTTGACGCCGACCATGCCGTATTCCAGCGCTTCGGCCACCCTGAAGACCCGGGCCAGATCCTTGGCATAGAAATAGGACGCAAGGCCGAACTCGGTGTCGTTTGCCTGTTCGACCACATCCGCTTCATCGGCGAAGCGGAAGAGCGGCGCGACCGGGCCGAACGTCTCTTCGCGCGCCACCGCCATCGCCGGGGTGACATCGGCCAGAACCGTCGCCTCGTAGAAGGTGCCACCGAGCGTGTGGCGCTTGCCGCCCTGGATCACCCGCGCGCCTTTTGACGTCGCGTCGGCGATGTGCTCTTCCACCTTCTCCAATGCCGCCTTGTCGATCAGCGGACCGAGGATGACGCCCTCGTCGACGCCGTTGCCGATCTTCAGCTTGGCGACCGCCTTGGCGAGTTTGTCCGCAAAGGCGTCATAGACCTTGTCCTGCACATAAATCCGGTTGGCGCAGACGCAGGTCTGGCCGTTGTTGCGGAACTTGGCGATCAGCGCGCCTTCCACGGCCGCATCGAGATCGGCATCGTCAAAGACGATGAACGGTGCATTGCCGCCAAGCTCAAGTCCGAGTTTCTTGATCGTGCCAGCACTCTGGCGATAAAGCTCGGCACCCACTTCTGTCGAGCCGGTAAAGGTCAGCTTACGCACCACGGGGTTCGAGGTCATTTCCGCACCGATCTCGCGGGCGGAGCCGGTGATGACGCTGAAGAGGCCCTTCGGCAGGCCGGCGCGTTCGGCGAGGATCGCGATCGCGATCGCCGAGAACGGCGTCTGAGCCGCCGGCTTCAAGACCATTGCGCAACCGGCGGCAAAGGCCGGTCCGGCCTTGCGGGTGATCATCGCGTTGGGGAAGTTCCAGGGGGTGATCGCCGCGACGACACCGATCGGCTGTTTCATGACCAGGATGCGCTTGTCGGGCTGGTGACCGGGGATCAGGTCGCCATAGAGACGACGCGCCTCTTCGGCAAACCATTCGACAAAGCTTGCACCATAGACGATTTCGCCGGTCGCTTCGGCGAGCGGCTTGCCCTGCTCGAGCGTCAGGATGCGGCCAAGATCTTCCTTGTTCTCGATCATCAGATCGAACCACTTGCGAAGCACGCCCGCACGGTCCTTGGCGGTGCGCGCCGCCCAGGCCTTCTGGGCCAGGCGTGCTGCCCCGATCGCTGCCTTGGTTTCCTTTGCGCCAAGCTTCGGCACCAAGCCGATAATTTCGCCTGTCGCGGGGTTGTTCACCTCGATCGCGTTCGCCGCGTCCGCCTCGATCCACTCGCCGCCGACGAGCGCTGCCTGGCGAAACAATGATGGGTCTTTAAACGACATGATCCGTCCTCTCTCAAAGTCTACAGAACTTATACAACTTTTTTCTTGGAAACGGCAATGACCCACGCGACCGTTTCTGCACTTTCCTTGCGCGCCTCGCGTACCGGCCGCGCTCGCGCACCCGTGCGTCCAACCCGGTTTCATCCGTACCCGTCCTCATGTAGCGTCCGAAACGAATCGAGCCATAGGCGCAGGTGACAGATCAGGCACCGAAGATCGGCCGAGGATTTAGAGAACATATAGAAGAGGCATGTCCATGACGGCGACCGACAACAGAAAAGCCGATTATCCCATCGATGCCATGTTCCTCGAGCGCTGGTCGCCCCGCGCCTTCACCAACGAGGAGATCGAGGAACGCGAACTGCTTTCCTTCTTCGAAGCGGCCCGATGGGCGCCCTCCGCGAGCAACCGACAGCCCTGGCGCTTCGTCTATGCCCGTCGCGGGACGGAGTACTTTCCGGTGCTGCTCGACACTCTCGATGAAGGCAACCAGCGCTGGGCGAAGAACGCTGCCGCGCTTCTGATCGTCATTTCTAGAACCCACAACCAGGCACAGAACGGCGAGATGCGGCCGGCCTATACCCACGCCTTCGACACGGGCTCGGCCTGGTACAGCCTCGCTCTGCAGGCTTCCCTTGCCGGCTGGCATACCCACGGCATGGCCGGCGTCGACCGCGACAAGGCGATGCGCGTTCTGAACGTTCCCGAGCATCACCGGGTCGAGGCGGCCGTTGCGATCGGACGGCTGTCTGACCCCTCGACGCTCCCGGATGACCTGCGCGCACGCGAAATCCCGAGCCAGCGCAAGCCGGTCAGCGAATTTGCTTTCGAAGGCCAGTTCAAGGGCGAATAACGAAAAATCCCGGCGCCGCAAGGCACCGGGATCCCAAGTCGTCACGATATCCGAAAAGATCAGATGTCGAGGTTGGCAACGCTCAGTGCGTTTTCCTGGATGAAGTCGCGGCGCGGCTCGACCTCGTCGCCCATCAGGCGCGAGAACAGGCCGTCCGCATCGGTGGCGTCGGTGACACGGACCTGCAGCAGCGAGCGGACGTTCGGATCGAGCGTCGTTTCCCAGAGCTGCTCGGCATTCATTTCACCCAGACCCTTGTAGCGCTGCATCGAGAGACCCTTGCGACCGGCCGCGAAGATCGCATCGAGAAGCGCACGCGGTCCGCTGATCTCCAGGGTACCGTCGCGACGCCGCAGGACTGGCGGGGCAGCATAGACTTCCTTGAGCTTCGCGGTGAGCTGGTCGATGTAGCGGGCATCGGACGAGCCGATCAGCGCCATGTCGAGCACCGCGACTTCCTTGACGCCGCGGACCATGCGCTCGAGGCGAAGACCGCCTTCTGCCGTGACCGCACCGCTCCAGCCGCGTTCGGTTTCCTCGGCGATGACGTCGAGGCGACGCGCAACCTCCGCAGCGACCGCCTCATAAGCGTCACGCTGGCCGTTGAGCTCGACATTCAGCGCGCCGGCAATCGCTGCCTGCTCGACGATCGAGCGGTTGTAGCGCGAGTGCAGCCCGTTCATCAGATTGCGCAGGCGGAGTGCATCGTTGATGACTTCGCGCAGATCCTGGCCGGCGCGCACTTCGCCTGATTCCAGCTCCAGCGTGGCTTCTTCCAGACCCATCGTGATCAGGTAGTCTTCCAGTGCCTGCTCGTTCTTGAGGTACTGAGCCGACTTGCCGCGCGTCACCTTATAGAGCGGCGGCTGGGCGATATAGAGATGGCCGCGCTCGATCAATTCCGGCATCTGGCGGAAGAAGAAGGTGAGCAGCAGGGTGCGGATATGGGCGCCGTCGACGTCGGCGTCCGTCATGATGATGATCTTGTGATAGCGCAGCTTGTCGGCGTTGAACTCGTCCTTGCCGATCGAGGTGCCGAGCGCGGTGATCAGCGTGCCGATTTCCTGACTCGACAACATCTTGTCGAAGCGCGCGCGTTCGACGTTGAGGATCTTGCCGCGCAGCGGCAGGATCGCTTGGTTTTCGCGCGAGCGGCCCTGCTTGGCCGAGCCACCTGCCGAGTCACCTTCCACCAGGAAGACTTCGGACTTGGCCGGGTCACGCTCGGAGCAATCGGCGAGCTTGCCGGGCAGCGACGAGATGTCGAGCGCACCCTTGCGGCGCGTCAGTTCGCGGGCCTTGCGGGCGGCTTCGCGGGCAGCAGCCGCTTCCACTACCTTGCCGACCAGGATCTTGGCTTCGCTCGGATGCTCTTCGAACCAGGTGTTGAGCGCTTCGTTGACGAGGCTTTCCACCACTGGGCGCACTTCCGAGGAAACGAGCTTGTCCTTGGTCTGCGACGAAAACTTCGGGTCCGGAACCTTCACCGAAAGCACGGCCGTCAGGCCTTCGCGGCAGTCTTCGCCCTGGAGCGTGACCTTTTCCCTCTTAGTGATGCCCGAGGAATCCGCGTAGGAGGTGACCTGCCGCGTCAGCGCGCCGCGGAAGCCCGCCATATGGGTTCCGCCGTCGCGCTGCGGAATGTTGTTGGTAAAGCAGAGCACGTTTTCGTGGTAGCTGTCGTTCCACCACATCGCCACTTCGACGGTGATGCCGTCCTTCTCGCCGCGGATCGACACGGGCTTGTGCACCAGCGGCTTCTTCGCCCGGTCGAGATAGGCGACATAGGCCTCGAGACCGCCCTCATACATCATCTCGTCCTGGCGAATGTCCGAATGGCGCTTGTCGGTCAGAATGATATGAACGCCTGAATTGAGGAAGGCGAGTTCGCGAAGGCGGTGTTCCAGCGTGTTGTAATCGAACTCGGTCTTGGTGAAGGTTTCGCTGCTCGGCAGGAACGTCACCTCGGTTCCGGTCGCGTCGCCTGCGTCACCGGTCACGGCCAGAGAGCCATCGGCGACGCCGTGGGTGAAGCTCATCTCGTGGATCTTGCCAGAGCGGCGGATCTTCAGCTTCAGGGAAACGGAAAGCGCGTTGACCACGGACACGCCGACGCCGTGCAGACCGCCCGAAACCTTGTAGGAGTTCTGGTCGAATTTTCCGCCGGCGTGCAGCTGGGTCATGATGACCTCGGCCGCCGAGACGCCTTCCTCCTTGTGGATGTCGGTCGGGATGCCGCGACCGTTATCCGTGACCGTTACCGATCCATCAGAATTGAGCGTCACCGTTACGATATCCGCATGACCGGCAAGCGCTTCGTCGATCGCGTTGTCGACGACCTCATACACCATGTGGTGCAGACCGGAGCCGTCATCCGTGTCGCCGATATACATGCCCGGCCGCTTGCGCACGGCATCCAGGCCCTTCAGCACCTTGATGGAATCGGCACCATATTCGGCGCTGGCGCCGGTTTCGGTCTCAGGATTGTCGGTCATTCAGCTACGGGTCTTTCCAGGTTGTTCGGACAGGGTGATTCGTTGCGAATCACGTCTCGGACGCCTCGTGGACTATAGAAAATTTGTCCACGGTTCCAAATCCCGGACCGCCGGGCAGCGGCCGGAAACAGGCATTCATCCCCTGTCATTATCAGGAAATGTGGCTTTTTCCAAAACATCTTCCAGGGCGCGGATCGTCTCAGGCGACAAAGCGCGGATTTGTTCGCTGAGCCGGTTGGCAAATGCCGTGTGCTCCGGCGTCAGGCCCGACGTGTCCAGCACGACTTTCGGTGCGGAGACGTTGGCGACACGGAACAATTCCTCCGCCTCATCCCAGATCACATTGAAATAGCCGGCCACCCGCTGGAGAAAATCGAAGCTCGGCGCGCCGCGCTTTCCATGTTCGAGGGCTGAGAGATAGGCGGCCGAAACGTTGATCGCCGCCGCCATCTGTTTCTGGGACACGCCCTTCCTGCGCCTGAGTTCGCGCAGCGCCTCGCCGAAGGGCGTCATATCGCACTTCCCCTCACGCGCGCCAGGCGGACATAGAGAGCACCCTCGCCGCCATGGTTGCGGGCGGCCTGCTCGTAGGATGATATCAGTGGCCGGAACTCGGGCAAGGAGAACCAGAGCGGTACCGCCCGCTTCAAAGCACCGTCGCTGCCGAACGAGGTGCCCTTGCCGGTTATGACGAGCACATGGCGCAGCCCGCGCTCGTGCGCCCTCAAGAGGAACTGCAACAGCAGGCCATGCGCTTCGCTCTGGATCATGCCATGCAGGTCGATCCGCGCTTCGAGTGTCAGGCGCCCCTTGGCGAGTTTGCGCTTGACCGGCTTTTCAAGCGGATGATGCAGTTTCTCACCAGCCTTTTTCGTCAGCGCGATACCCGGCTGTTCGACGGCGCCAGCCGATTTCTGCTGCTTGGCTTTCGGCTCTTCCTGCGCCTTTGGCTGCTCGTCCTCGGCCAACATGCCCATCAGGTCGTCGAGCCGACCTGGCATCGGTCTCGTCGAGCGGGCAACCTTGCCCCAGAGAATGCGATCCTCGGACGAAAGCTCTTTTTTCTTAGGCATGGCCGTATCGTGCCGCGGCCGCCTTGGGAACGAAAACATAGAAGTCGGCCGGATTGCGAACCGCCCCAGCCCGTTCGCCCGCCTCGAATCCGGAACCGGTGAAGATGTCACCGCGCGCAGGTCCGACGATCGCCGAACCCGTGTCGAGCGCCAGCATGAGGCGCTGGAAGGGCTTGCCTTCGTCCAGGCGTGTCAGGCTCTCGCTCGCGATATAGAAGGGCACACCGAAGGTATGGATCAGCCGGTCCACCGCCAAAGAACGTCCCGGCTCGAGCGAGACCTTGGCAGCAGCGATCGGACCCAGATGTTCGTCCTCGACCGCAGCCTCGCGGAAGAAGATAAACGACCGGTTGTGCCAGAGGACCTCATCGACGTCGTCCGGATGCGCCTCCAGCCAGTCGCGAATGCTCATCATCGAGACGGTCGCGGCATCGATCTTGCCGCGTTCGATCAGCAGCTTGCCGACGGCTGAGAAATAGTGGCCGGTCTTGGCGGCATAGGTGACGCGGCGGCGCGAACCATCCGGGAATAGGAGCCGCGCCGCGCCCTGGACATGAACGAAGAATACTTCGACCTTGGACTTCGCATAGGCGATCTCCAGGCCGCGGCCGGCAAGGTAGCCTTGCTCGATTGCCCGCCTGTCCGGGTACTCGCTGATCCGGCCACCCGCGGAAAGACCAAAGGCGAAATAGGGATCCATCCCGTCGGGCCGGTTGGTATCGTCGACATCGACCAGATCCGCAGGCCGTCGGTAGAGCGGATAGCGATAGATCTCGTCCGCTTCGTCGCGAACCTCGATTTCCGGTTCATAGAAGGCTGTGACAAAGCCGGAACCGGCTTCCGGTTCGATCCGGAACGGTGCGAAGTGCTTCTCGAAGAAAGCCCGCGCGCCGTCAGCGGTGTCGACGTCGGCTGACGAAGCCGAAAAGGCCGGCATGAGATCATCGACGGAGATCCCCATCGACCCGGTGCGATAGGGTTTGGTCGAGACATGCTTCTGACAGCGGCGCATCGCCTCTATCACCTTGGTCGGGTCGTCATCCCGCCAGCCCGGAAGATCGTCGAAACTGACGGGTTCAAGTCGAAAGGACATCGTCGCCACGGCCGCTTAATTTTCGGATTCGGTGGCGATCAGCTTCCAGTTCGGATCCCGCGAGCGGATGTCGCGCGCAAAGGTCCAGAGATCATTGACCTCGGCAACCGACTCGGCGTCGCCGTCGATCAGGCCACCCTGCTTGTCATAGGTCGCCGAAATCAGCTGGCTGACGATACGGACCGTGATGTTCTCTTCGCTGTCCTTCACTTCGGCGTGAATGATGTCGGCCTTGTCGATGCCGACGAAGGTGGACTTGACGACTTCGCCCTTGCGCTCCCGGTCGGTGATCGCCGCGTCGAAGCCTTCATAGACCTCGCGGGACAACAGGTTCTTCAGCGTCTTGCGGTCACCGTCAGCAAAGGCCATGACGATCATCTCGTAGGCCATCTTGGCGCCGTTGACGAATTCCTTGGGATCGAAGCTCGGATCAGCGTCGCTCAGCGCCCGAAGCTGGGTGTTCAGTGTTGTGCCAGCCTTGGCGAAGGCATCGATCGATTCGTAACGCCCCGCTTCTTCTTCCGCGCTCTCGCGTCGCGGCAATTGCACGACCTTGCCCTTGTCGCCGTTTTCCGGCCCTTGGCTCATGTCACGCGGCGAATAGGGATCGAATGGCGGCCGTTCGCTTCCTGTCCGGCGGCCCAAAACGCTGCGCAGTTGCAGGAAGATGACCACCGCGGCGATCAGGAAAAAAAACGTGATAAAGTCAAAAGAGCCCATTTCCACCCGGAACCGCTGTTAGAATTTCTCGTGGCTATTTCCATATAGTCCGCAAGAATAGATCATTCAAATGGCGATGTCGCACCCTTACAGCGCCGAACGTCTTTTAAGACGCACAAAGGTCGCCGTGGCGCTTTAGAGTTGCTGCATGTTTTTGCCCTTAATTCGGAGAGGCTTTAAGGGAATACCAGGTTTCATTTTCGGGCAGGCTGATGCGTTCATTTCTTATTCTCCTTGTCGTCTTCGGGCTCCCGCTCGCCGAGATCGCCGGTTTCGTCGTCGTCGGCCGAGAGATCGGACTTTTGATGACGCTGCTTCTGGTGCTTGCAAGCGCATTTGTGGGTGTGATCCTGCTCCGAGTCCAGGGATTTACCGTCATCCGCAGGATGCAGGATGCCACCCGCACCGGCAGTGACCCGGGCCGGGAGGTGATCGGCGGCGCCTTGCTGTTCGTCGCGGCGATCCTGCTCGTCGTACCGGGCTTCGTCAGCGACGTGATCGGTCTCCTGCTGTTTCTGCCCTTTGTCCGCAATGCCGTTGCCGCCTATCTGCGCAAGAGGATGACGATCGTGACTGCGGCATCCGGAGCGAACTGGTACCCACAAGAAGACCAGCGGCAGCCACGACCCTCGACCCGCGTCATCGACCTTAACGAAGGCGAGTTCTCGCGGACCGACGACGAGGATCCGCCGCAAGGCGGGGATCGCGATCGCCCCTAGACGAAGAGCGTTTGGCGGAATGCGCAAACGGCACTGTGTCGCCCACATTCCGGAGCATAATCCTGGCTTGGCGATTTGGAGCAAAGGATGCGCGCATCCGGCCGAAAGCGCCGGGTCCGCAGGGTTGTAAGCCCTAGGCCGAAATGCTAGATGGCCTCACCGAATTGATGTCGAGGAACCCTTATGACGACTGATACCGCATCCAATGGCAACGGCAGCGCGCAGAGCCCGTCGCTGAACATCCTCGCCCAGTATATCAAGGACCTTTCCTTCGAAAACCCGGGCGCTCCGCGTTCGCTGCAGGCTCGTGACAAGGCGCCGTCGATCAATATCAACGTCAATGTCAACGCCAACCCGCTCGCAGAGAACGATTTCGACGTCGTTCTGTCGCTGAACGCTGAAGCCAAGGACGGCGACCGCGTTCTCTTCAACGTCGAGCTCGCCTATGGCGGTGTCTTCCGCGTTGCAGGCTTCCCGCAGGAGCACATGCTGCCGCTGCTCTTCATCGAGTGCCCGCGCCTGCTGTTCCCGTTCGCGCGCCAGATCGTTGCCGACGCGACCCGCAACGGTGGCTTCCCGCCGCTGATGATCGACCCGATCGACTTCGCGCAGATGTTCGCGCAGCGCATGGCTGAAGAAAAGGTCCGTGCTCAGGTTTCGAACGAAACCGCGAACTGATCGAAATTCAGAACGCTGAAACAATGAAGCCCGGCTCGCGCCGGGCTTTTTTGATGCCTGATTATTCCTGGGGTTCGTATTTTGTCCAGATCGCCTTGGCGCCGATCTTGGCAATCAGCGCAGCGTGAGCCGCAAGATCGTCCTCCGACAGCCGGCTTGGTAGCGGACGTGGACGCTGGCCGATGACGATCGGCATATCATCGAGCTCGATCGACTGCCCCGCCGATTTCGTCGAGACAAGGCCGAGCGCTGCCTGACGACCACCGATCATCTCGATATAGACTTCGGCAAGCAGTTCGGAGTCGAGAAGAGCGCCGTGCTTCGCGCGGTGCGAATTGTCGATGCCGTAGCGACGGCAAAGCGCATCGAGCGAGTTCGGCCCCATCGGGTGCTTGCGGCGAGCAAGCGCCAATGTGTCCGTCACCCGATCCATGGCGATCGGCGGCAGTCCCAGACGCGCGAACTCGGCGTTGACGAAGCCCATGTCAAAGGTGGCGTTATGGGCGACCCAACGCGCATCACCGAAGAAATCGAGGATCTCATCGACGACATCGGCGAAGGGCGGCTTGTCCTTCAGGAAGTCGTCGCTGATCCCGTGGATGGCGAGCGCATCCGGATGAACCTTGCGGCTGCCGGGATTGATGAAGATATGCAGCGTGCGGCCGGTCGGAAACTGGTTTTCGAGTTCGACACCGCCGATTTCGATCACCCGGTCCTCGCGATTGTCGAGGCCCGTCGTTTCCGTATCGAAGATGATCTCACGCATCCGCGTCTCCGTTGCTGGCTGCGAGTTCGTCGACGACGGCCTTCACTTGGGCCCGGGTGACGTCGAAACTGTCGCTGGTATCGATGATGTAGTCGGCGCGCTTACGCTTTTCGCTGTCCGGCACCTGCCGCGCAAGGATCATCGCGAGTTTTTCCTCTGTCATTCCCGGGCGCTTCAGCGCCCTTTCGCGCTGGAGCTCGGCAGAGCAGCTCACCACAACG
The DNA here is from genome assembly GCF_037120565.1 of Ensifer sp. CCNWLY38. Taxonomy (NCBI): domain Bacteria; kingdom Pseudomonadati; phylum Pseudomonadota; class Alphaproteobacteria; order Hyphomicrobiales; family Rhizobiaceae; genus Ensifer; species Ensifer sp. CCNWLY38. The sequence continues at coordinate 75,347 of NZ_JBBBBO010000005.1, forward strand.
ACGCGGTCGAGCCGCTTTTCCGCTCCCGTTTCAAACAACAGCGGGATATCCAGGACCACAAAAGGCGCACCCGCGGCCGCGTACTTTGCAAGGAACTCCTGTTCCTTCTTGCGCACGAGCGGATGAACGATCGCCTCGAGTTCGGACAGCCGTCCCGGCGTCTCCATGAGCTGGCGCGACAGTTCGGACCGGTCAACCTCGCCGTCTTTCGTCGTTCCAGGAAAAGCCGCCTCGACCGGCGCAACCGCCTCGCCGCGATAAAGTTGGTGCACCACCTCATCGGCATCGTTCACCGGAACGCCGAAGTCACGGAACATCTGGGCCGTCGTCGACTTGCCCATGGCGATCGATCCTGTGAGCCCAAGGATAATCATCAGTGCCTGTCCATGTCATCGATGATGAGTTGTCGAAGCGTGGCATCGACCGTCGGCCGACAGCCGAACCAGAGCTCGAAGCCGGGGATGGCCTGGTGCAGGAGCATGCCCAAACCGTCGACGATCGCAAAACCTTGCGCCTCTGCCTGCGCAAGGATCGGCGTCTTCAGGGGAACATAGACGATGTCCGTGACAACGGCGCTCGAAGCCATGACGCCGAAATCGAGCGCCGGCGCTTCGCTGCCATCCATGCCAAGTGACGTGGTGTTGATGAACAGACCGGCACCCGCCATCACGTCTTTGAGCGCGCCCATCGGATGCGCTTCGACCGGCGGGCCGAAACGATCGGCGAGTTCCTTCGCCCGCTCGACCGTCCGATTGACGACATGGATCGTCTTGATGCCGCGATCACGGACGGCCTGAATGATCGCCCGGCTGGCGCCGCCGGCGCCGAGGATGACTGCGGTCGACGTCTTGTCCCAGCCAGCCGCCCGCTCATCGAGATTGGCAACGAAGCCGCGGCCATCGGTGTTGGTGGCGTGCACCTCTCCATCCCTGAGCCACAGCGTGTTGGCGGCGCCGAGTTCCTGGCTCAGCTCATCCGGCCGATCCGCCAGGCGACAGGCGAGCTCCTTGTGCGGGATGGTGACGTTGCCGCCGCAGAAGCCGGATGTTCCGTCCTTGAGACTTTCGATGAAAGCGACGAAATCTTCCGGCCCTACCTCATGCGCGCGGTAGCTTCCGGCCAGACCGAGCTGTTTCAGCCAATAACCGTGGATCAGAGGCGACCGGGAGTGCTTGATCGGATAGCCGGTGACGAAGGCGTGGTTAACAAATGTTTCACGTGAATCACGCATCGATCGTTCCCAGTTCACGAAGTTTGGCGAGCAGCGGCAGCATCGGAAGACCGAGGATGGTGAAGTAGTCGCCCTCGATCTTTTCGAAGAGCTGGATCCCCTCGCCCTCCAATTGATAGGCGCCGACGCTCGAAAGCGCCTTTTCGCCAACACGCTGCAAGTGGCGATCGACGAAAGCTGCCGTCAGCGGCCGCACGGTCATGTGGGCGGAAGAAACGTGCCGCCAGACAACCTCTTCACCGCGCAAAAGCACGATCGCGCTGTTCAGGCGATGGGTCTTGCCGGACAGCGACAGCAAATGCCGAGCCGCTTCCGCCATATCCTTCGGCTTATGATAGACCCGTGCTTCCAGAGACATGGTCTGGTCGGAGCCGATCACCAGCGCGTCGCCAAAATGTCGGGCGACGTCGCGCGCCTTTGCCTCCGCCAGTGCGAGCGCTACCGTTTCGGGTGCAGCACCGGCTTCTTCGAGCGGTTTTTCCAGCGTACGTTCATCAATCTTAGCTGCCTTCGCCTCGAAAACGAGGCCGGCATTTTCCAGGAGCGCACGTCGAAACGGGCTTGCCGAGGCCAGGACGAGCGAAGGATTCATCATGCAGGTTCCCGTATTGTTCGATTCGGGTCTAGCGCAGACGCGGACGCAGGGCAACGATTGCCGCCGCGGTTTCCTCGATCGAACGGCGGGTGACGTCGATGACCGGCCAATTGTTGCGGGCGCAAAGCGACCTCGCATATTTCAGTTCCTCGGTAATCGAGGCCTTGTCCGTATATTGATCGCCGTGAAAACCCTGAGTCGTTCCGAGCACCCGGTGCTGGCGCACCTGCGAGATACGGTCGGCCGTGGCGATCAGGCCAACGACGAGCGGCCTCGTCGCCTCCATCAATCTTTCGGGTAGCGGCACGCCCGGGACGATCGGGATGTTGACCGTCTTGATGCCGCGGTTGGCGAGATAGATGCTGGTCGGCGTCTTAGACGTCCGGCTGATGCCGACCAGAACGACATCCGCCTCGTCGAAATCGGCGGGCAACTGACCGTCGTCATGGTCCATCGTGAAATTGAGGGCGTCGATGCGGGCGAAGTACTCCGCATCCATCACGTGCTGGGCGCCCGAGCGGCGGCGCGACGGCGATCCCAGATAGGACTGGAAGAGGTCGATGATCGGATCGAGCACCGAGACGCAAGGGACACCCATCTCGCGGCAACGGCGATCGATGATATCGGCGAGTTCGCGGTCGACGATCGTATAGAGCACAATGCCAGGCGCACCATCGATGGCGTCGAGGACCTGCAGCAACTGCTTGCGGTTGCGGATCAGCGGATAGACATGTTCCAGCGCATGCGAGCTCTGAAATTGAGCGGCCGCAGCGCGTCCGGCAGCGATCAGAGTCTCGCCCGTCGAGTCCGAAATCAGGTGAAGGTGGAAGTAGTTTTTCTTGTTCTCCACGCAATTCTCCTGGTGCTGTTGATAAGCCGGGATGAAAGACAGCTAACGACGGCGCGCCGACCCAGGCAAGTGGAAAACTGCCGACTTATTCACAATTGGCGCTGTCGCGGAAACCGTTTCGGGGCAAATGTGGAAAAGACTCGCGACGATGACAAAGTGTCACGCGTATCAACCGCTTGTCCACAAGCGCGAGTAAAACCGTGGTTCCGCTAATCGACTGAATCCAAAGGCCTTTATTCGCCTCTCTACACTGTTTTTCCAGATTGCCCAGACGCTCTCCCGTCGCGCGTTGTCCGGAGCGACAGCCGTGGACAAGTCAGTGGGTTGTTTTAATCCTTGATACTCACCGACTCTAAGAAATAGAAACCTTCTAAATATCTTTGATTTTATATTGGGAGAGATGATCCGTGACCGAAACGCGCAGAAAGGTTCTGGAGGTTTTGGCCGGGAAGACGGTGTCTCCTCCTCCGATCTGGCTGATGCGCCAGGCAGGCCGTTACCTGCCGGAGTACAGGGCAACACGGGCTACGGCCGGAAGCTTCCTCGATCTCTGTTACACCCCTGATCTCGCAGTCGAGGTGACGTTGCAGCCGATCCGTCGATATGCTTTCGACGCTGCCATTCTTTTCTCCGATATCCTGGTCATTCCCGATGCTCTGAAACGCAATGTGCGCTTCGAGGAAGGCCATGGGCCACGGATGGATCCGATCGATGTCGACGGTATCCGGCGCCTGAAGCCGGAGGGCATCGCTGAGCACCTCCAGCCTGTCTTTGAGACGGTATCGCGGCTGCGTGCTGAACTTCCCGCCGAAACGACCCTGCTCGGCTTCTGTGGCGCTCCCTGGACGGTTGCGACCTATATGATCGCCGGACACGGGACCCCGGACCAGGCCCCGGCCCGGCTCTTCGCCTACCGCAACCCGGAAGCGTTCGACCATCTGCTGTCTTTCCTGGCGGATGTCTCTGCCGATTATCTCGTGCGACAGATCGATGCCGGCGCCGATGCGGTGCAGATCTTCGATTCCTGGGCCGGCGTTCTTGGCGAGGAGGAGTTTGCGCGTTACGCGGTCAAGCCGGTGCAGCGCATAATTGCTTCGGTCAGGGCGCAGCGGCCGAACGTGAAGATCATCGCCTTTGCAAAAGGCGCCGGTCAGCTGTTGAAGGCCTATCGCCAGGCGACGGGCGCCGATGCCATTGGTCTCGACTGGACCGTGCCGCTTTCCTTCGCGAAGGATTTGCAGAAGGAAGGGCCGGTCCAGGGCAATCTCGATCCGATGCGGGTCGTGGCAGGCGGCGTGGCACTCGAGGAAGGCACCGATCGTATTCTCGATGCGCTTGGCCACGGACCGCTGATCTTCAATCTCGGCCATGGCATCACGCCGCAGGCCGATCCGGATCACGTGTCGGCGCTGGTTGCCCGCGTTCGCGGAGCGCAATGATGGCCGAGAAGCAGACCGATCTGGCGCCCGGCAACAGGGCGCGGCTCAGGGCAGCGATCGCGATTGGCGCTTTCGTGGCGCTTCTTGTCGGTCTCTTCGTCTGGCGGCCGGATGATTTCTATCTCTGGATCAAGGCGCTGCATGTCATCGCGGTGATGTCGTGGATGGCTGCCCTGCTCTACATGCCGCGCCTTTTCATCTACCACACCGATGCCGAGCCGGGTTCCGCGCAGTCGGAAACCTTCAAGATGATGGAGATGCGGCTGCTGAAGGTCATCATGAACCCGGCGATGATGATCTCCTGGGTGCTCGGCCTCTACCTCGCCTGGAGCGTCTATGGCTTCCAGGGCGGCTGGCTGCACGCCAAGCTGCTGTTCGTAGTGCTTTTGACGGCAGTCCACATGCGCTTCAGCCGTGCCGTTCGCGAATTCCAGCGGGACGAAAACAAGCACGATGCGCGTTATTGGCGGCTGATGAACGAGGCCCCGACGCTGCTGATGATCCTCATCGTGATCATGGTCGTGGTGAAGCCGTTCTGAATTTAATCGATTCGTGATTTGCAATAGTCGTTTCTAATTTGCGACAGCCCCTTGCAGGGTTTCACGTGAATCGCTATTTTCTGCCATCTCCTCTTCATGGCTTGTGACAAAGACAAGAGCCTGCCTCTCCAGCCGCAGCTCCCCAACGAATACTCGCCATCTCTCCATTACCCATACCAAACATGGATCCTTCATGGCTGAAATGAAGCTACAAGAACTCAAGAACAAGACGCCGACCGATCTGCTCGCCTTTGCCGAGGAGCTCGAGGTGGAGAACGCCAGCACGATGCGCAAGCAGGAGCTGATGTTCGCGATCCTCAAGATGCTCGCGGCTCAGGATATCGAAATCATCGGCGAAGGCGTTGTTGAAGTGCTGCAGGATGGGTTCGGCTTTCTCCGGTCCGCGAATGCAAACTACCTTCCCGGCCCTGATGATATCTACATCTCGCCTTCCCAGATCCGCCGCTTCTCTCTGAAGACCGGCGACACGGTCGAGGGCCCGATCCGCGGACCGAAAGAAGGCGAGCGCTACTTCGCTCTCCTCAAAGTCAACACCATCAATTTCGACGATCCGGAAAAGATCCGTCACAAGGTTCACTTCGACAATCTGACGCCGCTCTATCCGAATGAGCGCTTCAAGATGGAACTCGAGGTTCCGACGTCGAAAGATCTCTCTGCCCGCGTCATCGACCTGGTGGCGCCGCTCGGCAAAGGCCAGCGCGGTCTGATCGTCGCACCGCCGCGCACCGGTAAGACGGTTCTGTTGCAGAACATCGCGCATTCGATCACCGCCAATCATCCGGAATGTTACCTGATCGTTCTCCTGATCGACGAGCGCCCGGAAGAAGTGACGGACATGCAGCGCTCGGTGAAGGGCGAAGTCGTTTCATCGACCTTCGACGAGCCGGCGACGCGCCACGTCCAGGTCGCCGAAATGGTCATCGAAAAGGCGAAGCGTCTTGTCGAACACGGCCGCGACGTCGTCATCCTGCTCGACTCGATCACCCGCCTCGGCCGCGCCTACAACACGGTCGTTCCGTCATCGGGCAAGGTCCTGACCGGCGGTGTCGATGCCAATGCGCTGCAGCGCCCGAAGCGCTTCTTCGGCGCCGCCCGCAACATCGAAGAAGGCGGCTCGCTGACGATCATCGCGACCGCGCTGATCGATACCGGCAGCCGCATGGACGAAGTCATCTTCGAAGAATTCAAGGGCACCGGTAACTCGGAAATCGTGCTCGACCGCAAGGTTGCTGACAAGCGCATCTTCCCGGCGATGGACATCCTCAAGTCCGGTACGCGTAAGGAAGACCTGCTGGTGCCGCGCCAGGATCTGCAGAAGATCTTCGTGCTCCGCCGCATCCTGGCGCCCATGGGCACGACCGACGCGATCGAGTTCCTCATCGACAAGCTCAAGCAGACGAAGAACAACGGCGATTTCTTCGACTCGATGAACACGTAAGACCCGTTCGATATCTGATTTCAAAGACCGGTCGACTTTTGTCGGCCGGTCTTTTACTTTGCGAAAACCTTAGCCGGATTCATTTTTCGACATCGATTCGGCCTCGCAACAATCTCAATTCCCAAGGTCTGGAGCCTTGATCGTTGCGGCTGATTCACGTGAAACACACCGACGCCATGAAACATGAGCGTGGCAGGACCTTGATATTTCGGTGCCGTTTCGGCATAAGCTCCCCGACCCTTTTGAGATGCCGTTTCCATTCTGCGTGAGCACGCTCCGCGAAGAAAAAACGATCCGGTCTGGAACTTCGACGATCCCCATTGTTTCGACCAGCGAGGCGCCCTGCCGTCTCGGCGGTCTTTCCAGGTGAGCCAATGACAGCGATGCACACGATATATGCGCTTTCCAGCGGAGCCCTTCCCGCTGGTGTCGCGGTTGTGCGTGTCAGCGGCCAGCACACCGCAGCGGTGCTTGAGGCATTGTGTGGCGAGGCCCCATCACCGCGGATAGCGACGCTCAAATCGATTCGCTCTCGCAACGGTTTCGTGATCGATAGCGGCCTCGTTCTCTATTTCCCTGGTCCTGCCTCTTTCACGGGCGAGGACTGCGCCGAGTTTCAAATCCACGGCGGCCGCGCTGCGGTGAACGCCCTGCTCGAGGAGCTTTCGAAGTTCGAAGGGCTGCGCCACGCCGAAGCGGGTGAGTTTTCACGGCGCGCCTTCCAGAACGGCAAGTTGGATCTGGTGGAAGTCGAGGGTCTCGCTGACCTGATCGTTGCCGAGACCGAAATGCAGCGCCGCCTGGCGATCGAACACTCCGGCGGCGGGCAATCAAAAGTCTACGCGGCCTGGGCGAAGCGCCTGACGCATGCGCGGGCGATGATCGAAGCTGAACTCGACTTTGCTGACGAGGACGATGTGCCGGGCTCGGTGAGCGAACGCATCTGGCAGGACATGTCCGTGCTTGCACAGGAGATCGCCGCACACATCGCCGATGCGCCGATTGCCGAGATCATCCGGGATGGGCTGAAGATTGTCATCGCCGGTGAGCCGAATGCTGGCAAGTCGAGCTTGCTGAATGCACTGGCGCAGAGAGATATCGCCATCGTTACGGAAATCGCAGGAACGACGCGTGACGTGCTCTCAGTGGACCTTTCGTTAGCCGGATTCTCCGTCAAACTCTACGATACAGCCGGCCTGCGTGAAACCGAGGAACGTGTCGAGCAAGAGGGTATACGTCGCGCGCGAGAAGTTATCGAGCGAGCAGATTTGATCCTCCTCCTCTCGGAGACGGCGAGCGGCTTTGATTCTCTGTCCGATATCACATCGGACGGCACCGCCGTCTTGCGTGTAGCAACGAAGATAGATCGAGACGATTGGCGGTGGTCTCCTGATGAAGCCGATGTTTTGATCTCGACTCGGACGGGTGAAGGCATGGATCGCCTGTTGGATGCGATCGCCGCGCATCTCCCCGACCTCAGCGGCCGAACGTCCCTTGCCTTGCCTTCACGTAGCCGTCACGTCGATAGTCTGCGGCAGGCTCTTCGGGCAATCGAGGAGAGTTTGGCGGGGCAGCATAACGGCCTGGACATCCGAGCAGAGCAGCTTCGCCTCGCCGGAGATGCGATTGGACGGATTACCGGGCGGGTGGATGTCGAGAACCTTTTGGATGTGATATTTTCCGAATTCTGTATCGGAAAATAGTCTGTGGAAACAACGACACAACGTTTGCGAGTCCTTCGTTGTGTTTCACGTGAAACGATTCGTGCCGGCGCAAAGGTGTGCTGGCCTGGAGATATGAACAATGATCCAGTTTGACGTTATCGTCATTGGCGGCGGCCATGCCGGCTGCGAGGCGGCAGCCGCGTCCGCGCGTCTCGGCGCCAACACAGCACTGATCACGCATAAGGCGTCGACCATTGGCGTGATGTCCTGCAATCCCGCCATTGGTGGATTGGGCAAGGGCCATCTCGTGCGCGAGATCGACGCGATGGACGGTCTGATGGGTCGCGTCGCGGATGCCGGCGGAATTCAGTTCCGCCTGCTCAACCGTCGCAAGGGCCCGGCTGTCCGCGGTCCGCGCACCCAGGCTGATCGGCGCCTCTATCGCGAAGCCATGCAGCGCGAAATCAGAGGCATTGCCAACCTGACGGTGGTCGAGGGCGATGCCTTCGATTTGATCGAAGCGGATGGCAAGGTCAGCGGTGTCGTCATGAAGGACGGCCGGACCTTTGCATCGACGTCCGTGGTTTTGACGACCGGCACCTTTCTGAAGGGGCTGATCCATATTGGTGATCAGAAGATTCCGGCTGGCCGCGTTGGTGAAGAACCCTCTGTTGGGCTTTCGGCGACACTTCTGCGTTACGGTCTGAAGCTCGGTCGTTTGAAGACCGGCACGCCGGCACGCCTGGATGGGCGCACGATCGATTGGGACAGCGTCGGCCGACAGGGCCCCGACGAGGATCCCGTACCGTTCTCCTTCATGACCGATCGCATTCTGAACCGTCAGATCGATTGTGGTGTGACCCGCACGACCGAGGCCACACACAAGATCATCGCCGACAATATCGGCAAGTCAGCGATGTATTCGGGTCAGATCGAAGGAGTCGGTCCGCGCTATTGTCCGTCGATCGAAGACAAGATCGTGCGCTTTGGCGAGCGCGACGGTCATCAGATCTTCCTGGAGCCGGAGGGCCTCGACGATGACACCATCTATCCGAATGGGATCTCGACCTCATTGCCGGCCGATATCCAGGAGGCGTTCATTCGAACGATTCCGGGATTGGAGAATGTGACGATCCTGCAGCCCGGCTATGCCATCGAGTATGACCATGTGGATCCGCGCGAATTGAACGCGACGCTGGCGGTGCGCAAGATGCCCGGTCTGTTCCTGGCGGGCCAGATCAACGGGACGACGGGTTACGAGGAAGCCGGCGCGCAAGGGCTGGTCGCGGGTTTGAATGCGGCGTTGCTGGCGGCCGGCCGGCCGGAGGTGACCTTCAGCCGCACCAATTCCTATATCGGCGTCATGATCGACGACCTGACGTCGCGCGGCATCACCGAGCCTTACCGGATGTTCACCTCTCGAGCGGAGTATCGTTTGTCGCTCCGCGCTGACAATGCCGATGCGCGACTGACGCCATTGGCGATGGAGCTCGGCTGTATTTCAGATGTGCGCCGTGACCGCTTTATCGACTGGCGCGCGCAGTTCGACGATGGCCGTCAATTGTTGAAGAGCCTCTCGGTGACGCCGGCCGAAGGCAATCGCCATGGTCTGAAACTGAACCAGGATGGCCAGCGGCGGACCGCCTTTGAGATCCTCTCCTATCCGGATCAATCGATCTCCGCCTTGGCGCCGATCTGGCCGGAGCTGTCGTCGATTGGTCCACGGGTCATCGAGGCACTGGAGATTGACGCTGCCTATGCGGTCTATATGGACAGACAGGCGGCGGATATTGCCGGCATACGCCGCGAGGAAAATCTGGTGATTCCTGACGGTTTTGACTTTGAAAGGCTGTCGGGATTGTCCAATGAGTTGAAGCAGAAGCTGAAGCAGCAGGCACCGCGCAATCTGTCGCAGGTGATGAAGGTGGATGGCATGACGCCCGCCGCCGCATCGCTGATCCTTGCCTGGTTGAAGCGTCAAAACGGAAGCGTAGAACGCGAAGAAAAGGCAAGTGCACAATGAAAACGAGTCCAATCGATGTGTTGAACGGACTGCGTGTTTCACGTGAAACGAATGAACGCCTGGAGCATTTTGCTCGGCTTTTTCAGAAGTGGGCGAAGTCGATCAATCTGGTAGCGCCTTCCACCATTGAGGATCTATGGCGCCGCCATATCGTCGATAGCTTGCAGCTTGTACAGTTGTCGCCTGAGCCAAAGACCTGGGTCGATCTGGGAAGCGGCGGCGGCTTCCCGGGCATCATTACGGCGATCTATCTCTCGGAGTTTGCTGACGGCTGGGTGCATCTCGTTGAAAGCAACAACAAGAAAGCCGCATTCTTGCGCGTTGCTTTGGCCGAAACAGGCGCGCGCGGATCCGTTCATCCGATTCGAATCGAAGAAGCCGGCGAGGTGATTCCCCACGCAGACGCGGTTTCGGCGCGTGCCTTGGCCGATTTGACGCTCTTGCTCGACTACTCGGCGCCGTGGTTGCTGGCAGATGAGCGCAAAACGATCGCCTATTTCCACAAAGGGCGGGATTACCAGCGCGAAATCGACAAAGCCATTGGCCGCTATCAATTCGATCTGGTAAAACATCCAAGCGTCGTCGAGCCGGACTCCGTTGTGCTCGAGATCGCAAATCTATCACGCAAGGTTCAGTGATCGGCGAGCGGAAACATGTTTGGCGCAAGAAATCGGATCATCACAATCGCAAATCAGAAAGGTGGAGTCGGTAAAACGACGACCGCCATCAATCTGGCGACCGCTCTCGCGGCAATCGGCGAGCGAGTCCTCATCGTCGATCTCGATCCGCAAGGCAATGCCAGCACCGGTCTGGGTATTCAGCGGCGCGATCGGAACCTCTCATCCTACGAGCTGATGATGGGTTCGCACGGGATCGGCGAGATTGCGCAGCAAACCGCTGTGCCGAACCTTTCGATCGTGCCTTCGACCATGGATCTGCTCGGCGTCGAGATGGAGATTTCTCAGGAACCGGACCGGGTCTTCCGCCTGCGCAAAGCTTTGGTGAGCCCGGCGGCGATGGAGTACTCCTATGTGCTCGTCGATTGCCCGCCGTCGTTCAATCTCCTGACGATGAATGCCATGGCGGCAGCGCATTCGGTGCTGGTGCCGCTGCAGTGCGAGTTCTTCGCGCTGGAAGGTCTCAGCCAGCTGCTGGAAACCGTAGACCAGGTTCGCCGATCGGTGAATCCGTCGCTGGATATACAGGGTATCGTGCTGACGATGTTCGACTCGCGCAACAACCTCGCTCAGCAGGTCGTCAGCGACGTCCGAACGCATCTTGGCGATAAGGTCTATCACACGCTCATTCCGCGCAATGTTCGCGTTTCCGAGGCACCGTCCTACGGCAAGCCTGCGATCCTCTATGATCTGAAATGTGCGGGAAGCCAGGCCTATCTGCAGTTGGCATCGGAAGTGATTCAACGTGAACGCCAGCGCAAGGCGGCGTAATCATTTCGGTAGCGTAATTTAACTCGGGTGACGATATGAACGACGATAGCTCGAAGAGACGGCTTGGTCGCGGACTGGCCGCGTTGATCGGCGAGATGGATCAACCGCTGCAGGCAGGCGCTTCCGCCCCTGCCCCGTTCAATCCGGACCGGCGCGTGCCGATTGAGTTCGTGTCGCGCAACCCGCGCAACCCGCGCCGGCAGTTCGACGAAGCCGAGCTTCAGGATCTCGCCAATTCGATTCGTCAGCATGGCATCGTTCAGCCCGTTGTCGCTCGCACGATCGGCGCTGACCGCTACGAGATCATCGCCGGCGAACGTCGTTGGCGGGCCGCACAGTTAGCCGGATTCACCGAGATTCCGGTCATTATCCGTGACGTCGACGACCGCACGGCGCTCGAGATCGCGATCGTCGAAAACGTTCAGCGCTCGGATCTCAACCCGCTCGACGAGGCGCTCGGCTACGAGCAGTTGATTGCCGAACACGGATATACGCAGAACGACCTCGGCGAAATCATCGGCAAGAGCCGCAGCCACGTCGCAAACAGCCTGAGACTGCTGAAATTGCCGGAACCGGTGCGCGACATGCTGTCGGAAGGCGTGCTGTCTGCCGGTCATGCGCGAGCGCTGATTCCCACGTCGGATCCGGCGGCGCTGGCTCGCACGATCGTCTCCAAGGGGCTTTCGGTGCGTGATGCCGAGCGCATTGCCCAGAACGATATCCGCGCCCAGAACGACCCGAATTTCGGCAAGACGACACGCCGCGACGAAAAGGATGCGGACACGCTGGCGCTGGAACGCACCCTGTCGGACAGCCTTGGCCTCGAGGTCACCGTCAATCACAAGGCTTCCGGCGGCCATCTCCGCATCGCCTACAAGACACTCGATCAGCTCGAGGAAATCTGCCGGCTGCTCGAGCGCCGCTGAGCGCTTGCAAACGCCATTGTGAGAACAATCGAGAGGCGCGCCCCGCAAACAAGGGCGCGCCTTAATTTATTGATTTCTCTAGTTTTTCTGCGCGAATGGACCCGGTCATTGCCTGCAAGGGCGCGGATCCATCCGCGTAAAGAGGCCATTCCAGCTAAGAAATGAAGGAAGCAGCGGCTTCAGCCGGCTGAATTCCCCCTGGGCCAAACGCATCAACGCCGTGCGGATTGCACCGCGATCGCCATGAGGTTCTGCAAGACAAGGCTTTCCTCGAGGCTGGCGCGGCTGCGGCTTTGAAAGATTGTCGTCTGCAGGCGATTGAGTTCACGGCGTATCGCCGGCGCTGTCCATTGCTTCAACGCGGCCTCGACAATCGGTTTGCGTCGGAAATGCAGACCCCGCCCGAGCGTCGCAATCACCTGCCCTGCCTGTTGACGACTGGCGTCCATCTCGGCGCGCATCACGTCGAGCTGCTGGAACTGTCGCAGACAGGCCTGTAGTACCAGAAACGCCGGGGTTTTCGAGGTCGTGATCTTTTGCATCGCGTGCAGCAGGCCATCGAGATCGCCCTTGAGCACGGCATCGACCGCGTCGTCGACGGAAATGGCGCTGGCATCGCCGACGATGTCGAGCACGTCCTCCTCGTCCACGACCGTCTTCCCACGGCAATAAAGGGCGAGCTTGCGCAGCTCGTTGCGTGACGCCAGACGGTCGCCGCCGAGAGCTTCCACCAGGCGCGCACGGGCGGCCGGCGTGATTCCCAGCTTCTCGTCGCCAAGTTCCTTGTCAATCAAGGCCTGCAGGCCGCGAACGTCATCACTGTAGCAGGCGATACAGGCAACAGAGCGGGCCGTCTCGCCGATCTTGCGAAGGGCGGCACCCTTCTTCAGGTCACCGGCCTCGACGATCACGTAGCTGCCCGAGGGCGGCTCGGCCGAGAGAAGCTGCATCGCGTCGACGAGCGACTTCTCGTTGGCCGCTCCCCGCACCCAGATGAGCTTTTCACCACCAAACAGGCCAATGGAATTGACCTCATCGAGCAGCCGGCCGGGCGATTGCGCCAGTTCGCTGACATCGAGCTTCAGCACGGAAAAGGGATCATCCAGCGGCACGCCGCAGCGCGCGGCGAGTGCGGACGCACGTTCGGATACGAGCCCGCGATCGGGCCCGTAGAGAATGAACAGCCGGTAGACCCCGGCGGACTTCTGGAGGAAGGAGTCGAATTCGTGCGACTTGACTTCGCTCATCCCGACACCGGACTAGCGACTGAGGGCCGCGGCAACATCAGCCCGGATCAGCTCGGCCAATTCCTTTGCGGCGCGGTTTTCGCCATCGCGCACGGCGCGCACCTTGGCAAATTCCTGGACGGAGAAGTCGACAAGCGCGACCGCCGTGCGGTTGCCGGACTTGATCGTCTCGCCCGTTCCGATCTTCGTCAGGTTGTAGTCCGCCTTGACGACGATGCGTCCGGCGCTTGCCCGATCCACGCGGTCCTTGTTCTGATCATAGAGCACGCCCATGGCGCGGCTCGTGACGTCCAGCGACAGGTGATATTGCGGGTTTACCGGTTCGCCCTGCCCGCCCGCCACAAGGAAGATCAGCGCGTTGCGGACTTCCTGTTCGACGCGCTCGTCGGCATCGGAGATCTCGATCGCCGCCAGCGCCGTCGACGTACCGACAGGATCGGAGTAGAGCGGCCTGACCTGGCAGCCGGCGAGCGCGGTCAGCAAAAGAACACCTGCCAGCACCGGAAACGACCGGATACGGGAGCCAGCTCTATCAGACAACGACATTGACGATCCTCTGGGGCACGACGATGATTTTCTTGGGGCTGCTGCCGTTGAGCGCAGACTTGACGGCATCGAGCGCCAGGACGGCGCTTTCGATCGCACTCTGATCCGCATCGCGGGCGATTGTCAAATCGGCGCGCTTCTTGCCGTTGATCTGCACCGGAAGGGTGATTTCGTTCTCGACGACCAGTGCAGGATTGAACGTCGGCCAGCCGCGCTCCGCGATCAGCCCCTCGCCGCCGATTTCGCGCCAGCATTCCTCGGCGAGGTGCGGCGTCATCGGTGCAATCAGGCTGACCAGGATCGCCGTGGCGTCCTTTACAGCGCTCGCGAGCGCTGCGCCCGCCTTGCTGGCGGCAACCTGTGTCAGCGGTGCGGCAAGCGTGTTCACGAGCTCATAGATGCGTGCCACGGCCTTGTTGAAGGCGAGCTTGTCATAATCCGCCTCGACCGCGCGCAGCGTCTTGTGCGCGGCCTGAGAAACGGCAAGGGCCTCGCCTTCAAGCGCCGGTGCGGCTTCTATCCCGCGCAGCTTTTCGGCCGCCTCGCTGATCAAGCGCCATACGCGCTGGACGAAGCGATGTGATCCTTCGACACCGGCTTCGGACCAGATGACGTCACGATCCGGCGGCGAATCGGAGAGAACGAAGAAGCGGGCGGTGTCGGCGCCATAGGAAGCGATGATGTCATCGGGATCCACGACGTTCTTCTTCGACTTCGACATCTTCTCGATCGAGCCGATGGCGATTTCCTCGCCGGTCTCGAGCAGCACGGCGCGGCGGCGTCCGTCGATTTCCTCAATGCGGATTTCGGCTGGCGTCACCCATTCGCGCTGGGCACCCTCGCCGCGGCTATAGGTTTCGTGCACGACCATGCCCTGGGTGAAGAGACCCTTGAACGGCTCGTCGAGCGCGACATGGCCGGTCGCCTTCATCGCGCGGGTGAAGAAGCGTGAGTAGAGCAGGTGCAGGATCGCGTGCTCGATGCCGCCGATATATTGATCCACCGGCAGCCAGTGGTTGGCGACCTTGGGATCCGTCGGATTGTCTTCCCACGGTGCGGTGAAGCGCGTGAAATACCAGGACGAATCGACGAAGGTGTCCATCGTGTCCGTCTCGCGGCGGGCATCCTTGCCGCAGTGCGGGCAGGCAACGTGGCGCCAGGTCGGGTGACGGTCGAGCGGATTGCCCGGCTTGTCGAAGGTGACGTCCGGCGGCAGAATGACCGGCAGGTCGGCCTTCGGAACCGGCACGACGCCGCAGTCATCGCAATGGATGACCGGAATCGGGCAGCCCCAATAGCGTTGACGCGAAATGCCCCAGTCGCGCAGGCGGAAGTTCACCTTGCGCTCGGCGCGCGGCGTGCCGTCGAGCGTTTCCTGCTCGAGCTTCGAGGCGACCGTCTCGAAGGCTTCTTCCGTCGACAGGCCGTCGAGGAAGCGCGAGTTGATCATCACGCCGTCGCCGATATAGGCCTCGTCGCCGATGGCGAAGGTTGCGGCATCGCCGTCCTTCGGCATGACGACCGGGACGAACGGCAGGTCGTATTTGCGGGCGAAGTCGAGGTCGCGCTGGTCACCGGAGGGGCAGCCGAAGATGGCGCCCGTGCCGTAGTCCATCAGCACGAAATTGGCGACATAAACCGGCAGTTCCCAGCTCGGATCGAGCGGGTGCTTGGCGCGAAGTCCGGTATCGATGCCCTTCTTTTCTGCCGTTTCCAGCGCGGCGAGCGAGGTGCCGGCGCGGCGGCACTCCTCGCAGAAGGCATCGACTTCTGGATTGGTCGCCGCCGCCTGCCTAGCCAGCGGATGGTCGGCAGCGATCGCCAGGAAGGAAGCGCCGAAGAGCGTGTCCGGACGGGTCGTGTAGACGGTGAGCTCGGTTGCGTCACCGGCGGTGCCTTCGACCAGCTCCCAACGCAGCGACAGACCTTCCGAACGGCCGATCCAGTTCTTCTGCATCAGGCGCACCTTCTCGGGCCACTGATCCAGCGTGTCCAGCGCGTCGAGCAGTTCCTGGCTGAAGTCGGTGATGCGGAAGAACCACTGCGTCAGTTCGCGCTGTTCGACCAGCGCGCCCGAGCGCCAGCCGCGCCCGTCGATCACCTGCTCGTTGGCGAGCACGGTGTTGTCGACCGGGTCCCAGTTGACCTTGGACTGCTTGCGGTAGACGAGGCCCTTCTCCAGGAAGTCCAGGAACAGGTGCTGCTGGCGCTGGTAGTAGGCGGGGTCGCAGGTCGCGAATTCGCGGTTCCAGTCGAGCGACAGGCCCATGACCTTGAGCTGCGCTTTCATCGAGGCGATGTTTTGGTAGGTCCAGCTCGCCGGGTGAACGCCGCGTTCCATGGCAGCGTTTTCGGCCGGCATGCCGAACGCGTCCCAGCCCATCGGGTGCAGTACGTTGAAGCCGCGGGCGCGCTTGTAGCGCGCCACCACGTCACCCATGGTGTAGTTGCGCACGTGGCCCATATGGATGCGGCCCGAGGGATAGGGGAACATTTCGAGCACGTAGTACTTTTCGCGCGGATCGTCGTTCTCGGTCTGGAAGACCTCGTTCTTTTCCCATTCCTGCTGCCAACGGGGCTCGGCATCACGCGGATTGTATCGTTCGCTAGACATGTCTTTTCGATGTTCCGGAAGTTCTGCGGCGCATAGGGGCGCCTCATGATAGTTGGGGTGACCTTCACCACGAAACCGCCTGACGGTCAAGTTTTTGAAGGGTTTGCCGCGACACTTTGGCGGATTTGCGCCCGTCATGAGGGTGGCGGTCTTGGCAAGACGATCAACTTTGCCTAATCCGCTCGGTGAGTGGTTTGAGAAATCCGTTTCGGAGAAAAGGTCCATGGAAGTCCAAGAGCGATTGCAGGATGTCGTGAGCCGGATTCAGGCGGCAGAGAAGTCTGCTCATCGCTCCAAGGGTGCCGCCACGCTGGTCGCCGTGTCCAAAACCTTCGACGCCGACGCAATCCGGCCGGTGATTTCCGCAGGCCAGCGGGTCTTCGGCGAAAACCGCGTGCAGGAAGCGCAAGGCAAGTGGCCGGAACTGAAGGCGGAGACATCCGGTCTCGAACTCCACCTGATCGGCCCGTTGCAATCGAATAAGGCGCCCGAGGCGGTTGCTCTGTTCGACGTCATCGAGACCGTCGATCGTGAGAAGATTGCCCGCGCGCTCGCCGCAGAGATGCAGAAGCAGGGCCGGAACCTCAGGCTCTACGTTCAGGTCAACACCGGGCTGGAGCCGCAGAAGGCCGGCATCCCACCGGAGGAAACGGTCGCTTTTGTCGATTTCTGCCGCCAGGAGCTGGGTCTGCAGATCGAGGGGCTGATGTGCATTCCGCCGGTCGAGGAAAATCCCGGCCCGCATTTCGCCCTGCTCGCCAAGCTGGCCGCAGCCTGCAAGCTCGAGAAGCTGTCGATGGGCATGTCCGGCGATTTCGAGACGGCCGTGCAGTTCGGCGCCACCAGCGTCCGCGTCGGTTCGGCCATTTTCGGCGCGCGATAACGCCAATTCGCCGCATTACGCTTTCGTCGGGGTTCCCCTGCCCACCCATTAGCCTATCCTTGTGCACGAGGAGGCCGGACATGTCCGGCAAATGCATAGGGAGGAACGGAAATGGCGAGTCGCTATTCCGAAGTGTACGCCGCCTGGAAGGCGGATCCGCAAGGCTTCTGGTCCGGTGCTGCCGACGCCATCGACTGGTTCGACCGTCCGCAACGCGCTTTCGATGCCGCGGGCGGTACCTACGGGCACTGGTATGCCGGTGGCTCGACGAACACCTGCTACAATTGTCTCGATCGCCATGTCGAGGCCGGGCGCGGCGAGCAGATCGCTTTCATCTATGACAGTCCGGTCACTGGGCGGGTCGAGCGCATCTCCTATGCGGCATTGCTCGCCGACGTGGCGGCATTGGCCGCCGTCTATCGAAAGCTCGGTGTTGGCAAGGGTGATCGCATCATCATCTACATGCCGATGATCCCGCAGGCAGCGGTTGCCATGCTGGCCGCCGCCCGCATCGGCGCCGTGCATTCCGTGGTCTTCGGCGGTTTTGCCGCCAACGAACTGGCGGTGCGCATCGATGATTGCCAGGCGAAGCTCGTGGTGTCCGCGAGCTGCGGCATCGAACCCGGCCGAACCGTCGCCTATAAGCCGCTGCTCGATGCAGCGCTGGAGATCGCGACCCACAAGCCGGCGCATTGCCTCGTCTTCCAACGGGAAATGGCGGAAGCGGACATGATGGAGGGACGCGACATCGATTTCGCTGTGGCGCTGGCGGCGGCGAAGCAGGAGGGTGAAGAGGTCGGATGCACGCCCGTTGCCTCAACCGATCCGCTTTACGTGCTCTATACGTCGGGCACCACCGGCCAGCCCAAGGGCGTGGTGCGCGACAATGGCGGCCACATGGTCGCGCTCAAATGGTCGATGGAAAATTTCTTCGGCGTTCAGCCGGGCGAAGTGTTCTGGGCGGCCTCGGATATCGGCTGGGTCGTCGGCCATTCCTACATCGTCTATGGACCGCTCCTCAACGGCAGCACCTCGATCCTCTTCGAGGGCAAGCCGGTCGGCACGCCCGATCCCGGAACCTATTGGCGGATCATTGCCGAGCACGGGGTCGTGGTGATGTTCACGGCGCCGACGGCCTTGCGCGCGATCCGCAAGGACGACCCCGACGCGTCCTATGTCGGCCGCTATGACCTGTCGCGCTTCCGCGCGCTGTTCCTTGCCGGCGAGCGGGCGGATCCGGATACGATCCGCTGGGCGGAGAAGGCGCTTGGCGTCCCGGTGATCGATCACTGGTGGCAGACGGAGACCGGGTGGCCGGTGGCCGGCAATCCCATGGGTCTCGGTCTGTTGCCGGTCAAGTACGGTTCTCCGGCGGTCCCACTGCCCGGGTATGATGTCCAGATTCTCGACGATGCCGGACATCCGGTCGGCCCGGGCACGCTTGGCAATGTCGTCGTAAAACTGCCGCTGCCGCCCGGCTGCCTGCCGACGCTTTGGAACGCAGACCATCGGTTCCGCGCGGCCTATCTCGAAGAGTTTCCCGGCTATTACAAGACCGCCGATGCCGGCTATCTCGACGAGGATGGCTATATCTTCATCATGGCGCGCACCGACGACATCATCAACGTCGCCGGTCACCGGCTCTCGACCGGGGCGATGGAGGAGGTCTGCGCCAGCCATCCTGATGTTGCCGAATGCGCGGTCATCGGCATCGCCGACGACTTGAAGGGTCAGGTGCCCGCCGGCTTCCTCGTCATCAATTCCAATGTTTCCCGTGAAACGTCGGAGATCGAACGCGAAGTGATCAGCCTCGTGCGCGAGCGCATCGGGCCGGTGGCGGCCTTCCGCATGGCGATTTGCGTCAAGCGACTGCCGAAGACGCGGTCGGGCAAGATCCTGCGGGCGACGATCCAGAAGATTGCCGATCGCCAACCCTGGAAAATGCCGGCGACGATCGACGATCCGGTTATCCTGGACGAGATCACGTTGGCGCTGCATGGCCGGGGAATCGGCATCTAGCGACTTCCTGAGCCGGCTTATGATGTGAGCGCCACGGCGCTCGCATCAAGACTGACGACGGTCGCGAACCAGTCGCTGAAGACTGACACTGCCTTTGAGCGCGCGGTCTTGGTGATGAGAAAGTAGCTTTCGTCTTCGAGGGTGGCGATATCGGACAGGATCACGAGGTCGCCACTCTCTATTTCGCGCCGGAAGACCTCGACCGGGCAAAGCGCCACGCCATGGCCGGCAATGACCGCCGTGGCGAGTAGGTTGAAGTCCTGGAAGATGGGGCCTCGCAGGCTTTGTCCCGCCACCACCCCTGCCCTGGCGAACCAATCGCGCCAGCGCGAGGTTGTCTCGTCGTGCAGCAGATCGGTGGAAGCGATCGCCTGCGCTGTCTTCAACGCACCTTTCCGTTCGATGTAGCGAGGGCTCGCGACCGGCCGATTGATGCGTGAAAACAGCCGGTCTGACCGCGTCCCTTCGCTCGTATCGGCGCCGAGGGTGATGAGGATATCGCAACCGGTTTCGCGCAATTGCTGTTCGGCCATGGCGTAGACGACCTTGACGTCGACTTCCGGGTAATTGCGGAGAAACTCTCCGAGTGCCGGTATCAGCCAGCGGGTGGCGATCGAGGGAATACAGGCGACACTCACTTGTGCCTTGGCATTCAATCGCAGCAACTCCGTTTCCGCGCCGATGCGCTCGAACGCCGATGTCAGCGCCGTTGCCAGTCCCTCAGCCTCCGCTGCCAGCCGCACACCACGCTTCTCCCGCACGAAGAGCGGTCGGCCAAACCACTCTTCCAGCAAGCGGATCTGGTGGCTGACGGCCGCATGCGTCACGTGCAACTCGTCGCCGGCGCGGGAGAAACTTGCCAAACGCGCCGCGGCTTCGAAGGCGCGCAGCATGCCGAGCGGTGGCAGCATCATCTGTAAATTTTCCTCATCAATTCCGTGAGGAATCGTCGTTTGATTGGCTTCCTATGTCAACCGATACTGAGCTCATCGTGGAAGGGGCGGAAGAATCCCGTCCTAAAACATTAGAAATCCTTACAGATGGAGAGACCCATGTTCGTGCGCAGCCTGCAGCAGATCGAAGCAACCGATCATTTCGTCGAATGGGGCAGCGGCACCAGTCATCGGCTGCTTACCGAGAAGGATGGTATGGGCTTCACCGTCTGCCACACCGTGGTGCGCGCCGGCACGGTATCGTTGCTCGAGTACCGCAATCATCTGGAGGCGTGCTACTGCATTGCCGGCCACGGTGAGGTCGAGGACATGCAGGGCAAGATCTTCCCGATCAACAAGGGCGACATCTACGTGCTGGACCAGCACGACAAACACTATCTGCGCGGCGGCAAGGACGAGGATCTGATCCTCGTCAGCATCTTCAATCCGCCGCTTAAAGGTACCGAGCGCCACAACCTCAACGATCCATCCGGCTCGGCTTACTGAAGACGTTCCTGAACACTGGCTAACAAAAAAAGCCCGGATCGATCCGGGCTTTTTTCATCGAGCTGGACGGCGATCAATAGTGATCGTCTTCGTCCTCGTCCTTGCGGTCCGACTTCAGCGACTTGAGCTTGGCGAAGACGGCATCGGCGTCGATCTCCTTCTCTTCCTCGCGCTCGTAGCTGAAGCCCAGCTTTTCGGTCTCCTGAGCCGATTCCAGCGTCTGGCCGAGTTCGGCAGCCGTCGGCAGCGGACGGCCCTTGGAGGCGCGTTCGACTTCGAGGTCGAGATCGATCTGCGAGCAGAGGCCGAGGGTCACCGGATCCATCGGCGTCAGGTTGGCCGAGTTCCAGTGGGTACGCTCGCGGATCTGCTCGATCGTCGACTTGGTGGTGCCGACGAGGCGCGAAATCTGCGCGTCCTTCAACTCGGGATGGTTGCGCACGAGCCAGAGAATAGCGTTGGGGCGATCTTGGCGCTTGGAGACCGGCGTGTAGCGCGGACCCTTGCGCTTGCTGTCGGGAACGCGGACCTTCGGCTCGGAAAGCTTCAGCTTGTGGTTGGGGTTTCCTTCGGCGCGAGCGATTTCGTCACGCGAAAGCTGGCCCGTGGCGATCGGGTCGAGGCCCTTGATGCCCTGCGCGGATTCACCGTCGGCGATCGCCTTTACTTCAAGCGGGTGCAGCTTGCAAAACTGCGCGATCTGGTCGAAGGACAGCGCGGTATTGTCAACGAGCCAGACGGCTGTTGCCTTGGGCATAAGCAGTTGCTGAGCCATGGATATAGTCCTTTTGT
This sequence comes from Ensifer sp. CCNWLY38, assembly GCF_037120565.1. NCBI lineage: Bacteria > Pseudomonadati > Pseudomonadota > Alphaproteobacteria > Hyphomicrobiales > Rhizobiaceae > Ensifer > Ensifer sp. CCNWLY38. Next base: position 97,061 of record NZ_JBBBBO010000005.1, read on the forward strand.
CCGCCGCGTCGGTGTCGCGGGCCGTGGAGTCTACCACTGATTTCCGGGAAATGTGGGCCTCTATACCGTCCTTGTCTCAAAATTGCAATTCTTCAGTTCCAAATGTCCTTTTGTCTAATTGCGGCGGGCATTTGACCTGCTATGTATGTCCGCGAAACGGGCTGGCCCTGGGAGTGGCGAGCCGCACTAGGAATGCGTAGGGAGGAAAATATGTCCGCCAAAATCTATCCGGTGTTGAAGTCTGCGAAGAGCCGGACGTTGCTCGACAATGCCACTTACCTGAAGTGGTATGAGGAGAGTGTTTCGGACCCGGCAAAGTTCTGGAGCAAACACGGCAAACGGATCGATTGGTTCAAGCCCTACACCAAGGTCAAGAACACTTCCTTCAAGGGCAAGGTTTCGATCAAGTGGTATGAAGATGGCCTCACCAACGTCTCTTACAACTGTATCGACCGCCACCTGAAGACGCATGGCGAGAAGACGGCGATCATCTGGGAAGGTGACAACCCCTATATCGATAAGAAGATCACCTACAACCAGCTCTACGAGCAGGTTTGTCGCCTCGCCAACGTGCTGAAGAAGCATGGCGTCAAGAAGGGCGACCGCGTCACCATCTACATGCCGATGATCCCGGAAGCGGCCTATGCGATGCTCGCCTGCGCCCGCATCGGTGCGATCCATTCGGTCGTTTTTGGCGGCTTCTCGCCGGACGCGCTTGCCGGACGTATCGTCGACTGCGAATCTACCTTCGTCATCACCTGCGATGAGGGCGTGCGCGGCGGCAAGCCGGTACCGCTCAAGGAAAACACCGACACGGCGATCGATATCGCGGCCAAGCAGCATGTCATCGTCAACAAGGTGCTGGTGGTCCGCCGCACCGGCGGCAAGACCGCCTGGGCGCCGGGCCGCGACCTCTGGTATCACCAGGAAATCGCCACCGTGAAGCCGCATTGCGATCCGGCGAAGATGAAGGCGGAAGATCCGCTGTTCATCCTCTATACCTCGGGCTCGACCGGCAAGCCAAAGGGCGTGCTGCACACGACCGGCGGTTACCTCGTCTACGCGTCGATGACGCATGAATATGTCTTCGATTACCGCGACGGCGAAGTCTACTGGTGCACGGCCGACGTCGGCTGGGTCACCGGCCACTCCTATATCGTGTACGGCCCGCTGGCGAATGCGGCGACGACCGTTATGTTCGAAGGCGTCCCGAATTTCCCGGATGCTGGGCGCTTCTGGGAAGTGGTCGAAAAGCACAAGGTCAACGTCTTCTACACGGCGCCGACGGCGATCCGCTCGTTGATGGGTGCCGGTGACGACTTCGTCAAGCGCTCGTCGCGCTCGTCGCTCCGCCTGCTCGGCTCGGTTGGTGAGCCGATCAACCCGGAAGCCTGGGAATGGTACTACAACGTCGTCGGCGAGCAGAAGTCGCCGATCGTCGATACCTGGTGGCAGACGGAGACCGGTGGCATTCTGATCACGCCGCTGCCGGGCGCGACCGATCTCAAGCCCGGTTCCGCCACCCGGCCGTTCTTCGGCGTGCAGCCGCAGCTGGTCGACAATGAAGGAAACGTGCTTGAGGGCGCTGCTGACGGCAACCTCTGCATCACCGACAGCTGGCCCGGCCAGATGCGCACGATCTACGGCGATCACGCGCGCTTCGGCCAGACCTACTTCGCCACCTACAAGGGCAAGTATTTCACCGGTGACGGCTGCCGTCGCGATGAGGACGGCTATTACTGGATCACCGGTCGCGTCGACGACGTTCTCAATGTTTCCGGCCACCGTCTCGGAACGGCAGAAGTCGAATCGGCGCTGGTATCGCATCACCTCGTCTCGGAAGCGGCAGTTGTCGGCTATCCGCATCCGATCAAGGGCCAGGGCATCTACTGCTATGTTTCGCTGATGGCCGGCGAAATCGGCAATGACGATCTCCGCGCTGCTTTGGTGAAACACGTCCGTTCGGAAATCGGACCGATCGCCACGCCCGACAAGATCCAGTTTGCGCCCGGCCTGCCGAAGACACGCTCTGGCAAGATCATGCGCCGCATCCTGCGCAAGATCGCCGAAGACGATTTCGGTGCACTTGGCGATACCTCGACGCTCGCCGATCCGGCCGTCGTCGACGATCTGATCGCCAACCGTCAGAACAAGGCCTGATCCTTGCGGCCGCTGCGCGCCCACTGGGTGTGTAGCGGCCGTTTTGACTGAAATAGACTTCGCTGTGATCTAAGATGTCTCGATGCGCATCTCTTTGCGCTCGCTTCGACTTAGTGAGCCGGATTCAGATCGTGGCTAAAGGGCTGGCAGACGGCAGCCCCTGACTCAGAAATCGATCGCCCGACCCTTGATCTCCCAGTCGCCGTAGCGGGCAGGATCTTCACCGCCGCGCCCGCCGATTTCCGTTGGCAGCTCCTTCTTGATTTCCTGCTGACGCCGCTCTTCGGCTTCCTTCAGCGCGCGTAGGGCCGCGGGCGGCAGCGGCCGTTTCGGACGATCGGGAGCGTTGTCATTGTCGTTCTGCATCTGAACGGTATCCGGATTCGAGCATCAATATTGAAGAACGGGGCATTTGCACCCATCATATAGGATGCCGTTCCCACAACGGGAACCCTGATTCACGTGAAACATCGACGATCCGGAGACTTAGATGAACCTTGTCCGCACCGCCATGCTGCTTGCAGTCATGACCGCCCTGTTCATGGCGGTGGGCTTCGTCATCGGCGGACGCAGCGGCATGATGATCGCCTTCGTCATGGCCGCGGGCATGAACTTCTTCTCCTACTGGAACTCCGACAAGATGGTGCTGCGTATGTATCGCGCCCAGGAAGTCGATGAGCGCAGTGCGCCGGAATATTACGGCATCGTGCGTGACCTTGCCCGGAATGCTGGTCTGCCGATGCCGCGCGTCTATGTGATCGATAGCCCGCAGCCGAATGCTTTTGCCACCGGTCGCAACCCGGAAAATGCCGCGGTTGCCGCCTCCACCGGCCTGCTGCATGCGCTCAACTATGATGAAGTGGCGGGCGTCATGGCGCACGAACTGGCGCACGTACAGAACCGTGACACCCTCACGATGACGCTAACGGCGACGCTTGCCGGTGCGATCTCGATGCTCGGCAACTTCGCCTTCTTCTTCGGCGGCAACCGTGAAAACAACAACCCGCTCGGTTTCATCGGCACGCTGGTCGCCATGATTGTGGCGCCGCTGGCGGCGATGCTGGTGCAGATGGCGATCAGCCGCACCCGTGAATATTCGGCTGATCGGCGCGGTGCCGAAATCTGTGGCAAGCCCATGGCACTGGCCTCCGCCCTGCAGAAAATCGCCGGCGCTGCCCATCAGATTCACAATGACGACGCCGAGCGCAATCCGGCGACGGCGCATATGTTCATCATCAATCCGCTCTCCGGCGAGCGTATGGACAATCTGTTCTCGACCCACCCGAACACCGAAAACCGGATTGCGGCCCTTCAGCAGATGGCCCAGGAAATGTCTTCGGTCTCGACGCCGCCGGTTCGGGCTGATAATCCGGTGCGCAAATCGCGCTCTGTACCCTCTACCGGTTGGGGTCGCGGTGGTTCCGAACCACCCAAAGGTCCCTGGTCCTGATGTCCGCAGATAACAAGAACGATTCACCCCCGAAACGATCGCACCGAAACGGCGCCGCAGCGAAATCGAAAAAAACCGCGGACGCTCCTCGCGGCCCGGAAAAACCGGGGCTAAGAGCACGGCAGGCCGCCGCAAAAATTCTCGGCGCGGTGATCGACCGCAAGACGTCGCTCGACGGCATGCTCGACAGCGAGCACGGTAATCCGGCCTATCGCGAACTCAATGAGGCCGACCGCGCTCTGGTTCGGGCGATCCTGAACTCAGGGCTTCGCCATCTCCCGCGCATCCAGGCCGCCATCAATTCGCTGCTGCAGACGCCTTTACCGGAGGGCGCGCGCGCGCTTGATCATGTGCTTGCCGTGGCGGCGGCGCAGATCCTTTATCTCGATGTGCCTGATCATTCCGCCGTCGACCTCGCCGTCGAGCAGGCGCAGGCGGATCCGCGCAATCGTCGTTTTGCCAATCTCGTGAATGCGGTTCTTCGGCGCCTGTCACGTGAAAAGGATGCCATTCTCGAAGGTATGCGTGATGTCCCGGCGATGCCCGATTGGTTCTTCGAGCGCCTGGTCGCCCGCTATGGCGCTGGACCAGCCCAACAGATCGCCGAAGCGCAGCTGACGCCGGCGGCCATCGATTTGTCGGTCAAGTCTGAACCCGCAGCTTGGGCCGAGCGTCTTGGTGGCATCGTCTTGCCGACAGGTTCGGTCCGTCTCGGCGCATTCTCCGGCTCCATCCCTTCCTTAGCCGGATTCGATGATGGCGCCTGGTGGGTTCAGGATGCTGCAGCGTCGATACCGGCGCGGCTGTTCGGTGACATCAGCGGCAAGCGGGTCGTCGATCTCTGTGCCGCACCGGGCGGCAAGACCGCGCAGCTCATCCTTGCCGGCGCCGAAGTGACGGCGCTCGATCAGTCCGGCAGCCGTCTGCGTCGGCTGAAGGGCAATCTGAAGCGGCTTGGCCTGGAGGCGGAGACGAAGGAAGTCAACATGGCCGACTTCCAGCCGGAAACGCTGTTCGATGCGGCCCTGCTCGATGCACCCTGCTCTTCCACCGGCACGACGCGTCGTCACCCCGACGTGCTGTGGACCAAGGGGCCGGAGGATATCGCAAAGCTCGCCGCCTTGCAGGAGCGGCTGCTCCGCCATGCGCTCACAGTCGTCAAGCCCGGTGGTATTGTCGTCTTTTCCAATTGCTCTCTCGATCCGCTCGAAGGCGAAGAGGTCGTCGATCGAGTGGTCGGTTCCGGCGCTCAATATGAGCGGATTCCGATTTCTGCTGAGAATTGGCCGGGACTGGAGGACGCAATCACGCCGCTCGGCGAAATGCGCACCACGCCGGCGATGTTCCCGCTCGACGCGCCCTTTGCCAGTGGGCTCGACGGCTTCTACGCGGCGGTGATTCGCCGCAAATAGCACCGCCAACCGAAGTTGGGCCCATCAAAATGGGGCTCAAGGCCCTGTTTTGCCGCGTCATTTGACGCTATCGCGCCAGAGGCCTATCAAAGACGACAATATTGATAAAAGTTTAACGGTCTCTCTGACACCATGCGGCGGCTGGCGCGAGACCATCGCCCGTTCAGATGTCTTGAGCGGTGATGCCAGAAATGAGGAAACCGGCGGCCTTGATGTTGTTTTCCGGCAGGCGGAGGCTTTCTTACCTGTATATGCGTGAAGGCTGGCGCCGCGTGTCGCGTCGGCTATCGATTGGCCGCGTCTCCACTTTGCGTTTTACCGGGTCGACGCCCAACCGCCTGATTGTCGCGCCGACCGATCTTAGAGCCGTCGATCCCTTTGTTGCCGAAGAAATTCTTGCCGGCCGTTTCCCGCTTGCCGGCCGCGTTGTCGATACGGAAGGCGAGTCGCCGTTCGAGATCGATCTTCCGTCGCGCGAGTTCGCGGCGCGTCTGCACTCCTTCGGCTGGCTGAGGCACCTGCGTGCGATCCGCGAGGACGCTGGTTACGTTCGATTGCGCCAGATCGTCGACGACTGGATCGCCACGCACGGCCGCGATCTCGGCGGCATTGCCTGGGATCCGGATATCATCGCCCAGCGCATCATTGCCTGGCTTTCCCACTCGCCCGTTGTTTTGCGCAATGCCGAGCATGGTTTCTATCGCCGTTTCCTGAAGAGCCTGGCGCTGCAGGTGCGCTACTTGCGCCATATCGCCGAGACGGTGCGTGACGGCGAGGCCAGGCTTCGCGTGAGGCTCGCGCTTGCCATGGCGTCGGTCGCCATGCCGGCGTCGCCGAGCGCCATTCGCAAAGCCTCGCGCCATCTCGACCTCGAACTCGATCGCCAGATCCTGCCGGATGGCAGCCATTGCTCGCGTAGCCCCCGCGCAGGGCTCGAATTGCTGCTCGATCTGCTGCCGCTCCGGCAGACCTACGTCAATCTCGGCCATGACGTGCCGTCGCGGCTGATCCCCTGCATCGACCGCATGTATCCGGCTCTGCGCTTTTTCCGCCATCAGGGCGGCGAACTGGCGCTGTTCAATGGTGCGACTTCGGTTCTGGCCCATGAACTGGCCTCGGTGCTGCGTTATGACGAGACGGCGGGCGAACCGTTCCGTTCGCTGCCCCATGCGCATTACGAGCGTCTGGCGATCGAGAACACGGTCGTCATCATGGATACCGGCCGGCCGCTTTCCGTCGATCTTTCGCGCAGCGCCCACGCCGGCTGCCTGTCCTTCGAAATGTCCTCGGGCAAGACGCGCTTCGTCGTCAATTCCGGTGCCCCGAAGTTTGCCGGCGACCGTTTCCGGCAGATGTCGCGCACGACAGCAGCGCATTCAACGGTCACCGTCAACGACACGTCCTCGTCGCGTTTCTCGCAGTCCCGTTTCCTGGGGCCGATCATGACGACGGGTGTTTCCAAGGTAACGGTGGAACGCAAGGACGAGCCTGGCGGGCTGGAGTCGGTGACGGCAAGTCATGATGGTTATCTTGCCGCCTTCGACCTGGTCCACGAACGTGATATCGGCGTTCTGAACGGCGGCCGCATGATCCGCGGTCGCGACCGGCTGTCACGTGCCGATGGCAGTGATCCGGACGAGGCCAATACGGCGACGGCGGTGGCGCGCTTCCACATTCATCCGGCCGTGGGCATCCGCCAGAATAATGCGCGCGAGATCTTTCTGACCGCGCCGGACGGCGAGATCTGGCTCTTTGCCTGCCAAGACGGGGAGCTTGCGGTGGAAGAGGATATCTTCTTTGCCGATCCCTCGGGCATCCGCGCGTCGTCGCAATTGACCGTAACCTTCGCCGTCGCTCGCCAGCCGGAGATCCAGTGGACCTTCTCGCGCGCGAACTGAGGTGCTTATTTTAGCGCTGCCGTCTTGTGGAGGTTCCTTCGGCAGACAAGCTATGCTAACGGGCAGCCATCCCAACCGCCGGAGCTTCCTCCCGGGCGTCCGGCGCCGCCAAAGGAGCATGGTGATGGCTGTCGCCTCCAAGAAAATCCCCGCCCCGAACGAGGTTACGGTCCGCACCGCCCTCCTCTCCGTGTCCGACAAAGCGGGCGTCGTCGATCTCGCGCGCGCTCTGCACGAAAAGGGCATCCGGCTCGTATCGACCGGCGGCACGCACAAGGCGCTCTCGGAGGCCGGCTTGCCGGTGAGCGACGTTTCCGAACTGACCGGCTTCCCTGAAGTCATGGATGGCCGCGTGAAGACGCTGCATCCGGGCGTGCATGGTGGCTTGCTCGCGATCCGTGACGATGCCGATCATGTTGCCGCCATGTCGACGCACGGCATCACCGCGATCGACCTTGCGATCATCAACCTCTATCCCTTCGAAGAAGTCCGGGCCAAGGGCGGCGACTACCCGACGACGGTCGAAAACATCGACATCGGCGGCCCGGCAATGATCCGCGCCTCGGCCAAGAACCATGCCTACGTGACGATCGTCACCGATCCGGCCGACTATCCGGTTCTTTTGGAAGAGCTTGCTGCCGGCAAGACGACCTATGCCTTCCGACAGAAGATGGCGGCCAAGGCCTATGCCCGAACCGCGGCTTACGATGCAGCCATCTCCAACTGGTTCGCTGAGGCGCTCGATACGCCGATGCCGCGCCACCGGGTGATTGGCGGCGTGCTCAAGGAAGAGATGCGCTACGGCGAAAACCCGCACCAAAAGGCGGGCTTCTACCTGACTGGCGAGAACCGCCCGGGTGTTGCGACCGCTGCCCTGCTGCAGGGCAAGCAGCTCTCCTATAACAATATCAACGACACGGATGCCGCTTTCGAGCTCGTTGCCGAGTTCCTGCCCGAAAAGGCGCCGGCCTGCGCCATCATCAAGCACGCAAACCCCTGTGGCGCCGCGACCGCGCCGACGCTTGTCGAGGCCTATCGCCGGGCGCTCGCCTGCGATTCCACTTCGGCTTTCGGCGGCATCATCGCGCTCAACCAGGAACTCGATGCGGAAACGGCCGAAGAAATTGTCAAGCTCTTCACCGAGGTGATCATTGCGCCTTCGGTCAGCGACGCGGCCAAGGCTGTCATTGCCCGCAAGCCAAACCTGCGGCTGCTTGCGACCGGCGGCCTGCCGGACCCGCGCATCCCGGGCCTTGCCGCCAAAACCGTTTCCGGCGGCCTGCTGGTCCAGACGCGCGATAACGGCATGGTCGAAGACCTCGAGCTCAAGGTCGTGACCAAGCGCGCGCCGACGGCCCAGGAACTCGAGGACATGAAGTTCGCCTTCAAGGTGGCCAAGCACGTGAAGTCGAACGCGATCGTCTATGCCAAGGATGGCCAGACCGCCGGCATCGGCGCCGGCCAGATGAGCCGCGTCGATTCCGCCCGTATCGCCGCGATCAAGGCCGAGGAAGCGGCCAAGGCACTGGGCCTGGCAACGCCGCTCACCAAGGGCTCCGCCGTCGCGTCCGAAGCCTTCCTGCCGTTTGCGGATGGTCTGCTTTCGGCGATCGCAGCCGGTGCCACGGCCGTCATCCAGCCGGGTGGCTCGATGCGTGACGAAGAGGTGATTGCCGCTGCGAACGAGCATGGCGTTGCCATGGTCTTCACCGGCATGCGCCACTTCCGCCACTAGGCAGAACCCGGGGCCAGCACTTCACGCTTCGCCCGGAACTTCTCTGCTAGCGAGAGACAATCAGAAGCCGTCGCGTCCCCAGGATGCGGCGGCTTTCTTGCGTCCGTCGTCGGCCGGATAGGGCGTGCGCAGGAGAACCAGCAAGCCGACCACCAGGAAGGCAATGAGCGCCATCATGCCGATGCGCGCCGAGTCGGTGGCAAGCGTGATCGTGGCGACAGATGCGGGGGCGAGGAACGACGTGGCACGGCCGGAAAGCGCATAGAGCCCGAAGTAGCGCCCGGCCTCGTCCAGGCTGACGCTGCGGGCGAGGTAGGAACGCGATGAGGCCTGCACCGGGCCGAAGGCGATGCCGACCAGCAGGCCGTAGAGAATGTAGGTCTTTTCCGCCGCTGTGCCGAAAAGGCTGCCGGAATCCTCCGTCGGCAACGGTACGAGGCCGAACAGAGTGAAGCCTGGGCCTGTCGAGACGATGCCGATCGTTGCAAATGTCAGGCAGATCAGGCTGGCGGTGACGATCACCTTGGAGCCGAGGCGTGTATCGAGCCTGCTGGCATAGAGGCAGCCGCCGATGGCGACGATGTTCAATATGATGCCGTAGATGCCGAGTTCCAGCGTCCGCCAGCCAAACATTGCGGCGGCGAAGGTGCCGCCAAGCGCCAGAAGGCCGTTGACACCATCCTGGAAGATCATGCGTGCGATGAGGAAGCGGAGAATCCCCGTTCTTTCCTTGAGTTCGCCGAGTGTGCCTTTCAATTCCCTGAGGCCAGTGACGGTCGCCTTGCCAAGAAACATGGTCGCCTTGGTTGCGTCGGGCGTGAACAGGAACATCGGCAGGATGAAAACGAGGTACCAAAGCGCCGAGATCGGTCCGGTGATGCGTGCATCCTCTCCCTTGGCAGGATCGAGACCAAACAACGGATCGATGCCGGCTGCCGTCTTGCCGTCTTCAGGGCTGCCGGCAAGCAGTGCCACGACGGCGATCAGCACGATCATGCCGCCGAGGTAGCCGAGCCCCCAGGCGATGTTGGAGATACGGCCGACGTCCTTCTCCGGGACGAGGCGGGGCATCATCGAATCGTTGAAGACGATCGAGAACTCGGCCGCGATGCTTGCGAGGATCATCAAGATCGCCGGGTAGAGGATGGGCGAGCCGGGTGCCGCGAACCAGAGCATGGAGAGTGATGCGATCTTGATGACCGCGAAGAAGGCGATCCAGGGTTTGCGCGGGCCGGTGGCGTCGGCGATGGCGCCGAGCACCGGCGAAAGTACCGCGATGATGATGCCGGAAACGGTGAGTGTGTAGCCCCACATCGCCTGGCCGACGGCGTGATCCTCCGTCAGTCGCGAGACGAAATAGGGGCCGAAGATGAAGGTGGTGATGACCGTGAAGAAGGGTTGCGCCGCCCAGTCGAACAGCATCCAGCCAGCGATGCCCGCGCGCGACGCCCGCGGTTGTTCCTCAGTCCTCTCGGCCGAAATCTGCAAGGTCCCCTCCCGAAACGACTGCGCCGCGCGTCCTCTCGAACGCGCGGCGCAGCCTATCTTCAATCCCACCGATTCCAAAAGGTCCAGAGCGGGATGCGGACGAAAAAACTGCCCGCATCTGCGTTTGTCCCGTTCAGGCGGGCCGGTTCCATCCAACCCGCGCCGATCGGTACGGGATAAAATGCCTTACTTCGCCCTACCGCGTGCGAGGTCATTGAGCAGACCTGCAGCAACGGTGATCTTGGCGAGCGTCGTTTCGCCCTTCTCGGTCAGGAGCCGCAGCTGGCCGGTCGCCTGGGCGACACGCACGCGTTCGCTCTCTTCCCAGGCGGCTACCGGATTGCGGTCCTTCTTCTGCTCGCGCAGCGCTGCCGCGGTGATATCCCGCCGCGCGGCGGCGATATCCGATACGGCTCGCGACAGAGCCATTGCCTCGAACTGCTCCGTTGCCGGAACACGATCGGACGCCGCAAGCAGGCGGTTGATCCGAAGCGTATCGGTGACGGCGAAGTAGCCCTGGGCCGTGCGGCTCAGCGTTTCACCGGTTTCAGCGGCAATCTGCATGATCTCGGGCACGAGCGTCATCAACGCCAGTTCCGAAATCTCCTCGGCGAGCTTGACGGGTACCCCGCCCTCGACGAAGGCAGCCGTCTTCAACCGGGCCTCTTCAGCACTCTCGCCGGAGACGGCGGTCCGCATGGTAGCGCGCAGCTTCTGCAGGCCGTCGCCGAGGCGCGATACGGCTTCGGAGACCGAGCCGGTCGCTGCATGGGTCCGCAGCGCCCGCTCGGTAACGAGCGTGAAGATGCGGCCGACTTCCTGGTAGAGGATGTTCTGCAGGCCGCCGCCGATCTTGTTGTCGAGTGCGTCGATCTCGTCATAGATGCGCGGCAGGTCGAAGCCGTCGAGCGCCAGCACAGCGGCCTTGACGACGTCGGCCGACAGGAAGCCCGTCGCATCCGTCAGGGTCGAGACAAAGGCTGGACCACCGCGGTTGATGACCTCGTTGGCGAGGATCGTCGCGATGATTTCGCGGCGCAGGCGATGGCCGCGGATGTCGCCGGCATAGGTCTTGCGCATCTTCGCCGGGAAATAGCCCTCCAGCGTTGCCGTGAAGTACGGATCGTCGGGCAGTTCGCTCGCAATCAGTTCATCGAAGAGAACGAGCTTGGAGTAGGAAAGCAACACGCCGATTTCCGCGCGGGTCAACGGCTTGCCTGCCTGGTAGCGCTCGGTCATCGCCTGGTCGGTCGGCAGCGTCTCGACCTTGCGGTTGAGATGGCCGTCGGCCTCGAGGCGCGTCATGAGCCGGCCAAGCGTCGTGCGGTTGCCGAGCCCTTGCATCGCAGTCAGCGAGATCGCCAGCGATTGCTCGTAGTTGTTGCGCAGCACCAGATGGCCCACTTCCTCGGTCATCGAGGCGAGCAGCGTATTGCGCTTCGGACGGGTCAGGCGACCATCGCGCATGGCCGAAGCAAGAGCGATCTTGATGTTGACCTCGACGTCGGAGGAGTTGACGCCGGCCGAGTTGTCGATGGCGTCCGAGTTGCAGCGGCCGCCATTGAGGCCGAAGCCGATGCGGCCCTTCTGGGTAACGCCGAGGTTTGCGCCCTCGCCGATGACGCGGGCGCGGACCTCTTCTGCCGTCACACGGATGGCATCGTTGGCGCGGTCGCCGACTTCCGCATCCGTTTCGTTGCTGCCGCGGATGTAGGTGCCGATGCCGCCGAACCACAGCAGGTCGACCTGGTTCTTCAGGATCGCATTCATGATCTCGAAGGGCGTTGCCTTCTGCTTGTCGAGGCCGATGGCGGCCATCGCCTGAGGCGTGAGCGTCACCGACTTTTCGGCACGCGAGATGATCATCGCGCCCTCGGAGAGCGTCTTGCGGTCATAGTCCTGCCAGCTCGAACGCGGCAGAGCGAACATGCGCGTGCGCTCGGCGAACGAGGCATCGATATCCGGCGACGGATCGATGAAGATGTCGCGGTGGTCGAAGGCCGCGATCAGGCGGATCTTCTCCGAGAGCAGCATGCCGTTGCCGAAGACGTCACCGGACATGTCGCCGACGCCGGCAACGGTGAACGGCGTCGTCTGGATGTCGATGTCCATCTCGCGGAAGTGCCGCTTGACGGTTTCCCAGGCGCCGCGGGCGGTGATGCCCATCTTCTTGTGGTCGTAACCGGCCGACCCGCCCGAAGCGAACGCGTCGTCGAGCCAGAAGCCCGCTTCCTGCGCCAGGCCGTTGGCCGTGTCGGAGAAGGTCGCGGTGCCCTTGTCGGCGGCAACGACGAAGTAGGGGTCATCGCCATCGCGGCGCAGCGTATCGGCCGGCGGCACGATATCCTGGCCGACGATGTTGTCGGTCACCGAAAGCAGGGTGCGAATGTAGGTCTTGTAGGCTTCCGTACCGGCCTTGAAGACCTCGTCACGGGTGCCGCCGACCGGGAGTTGCTTCGGATAGAAGCCGCCCTTGGCGCCAACCGGCACGATGACGGCGTTCTTGACCTGCTGCGCCTTGACGAGGCCAAGCACTTCCGTGCGGTAGTCCTGGGCGCGGTCCGACCAGCGCAGGCCGCCACGGGCGACCTTGCCGAAGCGCAGGTGCACGCCCTCGACCTCGGTGCCGTAGACGAAGATTTCGCGGAACGGACGCGGTTCCGGCAGGCCGTCGAGCTGCTTCGGGTCAAGCTTGAAGGCGAGAACCGCGCGCGGCTTGCCGTCGGCGCCATGCTGGAAGTAGTTGGTCCGCAGCGTCGCTTCGATCGCGTTGACGTAGCGGCGCAGGATGCGGTCCTCGTCGAGGCTCGGAACGGCAGACAGCGCGTCCTCGATCGCGGAAAGCAGGGCGCTGCACTTCTTGGCACGCGGCTTTTCATCGAGCTTCGGATCCATCCGGGTCACGAACAGCTTGAAGATATCGGCGGCGATCGCCGGATACTTGTTCAGCGTGTCGGCGATATAGCCCTGCGAATAGGTGATGCCGGCCTGGCGCAGGTAGCGGGAATAGGCGCGCAGCACCGTGACTTCGCGGGCATTGAGGCCCGCAAGCAGGATCAGCCGGTTGAAGTTGTCGTCCTCGATCGTGCCGTTCCAGGCGGCGAGGAAGGCTTCCTCCAGCGCCGCACCCGACTTTTCGAGATTGAGCGCAAGGCCGTCGCGATGGATCAGCTCCATGTCGTGCAGCACGACGCGGTGCTTGTCCTCGCCGTGCCTGCCGACATTGAGGTCGTAGGTCTGTTCGCTGATGACCCGGAAGCCGAGGTTTTCCAGCAGCGGCACGCGGCGCGACAGCGACACGGGCTCGCCGGCATGGAAGATCTTCAGCTCGGCCGTGTCAGGACGGTTGACCGGGCGGTTATAGTTGTAGAACGAGATCCGGATCGGATCTTCCGCCTTGCAGGCGGCAATGTCTGCAAGGTCGGCATAGGCTTCCGCCGGCGTGAAGAACGACTGGTAGGCGCCGTCGACATCAAGCTCGATGCCGTCCTTACGGGCGAGAAGGTCGAACCGATCGATCCAGCGCGTGACGATGCCGCGAACGGCCTCTTCAAGCTTGGCCTGCGGAATGCGCGGGGTCTTGCCGCTGGTGCGGCCTATGATGAAGTGCACGCGCGCCAGACCGCCTTCGGGGAAGGCCGGGTAATAGGCCGAAACGCGGCCGTCATAGGCGGTCTTCAGGTAGTCGCCGATCTTTTCGCGTACGTCGGAATCATATTGTTCGCGCGGCACGAAGACGATGACCGAGACAAAGCGGTCGAAATGGTCGATGCGCGGCAGGACGCGGATGCGCGGCCGGTCGCCGAGTTCGTTGATCTGTTCGCAGAAGGCGGCGAGCAGACCGACATCGATCTGGAAGAGGTCGTCGCGCGGATAGGATTCGAGCGTGTTGTCCAGCATCTTGCCGGAGTGGCTCTGCGGGTCGTAGCCGAAATGGTCGACGATCTTCTCGATCTTGTGGCGCAGCAACGGGATTTCAGCCGCCTGGCGGGTATAGGCCGAGGAAGTGAACAGGCCGACGATGCGCAACTCGCCGGCGACATTGCCGTCGGCATCGAAGCGCTTGATGCCGATATAGTCCATATAGGCGCGGCGATGGACGACCGATTTCACGTTGGCCTTGGTGACGATCAGGAAATCGGGGCCGTCGAGGAAGGCGAGGATTTCCGGCGTAGTCAGTACCGCGTCCTTGCCCTGGCGCAGAACGCGCACGTCGGGGTTGGAGAGGATGCCGAGGCCCCTGCCCTTGCCGCGCTCGACCGTCGCCTTTCCGCCCTTGCCCGAGTAGGTATACTCGCGCATGCCGATAAAGGTGAAGTTGTTGTCGCGCAGCCAGCGAAGGAAGGCGAGCGCCTCATCACGGTCGCTCTTCTTGCGCGAGGCGTTGTAGGCCTCGAGTTCCTGCATGGCCTGGTCGAGCAGCGCCGTCATCGCCGGCCAGTCGTGTACCGTCTGGTGTACCTGCTCCAGCACGTCGCGCATGCGGTTGCTGAGCTGCTCGGCTTCGACGGGCGCCAGCTTGGTCAAGTGGATCTGGATGTGGCTGACGCGGTGCGCCGGATCGCTTGCCTCTTCCGGATCGAAGAGTTTTACCGGCTTGCCCGGTTCCTTGACCAGGATGGGATGGATCGCGAGGTGGATATCGCGGTGCGTGCTGGTGATTTCCCCCATGACCGAATCATAGAGGAACGGCATGTTGTGTTCGGTGATCGCGATGATCGAAACCTCGGTGCCACCCGGCGCGACGCCGGCGACGGTTTCGACCGAAACCTGCGGCTTGCCGCCATCCCAGCGGGCGAGTTCACGATGCGCATGGGCTGCGGTCAGCGCCAGCATGTCCGCCGAATAAAGATCGAGGTCATCGTTGCTGGCCCCACCGAAGAGGCTCTCCGGCGCCAGCGCGTCGACGCCCAGTTTGATGGCGGCCGCCTTTGCTGCGTCGATGTGTCTGTCCCGCTTCGGATTGTATTTCACGCCCATGAAGTCTCTCCCACTCATGATAGGCCAAACCCTATCAGAACCATGGCTAATGGCGACCGCTTTTTACGCCGATTTCGGCAAAATCGAGCCGAAAATTGGAGAATTTCACGTGAAAACAGCTTAAATCCATTTAAATCGAAGGCGATTTCGCGAAAATTGCTCGAAATTCGATGAAAAAGCACGAAAACGCCAGCGGCTTCCACCGGACCTATCTGCCATCGCCTGTTGACAGGGCGGTGACAGTCGGGTGATCAGAGTTTCTAGACCGAAGGATTGGACTCGTCGATGCCCGAAATGCCCTCCCTGCCCGGCGCCGTCATCGTCATCTCGAGCCATGTCGTGCGTGGCAAGGTTGGCAACCGGGCCGCGGTGTTCGCGTTGGAGACGCTGGGGCATCCGGTCTGGGCACTGCCGACGGTCATTCTTCCCTGGCATCCCGGACACGGGCGCTCGACCCGCGTCACCATTTCAGACGCGGATTTCCAGTCGATGATCGACGACCTCATTGCCGCGCCTTGGGTCGGCGAGGTGCGCGCCGTGCTTTCGGGCTATCTCGGATCGCCGGGCCAGGCCGAAGGCGTTGTGCGGCTGGTGACGGCTCTCAGGGAACGTAATCCCAAGCTGATCTACGCCTGCGATCCCGTCATTGGCGATGCCGGCGGGCTCTATGTTCCGGAAGCGACCGCGACGGCCATTCGCGACCAACTGTTGCCGCTTGCCAACCTGGCGACGCCGAACCGCTTCGAGCTCGCCTGGCTCGCCGGCGCGACGCTGGAAACCAATACGGCGATCCTCGATGCCGCTCTCGGCCTCGGTCCGGCCCGCGTGCTGGTGACCTCGGCGGTGCCGATGATGAGCGGCGGTACCGGCAATCTCTTCCTTTCGGGCAATCACGCGCTGCTCGCCGAACATCGGCTCGTCGAAAACCCGCCGAATGGCACCGGCGACTTGCTGACTGCCCTGTTTCTGGCGCGGCTTCTCGAAGGACAATCGGAAGAGCGCGCATTGCAGATGGCGACTGCAAGCGTGTTCGAAATCATCGCGCGGAGCGTCAAGCGCGGTGCTGATGAGTTGACGATCGAGCAGGACGCTTCGAGCCTTTCGACGCCGATGGCGATGGTGCAGATGCGCCGCCTGGTGCATCCGAATCAGATGCGGCGCAAATAGAAGAAACTGTTCATGGGCAGCAGCCCTTGTGGCATCGTGGATTGAACTTTAGGTCATGATGATATTCATGGCGGGGCGTGATGCGGGCGGAATTCCGCTCATCCCGCTCGAAGCAGCAGCGGAGTAATCGATGGACAAGCAGCAGCAGCGTTTTCCGGACCACCTTCTGAACGGCTACCACAACTTCATGAATGGCCGCTTCAGCGAACAGCAGAAGCGCTACAAGGTGCTGGCGGAAACCGGCCAGAAGCCGAGGACGATGGTTGTTGCCTGTTGCGATTCGCGGGCGGCGCCGGAAACGATCTTCGACAGCGGGCCGGGTGAACTCTTCGTCGTGCGCAACGTCGCCAATCTCATGCCGCCCTATGAGCCGGACGGCCATTACCATTCGACGTCGGCCGCGCTTGAGTTCGCCGTGCAGTCGCTCCGCGTCAGCGACATCGTCGTGATGGGGCATGGCCGCTGCGGCGGTATCAAGGCGGCGCTCGATCCGGATGCCGAGCCCTTGTCGTCGGGCGATTTCATCGGTCGCTGGATGAACCTCCTGAAGCCGGCCGCCGAGCAGATCCAAAGCAACGACGTCATGACCCAGGCGGAGCGGCAGCGTGCGCTCGAGCGGGTCTCGATCCGCAACTCGCTTGCCAACCTGCGCACCTTCCCTTGCGTTCAGATCCTCGAAGCCAAGGGCAAGCTGCATCTGCACGGCGCGTGGTTCGACATCTCGACCGGCGAGCTTTGGGTCATGGATCCCACGACCGGCGACTTCTCGCGCCCGGGCATGTAACCAGCAAAAAAGCCCGGATCGACGATCCGGGCTTTGCAATCTTCCGAAAGGCATCGTGCATCCGGAGAGATGCGCGAATTGGGTTTAATCAGAGGCCGTCGATCTCGGCGCCGATGATGGCGATTGCCTGCTGGTAGACGGTTGCCGCGTTCCAGCCCTGGATCGCGCCGAAATTCGCCTGGCCGGGCTGATAGCCGGCGCCGGGCTGCCAGCCATGGCCGCGCAAGAAGTTGGCGGTTGAGGCCAGCGCGTCGGCCTTGGAGCGAACCATGTCGATGTGGCCGTTGCCGTCGCCATCGACGCCGTATTTCAGGACGTTGGCCGGCAGGAACTGGGTCTGCCCGATTTCGCCGTGGGCAGCACCGCGTGCATCGGGGCTCAGGTCACCGCGCTGTACGAGCTGCAGGGCGGCATAGAGCTGGTCGGTGAAATAGTCCGAGCGACGGCAGTCATAGGCGAGCGTCGAAACGGCCGAGAGGGTATGCTCCTTGCCCATGAAGCCGCCAAAGCCTGTTTCCATGCCCCAGATAGCGATCAGCGGGCCGGCGGGCACGCCGAAGCGGCGTTCAATGCTGGTGAAGAGCGCCGCATTCTGCTGCTTCATCTTCTTGCCGCGGGAAATGATCGTCTGACCGCCGCGCTTCTGCATGAACTGGTCGAGCGACAGCTTGAAGCTCTTCTGGCCGCGGTCGGCGCGGATCGTCGCCTTGTTGTAGGAGACGCTGGAAAGGGCGCGGTCGAGCACTGCCGGGCTGATGCCGCTGCCGGAAGCTTCCTGCTTGAAGTTCTGCACCCAGGCAGCAAATCCGCTTCCGTCGTTGCCGCATTGGGCGGCGGAGGCCACCGCCGGAAAAACCACAGTCGAAACCAGGGCAGCAAGCCCCACCGCTACGCACTTTGCCCTGTGCATGAAATACCCCGTCATAGCCCGAATCTCATTGCTTTCAAAAATGCCAGCCTTCGCCGGCCATGTCACCCGCCGGAAGCGGCGGTAACTTTTTCGTGGTTTCACGTGAAGCCGGGCGAAACGACCCGCACTTGTGAAACAGGAAACCCGCCAAGCCCGGATGGGCTCGGCGGGAACGAATTGCTCAATTGCCGTTTTCAGGCGGCCTGCTTGCGCGGCTTGATGAGGCCGCGGTTGACCAGGAGCTCGGCAATCTGGATCGCGTTGAGTGCCGCACCCTTGCGCAGGTTGTCGGAAACGACCCAGATGTTGAGACCGTTTTCGACGGTTGCGTCCTCGCGGATGCGCGAGATGTAGGTCGCATCTTCGCCGGCGCATTCGTAAGGCGTGACGTAGCCACCGTTTTCGTGCTTGTCGACGACCAGGCAACCCGGAGCCTCGCGCAGGATGTCGCGCGCTTCATCGGCGGTGATCTCGTTCTCGAACTCGATGTTGACCGATTCCGAATGGCCGATGAAGACGGGAACACGCACGGCCGTGCAGGTCACCTTGATCTTCGGATCGAGCATCTTCTTGGTTTCGGCCAGGACCTTCCACTCTTCCTTCGTGTAGCCGTCTTCCATGAACACGTCGATGTGCGGAATGACGTTGAAGGCGATGCGCTTGGTGAACTTCTTCGATTCGATCGGATCAGCGACGAAGACGGCGCGGGTCTGGTTGAAGAGTTCGTCCATGCCGTCCTTGCCGGCGCCGGAAACCGACTGGTAGGTCGAGACGACGACGCGCTTGATCTTGGCATGGTCGTGCAGCGGCTTCAGCGCCACGACGAGCTGGGCCGTCGAGCAATTCGGGTTGGCGATGATGTTCTTCTTGGTGAAGAGCGAGATCGCGTCCGGGTTCACTTCCGGCACGATCAGCGGCACTTCGGCGTCGTAGCGCCAGGCCGAGGAGTTGTCGATAACGACGCAGCCCTGCTGGCCGATCTTCGGCGAATACTTGAGAGAAACAGCGCCGCCGGCCGACATCAGGCAGATATCGGTATCGGAAAAATCGTAGTTTTCGAGGTTTCTGACCTTGAGGGTCTTGTCGCCAAAGGAAACTTCCGTGCCCTGGGAGCGGGCGGAAGCAAGCGCGACCACTTCATCCGCGGGAAAGCCGCGTTCGGAAAGGATGTTCAGCATCTCCCGGCCGACATTGCCGGTGGCGCCTGCGACTGCAATCTTGAAACCCATGATCTAAGCTCTCTTTCTGTCTCTCCTCTTCGGGTGGAGGGGGAACCGCGCGTGTTGCCACGAAGGTTCCGGTCCCCGGCCTTACCGGGGAGAGAGCGGAGGGCCAGAGACGTCAGACGGTTTTCGTCGTCGTTTTGGCCGTTGTTTTGCAAGCGAACGAAAAATCGACATCCTGCCCCGCGGCAAGAGCCGGCAGGATCAAAGCAGCGATGGCTGGACCGATTGGTCGCATGGTGGTGATTTCCTCGTTCGTCGCTGCTCTTACGCGGTTTTGGAGAAGAGTCAAGATATGGCGGTATCGCCGTGGCCCTGCGACGGGCTTCCGCGGTTGATCGCCGCATTAGACGAAAGTCATAAGCCGAAAGCATCTCTGCCTGCGCCGCTGGTTTTCTGACATCCTCTTCAACAGGCGCACCACGTCCGGCGGTTCTAGGGAGGAATGCCGGACCAGCCAATGGGCGCTCCAACAAGCTGTTTTGGAGTGGAGGATAAACGAAATGGCAAATGTCGCGACAGTGGACGACGCAAAAACGCGTCCAATGACCGGCGAGGAGAAGAAGGTCATCTTCGCCTCGTCGCTTGGTACCGTGTTCGAATGGTACGATTTCTATCTTTACGGCTCGCTTGCCGTCTATATCGGCGCGACCTTCTTCAGTTCCTATCCGGAAACGACGCGTAACATCTTCGCGCTTCTGGCCTTTGCCGCGGGCTTCCTTGTTCGCCCGTTCGGCGCCCTGGTCTTCGGCCGCCTCGGTGACCTCGTCGGCCGCAAGTACACCTTCCTCGTGACGATCCTGATCATGGGTCTGTCGACCTTCCTGGTCGGCATCCTGCCCGGCGCTGCCTCGATCGGCATTGCCGCACCAATCCTGCTCATCGCACTGCGCATGCTGCAGGGCCTGGCGCTCGGCGGTGAATATGGCGGTGCCGCCACCTACGTGGCCGAGCATGCGCCGCACGGACGCCGCGGTTACTTCACCTCCTGGATCCAGACGACGGCGACGCTCGGCCTGTTCCTGTCGCTGGTGGTGATCCTGCTCGTGCAGTTCCTGGTCGGCAAGGAAGCCTTTGCTGCCTGGGGCTGGCGCATTCCGTTCCTGGTCTCGGTCGTGCTTCTCGGCGTTTCCGTCTGGATCCGCCTGAAGATGAACGAATCGCCGGCCTTCAAGAAGATGAAGGAAGAGGGCAAGGGCTCCAAGGCACCGCTGTCGGAAGCTTTCGGCCAGTGGAAGAATGCCAAGATCGCGCTTCTGGCGCTCTTCGGCGCCGTCGTGGGCCAGGCCGTCGTCTGGTATTCCGGTCAGTTCTATGCGCTCTTCTTCCTGACGGGCGTGCTCAAGGTGGACGGCCAGTCGGCCAATATCATGGTCGCCGCTTCGCTCTTGATCGGTACGGGCTTCTTCGTGCTCTTCGGCTGGCTCTCCGACAAGATCGGCCGCAAGCCGATCATCATGGCCGGCCTGCTGCTTGCCATGCTCACCTACTTCCCGCTGTTCAAGGCGCTGACCTGGGCGGGTAACCCGGCACTCGCTCAGGCCCAGGCAACCGTCCGCGCGACGGTGACTGCAGCTCCCGGCGATTGCAAATTCCAGTTCAACCCGACGGGCACGGCGAAGTTCACCACCTCGTGCGACATCGCAACCGCATTCCTCACCAAGAACTCGGTGCCCTATGACGTGGTAACGACGGCCGCCGCGGGTACGGCCGCAACGGTCAAGGTCGGCGACACCACGATCAACAGCTACGACGCGGTCGCCGCAGGCGATGGCGCCAAGGCTGCCAATGCCGCCTTCGAAAAGCAGACCAACACGGCTCTCCACAATTCCGGCTATCCGCTGGTTCGTGGTGCGGCAAAGGTTCCGGAATCCAAGCTTGACGGCTTTGTCGCCGCCAACCCGGAGCTGGCGCTTGATCCGGCTGCCGTTCGCGGCGGCGAGAAGACCATGGTTCCGGCCGACAAGCTCGTGGCCGACAAGCTGTTGACGAAGGATGAAGTCGGCACTGCCACCGAAATGGCCGTCTACACGATCGCCGGCGGCGGCACCTACGCGATGGTGGCGGATCCCGCCAACGTCAACTGGACGACGATCATCGCCGTTCTGACTGTGCTCGTCATCTACGTGACGATGGTTTACGGCCCGATCGCCGCGCTGCTGGTCGAACTCTTCCCGACCCGCATCCGCTACACCGGCATGTCGCTGCCCTACCACATCGGCAACGGCTGGTTCGGTGGTCTGCTTCCGGCAACGGCCTTCGCGATGAGTGCTGCCCAGGGCGATATCTACTACGGCCTGTGGTACCCGATCGTGTTCGCAGGCATCACGCTGGTCATCGGTCTCTTGTTCCTGCCGGAAACGAAGGACCGCGACATTCACGCGATGGACTAAGTCTGCAGTCACGTGCTCCCGGGAGAACCATTTCCCGGGAGCGCACCAAATCTTCCCCGAGCTACTATGGCTCTCCTGACTCCGGCGCGGTCTTCCGCGCCGGCTTTTTTATGGGCGCGGATCGCTGCGCCCCACGAGCGGCCATCCACCCTCGCTCAGATGAAACAGCCGGTTCTGCCTGGCGAAGAGGAACGCCACCATCACCGACGTCCAAAGACCGAGCAGCAGCCCGGCAGCGACGTCGCTTGGGTAGTGTGCGCCGACGATGACGCGGGAAACGCCGATCGTCAGCGCCAGGATCAGAAAGAGTGGCCTCAGTTTCGGCAGCAGCATTGCGAAGACACCGAAGAAGGCGCCGGCCGCGGTCGAATGGCCGGAGGGAAAACTTTCGTACAGACCGCTGTTGGCAAATGGCGTCAGGCTGTAGGCGCCGAGCTCGGTGAAGAGTTCCGGCCGGGCCCGGCCGACGATTATTTTCAGTGTGTGGACCAGCGCGCTGGCGCTGCCGATTGTCAGGAGGAAATAGGCGGCGAGATCTCGGGCCGCACTTGCCCTGCGCTGAAGCGACCTCTGGTTTGCCGCGCGACGCAGGATGAACGTCGCTGCCAGGACCCCAGCTGAAAGGTAGATCATCCAGGCGAACGTCCCGAAGTCCGTGATCATCCGATTGAAATCGACGATGCTTTCCGGCAGCGCCTGCGCGCTTTGCGACAGATATGGATCCAATGGAATGAGTGCGAGCACGAGGACGAAGGTAGTCAGTGCAATCCATCCGGTGGTCGCAAGTGGTCCGTTCATGAATCTCCGTCCTGCCGCCGCGTCGCATGTCCGCGCGGCATTCGTTCTTCTCGTGGCGTCTAGTTCCCCGGATGTGTCGGTTCTTTTGGCAAATTCAAGGCCATGAAACGCAAAACACCTCCGGACGGGCTCCGGAGGTGTTTGTTCTTGTCTGCAGGTCGGCGTCAGATCACGCCTACTGGAATCGTTGGTGGCTCAGGCGGACAGTGCCTTGAACTCGGCAAGAATGGCGTCGCCCATCTCTGTCGTGCCGACCTTCTTGGCACCCTCGGCCATGATGTCGCCGGTGCGGATGCCCTGGTCGAGCACGGCGGCGATCGCCTTTTCCAGATTGTCGGCTTCCTTCACGAGGTTGAAGGAATAACGCAGGCACATGGCAAAGGACGCGATCATCGCGATCGGGTTGGCAATGCCCTTGCCGGCAATATCGGGGGCCGAGCCATGCACCGGCTCGTAGAGCGCCTTGCGCTTGCCGGTCACCGCATCCGGGGCGCCGAGCGAGGCTGACGGCAGCATGCCGAGCGAACCGGTCAGCATCGCGGCGACGTCCGACAGCATGTCGCCGAACAGGTTGTCGGTGACGATGACGTCGAACTGCTTGGGCTGGCGCACCAGCTGCATGCCACCGGCGTCGGCCAGCATGTGCTCAAGCTGAACGTCGGAGTATTTCGCCTTGTGCGTCTCGGTCACCACCTGGTTCCACAACACGCCCGACTTCATGACGTTGCGCTTTTCCATCGAGCAGACGCGGTTCTGCCTCGTGCGGGCCAGCTCGAAGGCGACGCCGGCGATGCGCTCGATCTCGTAGGTGTCATAGACCTGGGTGTCGATGCCGCGCTTCTGGCCGTTGCCGAGATCGATGATCTGCTTCGGCTCACCGAAATAGACGCCGCCGGTGAGTTCGCGCACGATCAGGATGTCGAGGCCTTCGACGAGTTCCGACTTCAGCGACGAGGCGGCAGCCAGTGCCGGGTAGCAGATCGCCGGACGCAGGTTGGCGAACAGTTCGAGATCCTTGCGCAGACGCAGCAGCCCGGCTTCCGGGCGCACTTCGTAAGGCACCGCATCCCACTTCGGACCGCCGACGGCGCCGAACAGCACCGCATCGGCGGCGAGCGCCTTTTGCATATCCGCTTCCGAAATCGCCTGGCCGTGGGCGTCATAGGCCGAACCGCCGACCAGCCCCTCGTCCGTCACGAAGCCGGCTGAAAGCTCGGCATTCATGTAGGCGATGATTTTGCGGACTTCCGCCATGGCTTCCGGGCCGATGCCGTCGCCGGGCAGAAGGAAGAGGTTGCGCACAGTCATGGATAGTCCTTCTCGCGGGGAAAACGACTGCATGTTTCCTTAAATCGTAGCCGATCTAAGGATAAAAACATGCAGCCTTCAAAAGTGCTACAGCGACCTTAGTGCGTCTGAACAGACGCACGGCGCTGTAGGCGGCGTTCTAGCGCAACTTCGTATCGAGGGAAATCGCCGAAACGAAAGATTTGTGCGCGCTCGCGAGCGACACGTTCCCGAAGGAACAGCTGCTCTGCCGAGGAAGTGGGATGCTCTTCTCAAGGCCGAGCATCTTGCCCGGCCATCGACCCTTCGAGGAGAAAAACATGCGCAATTTCGTCTACGCAGTCGCCGTACAAATCCGCGCCACGACCAAGAACTTAACCTTTGCTGGCAAGCGGTCACCCGCGTCATATAGCTGGCTTAGCTTTCCTCTTGACTGAATCGGTGCCTCCGGATCGAATGCGGGCAACACAACCGGGAACCCGCCATGTCCGAGACGCTGCTGATCGGCGCCTTTCTCGCCGCCCTTTCCTATGTCCTCATTCCCGGACCGGCGTTTCTGGCGCTGCTCGGCATCGGCGCCGGCCAGGGGCGCAAGGCCGGCGCCTTGTTCATGGGTGGGCATCTCGCCGGTGACGTTCTCTGGTCGACATTGGCGCTGGTCGCGATTGTCGGCGCGCGCTCCGTCGGCAGCACGATCTTCGATATCCTCGGCCTCTTCTGTGGTGCCTATCTCGGTTGGATCGGCTGGACGGCGCTGCGGGCACGCCCCGCCGGCGAGAACCGGGCGCTCCTGACGGTCGAGCGTCCTCTAAGGCGCGGGCTGATTTTTGGGCTCACCAATCCCAAGGGCTATCCGGTGGCGCTCGCAACCTTCACAGCGCTGCTTGCCAGCTCGGCCAACGCGCTGGAATTCGATGCCCTGCCGGCGCTGCTTGGCGTCTCGCTCATCGGCTTTCTCGTTGCCGACATTATCCTGGTCGTCATCATCGGCACTTCCGTGGTGCGTCGTTTCTACCGACGCCATGAGCTGGCGATCGTCAGGCTCTCCGGTCTCCTGTTCATGGGCTTTGCCGTCCAGGCGATCTGGCACGCCGCGCCGGGGCTTCTCGGCCTACGCAAACCTTGACGGTATCCCTGCCGGCAACCACCTTCATTTTCGCCGCTTCCTGATGTCATGGGTTAGCGGTATCCCTCCCCGGCCCCGCGTCGGACCGCATGCGAAAGGATTTCTGATGACCACCAGCACCCCGCTCAACCCCGCGCTTACATCATGGACAGGCCACGAGGGCCTGCCACGTTTTGATCTGGTGAAGGACGAGGATTTCGCGCCGGCGTTCGAAGCGGCCTTCCGGGAGCATGAAGCGGAGATTGACACGATCGCCGAAAATTCCGCCGCTCCGACCTTCGAGAACACCATCGTTGCTCTCGAAATCGCCGGCGATGCACTTTCGCGGGTGTCCTCCATCTTCTGGAACAAGGCCGGGGCCGACACGAACGAAACGATTCAGGCGCTGGAGCGCGACATTGCCCCGAAGATGTCGCGGCACTATTCCAAGATAGGCATGAATGCCGCGCTGTTCAGGCGCATCGACACGCTGTGGGAAGGCCGCCAGTCCCTGGGACTCGATCTTGAAGCGACGCGTGTGCTCGAGCGGCACTGGAAGGGTTTCGTCAAATCCGGCGCCAAGCTCGCAAAGCCCGAGCAGGAGCGGCTGGCCGCGATCAACGAAAAGCTCGCCGGCATCGGCGCAAAATTCGGACAGAACGTGCTTGCCGACGAGAAGAGCTGGGTTCTGCTCCTGGAGAGCGAGGAACAGCTCGCCGGCCTGCCGGATTTTCTGCGCGACGCCATGGCGGCAGTGGCCGAGGACCGTGGCCAGAAGGGAAAATACGCGGTTACCCTGTCGCGCTCGATCATCGAACCGTTCCTGACCTTCTCGGACAATCGCGAGCTTAGGGAGCAGGCCTTCCGCGCCTGGGTCGCGCGCGGCGAGAACGGCGGCGACACCGACAATCGCGGGCTCATTGCCGAGATGTTGGCGCTGCGCGCGGAAAAGGCGAAGCTGCTCGGCTATGAAAACTTCGCGTCGCTGAAACTCGACGACACCATGGCAAAGACGCCCGGTGCGGTGAACGGACTCCTGATGCAGGTCTGGGAAAAGGCCGTTGCCCGCGCCCGCGAGGAGGAGGCGGAGCTTGCCAGGCTCGTTGCCGACGAGGGCCGCAATCACGACGTCATGCCCTGGGACTGGCGCCACTACGCCGAGAAGCTCCGGGCCGAGAAGTTCAATTTCTCCGAGGGCGAGCTCAAGCCGTATCTGCAGCTCGAAAAGATCATCGAGGCCTGCTTCGACGTCGCCGAGCGTCTGTTCGCCATCACCGCGACGGAGAAGAAAGGCATCGCCGCCTATCATCCAGACGTCCGGGTCTTCGAGATCAAGGACGCGTCCGGCAAGCTGGTGGCCCTCTTCCTCGCTGACTATTTCGCCCGGCCTTCTAAGCGCTCCGGCGCATGGATGAGCTCGTTCCAGTCGCAGCACAAGCTCAAGCTGAAGAACGGTTCCGAGGGCGAGTTGCCGATCATCTATAACGTCTGCAATTTTGCCAAACCCGCCGAGGGCAAGCCGGCGCTGCTGTCGCTCGACGATGCCCGCACGCTGTTCCACGAGTTCGGCCACGCACTGCATGGCATGCTATCCAACGTCACCTATCCTTCGGTTTCGGGCACGGGCGTCTCGCGCGACTTCGTCGAATTGCCGTCGCAGCTCTATGAACATTGGCTGACGGTGCCGGAGATCCTCAAGCGCTACGCAGTGCACTACCAGACCGGCGAGCCGATGCCGCAGGCGCTGCTCGACAAGGTGCTGGCGGCCCGAACCTTCAATTCCGGTTTCGCCACCGTCGAGTTCACTTCTTCTGCTCTGGTCGACATGGCTTATCATACGGCCAAGGTGACGGCGGAGCCGATGGCGCTCGAAGCAAAGAAGCTGGATGAGATCGGCATGCCACGATCGATCGTCATGCGTCACCGCAGCCCGCATTTCCTGCACGTCTTCTCGGGCGACGGCTACTCGGCCGGCTACTATTCCTACATGTGGTCGGAAGTGCTTGATGCCGATGCCTTCGCCGCTTTCGAGGAGACCGGCAACGCCTTCGATCCGGCGATGGCCGCCCGCCTCAAGGACAACATCTATTCGGTCGGCGGCTCGATCGACCCGGAGGATGCCTACAAGGCGTTCCGCGGCAAGCTGCCGAGCCCGGATGCGATGCTGGCGAAGAAGGGGCTCGCCGCCTGAGGTGTGCTGACACCTGCCCGGTTGACTGGATATTGGAACGGCGCCCTTGGGCGCCGTTTTAGCGTTCTGCTCAAGCACTCTGCTCGACGCCCAATGTCGATAGCAGGCTTTGCATCCGCTGCACCGCCAGCTCCGGCCGGTCGAGCACATTAGCGCCGTCAGCGAGACGGAAGATGTCGGCATAGTGCAGCACTCCGCGGGCAGACTGCATGCCGGCCGGCATGGCGAAATGGCGTTGATGTCCGTTCAGCCAGGCGAGAAAGACGACACCTGCCTTGTAGTATTGCGTCGGCGCCTCGAAGATCTTGCGTGACAACGGCACGGTCGGCTCGATCACGCCGCGGAAGGTGGCGAGATCGCCCTTGGCAAGGGATGCCAGCGCCTTGGAGGCAGAGGGTGCCACCGCGTCAAAGATGCCCAGCAGCGCATGGCTAAACTTCGTGCCGTCGCCTTCGATCAGTTCCGCATAATTGAAGTCGTCACCGGTAAAGCAGAGCACGCCGTCCGGCAGGCGGTTACGCAGCACCACTTCCCTGGAGTTGTCGAGCAGCGAGATCTTGATGCCTTCGACCTTGTCGCGGTTGGCTTCGATGATCGACAGCACCGTATCGAGCGCCTGGTCGAAGTCCTCAGAGCCCCAGTAACCGCGAAGTTGCGGATCGAACATGTCGCCGAGCCAGTGCAGCACGACCTTGTGCCTGACCTGGCTGAGGATACGCCCATAGACGTGACGATAGTCGTCGGCGGACCGGGCGACGCGGGCGAGCGCACGGCTTGCCATCATGATCGCCCTGCCCCCCTCGCCTTCGACGAAGCCGACCTGCTCTTCGTAGGCGGCAATTACGTCGTCCAGCGATCGCGTGTCGGCGGGCGCCAGGTGGTCGGTGCCGGCACCGCAGGCAAGATCGGCGCCCGGAACCTGTCGCGCGTCCGCAAGCGAGCGGCGGATCAGTTCCTGCGCGCCCGGCCAGGCAAGGCCCATGCCGCGTTGGGCGGTGTCCATCGCCTCGGCGATCTTGAAGCCAAGGCTCCAGAGATGGTGGCGAAACGCCATCGTCGCCTCCCAGTCGATCGCCGGATTGCCCCAGGGATCGAGATCCCGGAGAGGATCCGAGACCACATGGGCGGCCGCATAGGCAATGCGGTTAAAGGTCGGCGGCGTCTGCGGCCGCGCGATCGGCGTTCCCGTCAGGCGGTATTCTTCAAGCGAACCGTCTTGGCGCGGCAGCGTCAGGCTTGTCATCGGGGTAGGTCTCCTCCGCGGAAGTTTGTCTTGAAATACTTTGGATCGTTCCAAATGGCAAGTGGCATTGTTTTTGGGAATTCGCCAATGGCGTTATCGGTGGCGGTTCACGTGTGATTACATCGTTGTTTTGTATGGATTTATGTCATCTGAAAGGCGCCGATATCACTGGCATCTGATGCCGATTGATTGCTAGAAGAGTCGTTGGTCCAGAAAAAAGTGATCAATCATCTCTTGACGAAATTGGAACGTTCCAATTATGAAAGAGAAAAGCGGCTAAGAGAATTCGGGAGGATGCTGTGGTCAAGGAGAGGGTAACGGTCATCGATATCGCACACGCCGCCGGCGTGTCGAAGTCGACCGTGTCGCTGGTTCTCCAGGGCAGCTCGCTCGTCAACGAGGCGACGCGCGCCAAGGTCAATGCCGCCATCCGCGATCTCGGCTATGTCTACAACCGTGGAGCGGCCAATCTTCGCCAGGCGAAGTCCAAGATCATCGGCATCGTCGTCAACGATCTCACCAACAGCTTCTTTGCCGAACTCGCTGTCGGCGTCGATGCCGTCGTGCAGTCGGCGGGCTTCGTGCAGTTCCTCGCCAATACCGGGGAAAAGATCGAGCGTCAGCGCGAAGTGGTGGCGTCGATGCGGGAACACGGCGTCTCCGGCCTGATCGTCTCTCCGGCGCGCGGCACGGAAGTTGCCGATCTCGCGCCTCTGGTCGACAGCGGCATTCCCGTCGTGCTTGTCGTGCGCGACATTGCCGGCGCCGACGTTTCTTCACTGATCTCCGACAACCACGCCGGCGCCATGGCCGCTGTGCGCCACCTGATCGAGCGCGGCCACCAGCGCATCGCCTTCCTCGGCGGCTTTCCCGATACTGCCGTCTTCGAGGCGCGCATGCGCGGCTACCGCGATGCTCTCATCGAGGCTGGCATGCCGACGTCGGAGTCGCTGATCATCGGTTCGGCGCCGTCGCGCGCCGGCGGTGTCACGGCGGTCGAGCAGGCGATGATGCTCGCCGACCGCCCGACGGCGGCGCTTTGCTTCAACGATGCGGTTGCCTTTGGCGTCTGCGATGGCCTCAGGGCGCGGCGGCTGGAGCCGGGCGTCGATTTCGCCGTCATCGGTTTCGACGACGTGATCGAGGCGAAGACCGCGGTGCCGGCGTTGACGACGGTTTCGGTCGATCCGCAGGGCATGGGCCAGCGGGCCGCCGAACTGCTGTTGAAGCAGATCAAGGCCGGCAAAGTGGAGCCTGAGGCGATCGTTGGTTCGGTGCGCCTCGTCGTTCGCCAGAGCTGCGGCGCTGCGGTGGAGAGGAAAAGGGAGGCATTGGCATGACGCGGTGGGGTCTGATCGGCGCAAGCACGATTGCGCGTGAATGGGTGATTGGCGCGATCCGCGCCGCCGGTGGCGAGGTCGTCTCGGTCATGAGCACCAACGCCGAGCGAGGCGCTGCCTATGCCGAAGAAAACGGCATTCCGAAGTCGGTGACGTCAGTTGCGGAACTGGTCGGTGATCCCGACGTCGATGCGGTCTATGTCTCGACCACCAACGAATTGCATCGCGAACAGACGCTGGCGGCGATCGCTGCCGGCAAACACGTGCTTTGCGAAAAGCCGCTGGCGATGAATCTCAATGATGGCTGCGAGATGGTGCTGAAGGCGTGTGAGGCGGGCGTCGTCCTCGCCACCAACCACCATCTGCGCAATGCCGCCCCCCATCGCGCCATGCGCGAAGCGATCGCCGCGGGCCGAATCGGCAGGCCGATTGCGGCACGCGTCTTCCATGCCGTCTATCTGCCACCGCACCTCCAGGGCTGGCGGCTCGACAGGCCGGAAGCCGGCGGCGGCGTCATTCTCGACATCACCGTGCATGATGTCGATACGCTGCGCTACGTGCTCGACGACGACCCGATCGAAGCCGTTGCCATCAGCCACAGCGCCGGCATGGGCAAGGAAGGCCTGGAAGACGGCGTCATGGGCGTGCTCCACTTCCGCTCTGGTGTCATCGCCCAGTTCCATGACGCCTTTACCACCAGGTTTGCCGATACCGGCCTCGAGGTGCATGGCACCAACGGTTCGCTGATCGGCCGCAATGTCATGACCCAGCGACCGGTCGGAACCGTGACGCTGCGCAATGCCGATGGTGAGACCGAGCTGTCGCTCGACCATCGCAATCTCTACGAAACCGCACTTTCCGCCTTCCATGCTGCCGTCAGAGGCGAAGGCCGTCCTTCGGCGACGGGCGAAGATGGCGTCTGGTCGCTGGCGACCGGCCTTGCCGTCGTCAAGGCGGCTGCGACCGGCCAGGCCGTGGCCATCGAAACGGGACTTTGAACGATGTCGATGAACAAGCATATCTCGCCGGCCGAAGCGGCCGCCCTGATCCCGGATGGTGCGGTGGTTTCCGTCTCGTCGTCCAGCGGGCTCGGCTGCCCCGACCTGATGCTGAAGGCGATCGGTGAGCGTTTCGAGACGACCGGCCATCCACGCGATCTCACCACGCTGCACCCGATCGCCGCCGGCGACATGAGCGGCATCAAAGGTGTCGACTACATCGCGAAGAAGGGCCTCCTGAAGAAGATCATCGGCGGCTCCTATCCCTCCGGTCCTTCGAGCGCGGAACCGCCGCTGATCTGGCAGATGATCGGCGCCAACGAAGTGGCCGCCTATAACGTCCCGTCCGGCATCCTCTTCGACATGCACCGTGAAGCTGCGGCCAAGCGGCCGGGCGTCATGACCAAGGTCGGCCTCGACACCTTTGTCGACCCGTCGCGCGAGGGCTGCGCGATGAATGCTTCGGCGGCGGCCGAACCGGTGGTCAAGAAGGTCTCGTTCGAGGGCGAGGACTGGCTCTATTTCAAGGCGATCGCGCCGCAGGTGGCCATTATCCGCGCAACGACCGCGGACGAGCGCGGCAACCTCACCTATGAACACGAGGGCGCTTATCTCGGCGGTCTCGACCAGGCGCTCGCCGCCCGCAACAATGGCGGCATCGTGATTGCCCAGGTTAAGCGCATCACCAAGGAAGGCTCGCTTAAACCCCACGAAGTACGTGTGCCGGGCGTGCTGGTGGACTATGTTATCGTCGATCCCGACCAGAAGCAGACGACCCAGACGCTTTACGATCCGGCGATCTCAGGCGAAATCTTCCGGCCGCTCGACAGTTTCCGGGTGCCGGAGTTCAACATACAGAAGGTCATTGCCCGCCGTGTGGCGCAGGAACTGCAAGCCGGCAGCGCCGTCAATCTCGGCTTCGGCATCTCGGCCAACGTGCCGCGCATCCTGCTCGAAGAAGGCCTGTATGGCGCGGTCACCTGGGTGATCGAGCAGGGCGCCGTTGGCGGCGTGCCGCTCCTCGACTTCGCCTTCGGCTGTGCCTCCAATGCCGATGCCTTCATGCCCTCGCCCTACCAGTTCACCTATTTCCAGGGCGCCGGCTTCGACGCCTCGCTGCTCTCCTTCCTCGAGATCGACCGCAACGGCTCGGTCAACGTCTCGAAACTCTCCTTCCGCCCGCATGTGACGGCAGGCGCCGGTGGCTTCGTCGACATCACCGCACGGGCGAAGAAGATCGTCTTCTCCGGCATGTTCAATGCCGGGGCCAAGCTTACGATTGCCGACGGCAAGCTGGTGATCGAGAAGGAAGGCAAGCTGAAGAAGCTGGTCAATGAGGTCGAGCACGTCACCTTCTCCGGTCGTCGCGGCATCGAGCAGGGTCAGGACATCACCTATGTGACCGAGCGCTGCGTGATGAAGCTGACCCCTCAAGGCGTCATGCTGACCGAGATCGCGCCGGGTGTGGATCTGCAGGCGCATATTCTCGACCAGTCCGAATTCCCGCTGCTCGTTTCCGACAGGCTGAAGATCATGGATGCCGCACTTTTCCAGGAAGCACTGATCGGGTTGGAGCTGCCGAAGAAGCCGGCGCGCCGGCTTGGGGGAGGCGACCGTGGCTGAGGGGCGTATTCGTATCGAGGTGGATGGCGCGATCGCGACCATGACGGTTGCCCGTCCGGAAAAGCTCAACGCTTTCGACATCGACATGCTGAAGGCGCTGGCCGCCGCCTGCGATACGGTGGAAGCCGACCGCAATGTGCGCGTTGTCATCCTCACCGGCGAGGGCAAGGCGTTTTCGGCCGGCGGCGACATCAAGGCCTGGGGCGGCATGGATGCTCCTGCCTTCGGTCATGACTGGGTGCGCTTCGGCCATCGTGTGTTCGAGCGGCTGGCGACGCTGCGCATGCCTGTGATCGCTGCGCTGAACGGCCACGCGCTCGGCGGCGGGCTTGAGCTTGCTGCGGCCGCCGACATCCGCCTGGCCGAAGCGCAGATCAAGATCGGCCTGCCGGAAACGAGCCTCGGCATGGTTCCCGGCTGGTCGGGCACGCAGCGGCTCGTTTCCCGCTTCGGCGCCCAGATCGTCCGGCGCATGGTGCTGGGTGGTGAGATGTTCACGGCCGAGACTGCGCTCAAGGAAGGCCTGGTCGATGCCGTCGTCGAGACCGGCACGGTCCTTGCCGCAGCGCGCGATTATGCGGCGCGTGTTGCGAAGCGCGGCCCGGCGGCGCTCGAAATCTCGAAACTGATGATCGCTTCGGCGAATGGCGAAGACAATGGCTCGGCGGTCGAGGCTCTTGGTTCGATCCTCGTCGCCAAGACCGGCGACCTCAAGGAAGGTGTCGCCGCCTTCTCGGAGAAGCGTGAAGCCCAATTCAAGGGAGAATGGTAATGACCGTGCTGGTGAAACCCAAGCCGATCGCGGACCACAAGGTCCGGGCCTTCCAGATGCTGATCGACGGCAAATGGGTGGATAGCGCCGAAGGCCGCACGATCGAACGTGTAGCGCCCGGCCATGGCGTCGTTGTCAGCCGCTATCAGGCGGGCACCAAGCTTGACGCCGAAAAGGCGATTGCCGCTGCCCGCCGCGCCTTCGACGAAGGCGCCTGGCCGCGCATGACCGCCTCGCAGCGGTCGCTGGTGCTGTTGCGTGCCGCCGACATCATCGCCGAACGCGCCGATGAACTTGCCTATCTCGACGCGATCGAATCCGGAAAGCCGATCAGCCAGGCGAAGGGCGAACTCGGCGGCGCCGCCGACATCTGGCGCTATGCCGCGGCCCTTGCCCGCGATCTGCATGGCGAAAGCTACAATACGCTCGGCGACGGCACGCTCGGTGTCGTGCTGCGCGAAGCGATTGGCGTCGTCTCGATCATCACGCCCTGGAACTTCCCGTTCCTGATCGTCAGCCAGAAGCTGCCCTTCGCCTTGGCGGCGGGCTGCACGACGGTGGTCAAGCCGTCCGAACTGACCTCGGCTTCGACGCTGCTGCTCGGCGAAATCCTCGAAGCGGCTGGCGTTCCCTCGGGTGTCGTCAATATCATCACCGGCACCGGCCCGGAGGTCGGTGCGCCGATGACGACGCATCCGGATGTCGACATGGTGTCCTTCACCGGTTCGACCGGTGTGGGCCGCCTGACCATGGCCAATGCCGCGCAGACCCTCAAGAAGGTGTCGCTGGAGCTTGGCGGCAAGAACCCGCAGATCGTTTTCCCCGACGCCAATCTCGACGAATTCATCGATGCCGCCGTCTTCGGCGCCTATTTCAACGCCGGTGAATGCTGCAATGCCGGCTCGCGCCTGATCCTGCACCGCGAGATCGCCGACGAGGTGACGCGCCGCATCGCCGAACTCTCGGCCAAGGTCAAGGTCGGCGACCCGCTCGACCCGCAAACCCAGGTCGGCGCGATCATCACGCCGCAGCATCTGGAAAAGATCGCCGGCTATGTTTCTGCTGCGTCAAAGGAAGGGGCAGCGGTCGCCCATGGCGGCACGGCGCTCGATCTCGGCATGGGCCAGTTCATGGCGCCGACGATCCTCTCGGCCGTTCGCCCCGACATGGCGGTCGCCCGCGAGGAAGTGTTTGGCCCGGTTCTCTCGGTTTTGACCTTCGAGACGACGGAAGAGGCAATCCGCATCGCCAATGCGATCGACTACGGTCTTTCGGCCGGCGTCTGGAGCCGCGACTTCGACACCTGCCTGACGATCGGCCGCCGCGTGCGCGCCGGCACCATCTGGATGAACACCTTCATGGATGGTGCGTCTGAGCTTCCCTTCGGCGGCTATCGCCAGTCCGGTCTCGGCCGTGAACTCGGTCGGCACGCCGTCGAGGACTACACCGAGACCAAGACGCTCAACATGCATATGGGCGCGCGCACCGGCTGGTGGATGCCGCATTAAGGCTAGGGCGAGGGAGGAGAAGACATGCGGATCGACGGCGGAGATCAGAGGCGGCAGGAGGCAGCGTCACGCGACGCGGCCCTGCGCATCTTTTCCGCCCGCTCAGCCCGCCGTGCCGAAGCTCGCGGGAATCTGCGGACAGAGCAGCAATTGCAGCTTGCTGGCGTCGCTTTCGCCGCCGATCTTCTGCAGGAGCACCCGGCCCATGTCCTCGCCGGTCGCCGTCAGGTCCTCGTAGATCGTCTCGACCTGCGGCTGGATGGCGCTCAGCAGATGCGAGGTCTGTTTGGCGACGATGTCGTATTCGCGGCCAAGCGTCAGCCCGCAATCGCTCATGCCGGTGATGGTTGCGAGCGCGCAGACCTCCCCGCCGCACATGAAACTGTCCGGCGGACCGGGCTCGGCGTAGCGCTGCCGGATACGGTCGCGGATCTCGCCGGCGGGACTATCAAGGTCGATGCCGGAGAGGATCTCATAGGCGCAACCGGCCTCGCGCACGGCGGTCATGAAGCCATGCTGCAGATGCCCGGCGAAGGTGAAACCGGCGGGACCGCTGATGAGAGCCGGCTTGCGTCTGCCCTTGGCGATCAGGCGTTTCGTCGCCTGGTAGGAAAAGGTGAAATTGTCGTAGTCGACATAGGGATGCGGGGTGGAAAGCTCCGTGCGCCCATGGGTGACGAAGGGAAAGCCGAGATCGGAGAGCAACCGGACCCGCGGGTCGAGCGGTTCCGTGCGCGAGAAGATCAGGCCGTCGGCCATGCCGTTGCGGGTGATGTAGTTGACCGCCTCGACATTGGTCGAATTCAGGAAGTTCGGCATGACGATCAGGTGAAACGCCGTGCCCTGCAGCGCCTTGGCGATACCGCTCATGATCGAAGTGCCGTAGCCGAGGATTTCCTCGTGTGGGTCGAGCAGCACGCCGATGACATTGGTGCGGCCGGTTTTCAGGCGCTGGGCGGCCCGGTCGGGCGAGTAGCCGATCTCATCGGCGACTTCGCGCACCCGCTTGCGGGTATCGAGCGAAATCTGCGGCGCATCGGAGAGCGCGCGCGAAACGGTGGTGACCGCAAGGCCGGTGATTTCCGCGATCGTGCGAAGGGTCGGCTTGCCGCGCTTGGCGGTGGAGCCACCGTCTTCGTGATGGGCGGGCTTGGAGGGATCGGCCAATGCTTGTCATCCTGAGAGCGGGCGAGAGCGGGTTTTGTAACGTGGTGCGAAGGGTTAGGCAATCGAATCATGAAAACGTTTTAAATCTCGCATCGCGGCATGGTTTGCTGCACTGCAAAAGCCAATGTGTGCTATATAATTCAGCAAATTCAATCGGTTCTGAAGGTGCTAAAATACAAAATGGCGCAATGCTTGACTTGCTGAATTTATAACGTTTTAAATGGCCAGCCGCTGGCTAGAGCGGCGCGAATTCCGGGGTGGAGGAGGTTCCGCCTCGTTAACTTGCAAACGGGAGGATAACGATGCGCAAGTTGATGACGACGACGGCCGTTGTGGCGCTGATGATGGCGGCCACCGCCGCGCGCGCAGCCGAAAATGTTGAAGTTCTGCACTGGTGGACATCCGGTGGCGAAGCCGCCGCACTCGACGTTCTGAAGAAGGACCTGGAAAGCAAGGGCATCACCTGGACCGACATGCCGGTCGCCGGCGGTGGTGGTACGGAAGCCATGACCGTGCTGCGCGCCCGCGTCACCTCGGGTAACGCCCCGACCGCCGTGCAGATGCTCGGCTTCGACATTCTCGACTGGGCCAAGGAAGGTGCGCTTGGCAACCTCGACGAAACCGCTGCCAAGGAAGGTTGGGACAAGGTCGTGCCGACGGCCCTGCAGCAGTTCTCGAAGTATGACGGCCACTGGATTGCAGCACCCGTCAACGTCCACTCGACCAACTGGGTCTGGATTAACAAGGCCGCGCTCGACAAGGCCGGCGGCAAGGAGCCAGCCAACTGGGACGAGCTGATCGTGCTGCTCGACAACTTCAAGGCCCAGGGCATCACCCCGATCGCCCATGGCGGCCAGCCCTGGCAGGATGCGACGATCTTCGACGCGGTCGTGCTTTCGCTCGGCACCGACTTCTACAAGCAGGCTTTCATCGATCTCGACCCGGCAGCGCTTGGCGGCGACAAGATGAAGGAAGCCTTCGATCGCATGACGAAGCTGCGCTCCTATGTCGACGACAACTTCTCGGGCCGTGACTGGAACCTCGCTTCCGCCATGGTCATCGAGAACAAGGCCGGCCTGCAGTTCATGGGCGACTGGGCAAAGGGCGAATTCCTGAAGGCGAAGAAGGTGCCGGGCACCGATTTCGTCTGCATGCGCTTCCCGGGCACGCAAGGCTCGGTCACCTTCAACTCCGACCAGTTCGCGATGTTCAAGGTTGCCGACGACAAGGTCCCGGCCCAGCTCGCCATGGCTTCGGCCATCGAAAGCCCGACCTTCCAGTCGGCCTTCAACGTGGTCAAGGGCTCGGTCCCGGCCCGCACCGACGTTCCGGACACGGATTTCGACGCCTGCGGCAAGAAGGGCATCAAGGACCTCGCCGAAGCCAATGCCAGCGGTAAGCTCTTCGGTTCCATGGCGCACGGCCATGCCAACCCGGCTGCCGTCAAGAACGCGATCTACGACGTCGTGACGCGTGAGTTCAACGGCGAACTGACGTCCGAAGAGGCCGTCAAGGAACTGGTCGCTGCCGTCGAGGCCGCGAAGTAACGGGCTCGTTCCGGGGCGCGCTCAAAGCGCCCCGGACACCCACTCCGACATGCAAGCGCCGTCGTGCCGCCGTGACCATTGGGACGCGGGGAAGGGCGCTTTGATACCCAGAACCTCGCGCGGATGCCGATATCAGGGATTTCCCGACGGCCGCGCCAGAAGTGGTGAACGTTCATGGATAGCCGCAGTCGCCTGCAGGACCTGATACCGAAGCTGGTCCTTGCCCCGAGCTTCCTTATCGTCCTGATCTTTGTCTATGGCTTCATTGCCTATACCGGCTTCCTGTCGATGACGGACAGCAAGATGCTGCCGTCCTACAATTTCGTCGGCTTAAGCAACTATGCGAAGCTGTGGGCACTGCCGCACTGGTGGCGGGCGGTGAGCAACCTGGCGATCTTCGCCGCGCTCTATATTGCCATCTGCTCCGTGCTCGGCTTGGGGCTTGCGATCCTGCTCGACCAGAAGATCCGCGCCGAAGGGTTCTTAAGGCCGATCTACCTCTATCCGATGGCGCTTTCCTTCATCGTGACCGGAACGGCGTGGAAGTGGTTCCTCGATCCCGGCATCGGGCTTGAAAACACCATGCATCTCTGGGGCTGGGAGAGCTTCTCCTTCAACTGGATCAAGGATCGCAACTACGCGATCTACTGCGTCGTCATCGCCGCGGTCTGGCAGTCGACCGGCTTCATCATGGCGATGTTCCTGGCGGGCCTTCGCGGCGTCGACAACGAGATCATCAAGGCGGCGCAGATCGACGGCGCCAAGACCTCGACGATCTATCGCCGGATCATCATCCCCTTGATGCGGCCGGTGTTCCTGTCGGCCTTCGTGGTGCTCGCCCATCTGGCGATCAAGGCCTACGACCTGATCATCGCCTTGACCGGCGGCGGCCCGGGCCAGGCGACCGAACTGCCGGCGACCTTCATGTATTCCTACACCTTCACCCGCAACCAGATGGGCATCGGCGCGTCCTCGGCGATCATCATGCTAGTGATGATCTTCTCGATCATCGTTCCCTATCTCTATTCCGAAATCCGGGGAGCAAAACGCTGATGAGCGCTCCGAGCCCAGACAACATCATCTCGCACAACCGCCTCACCCGCGCGTTGATCTACACCGCGCTGATCCTCTTCGCGCTCTATTCGCTGCTGCCGCTCTACGTCATGCTGGTGAATTCGGTTAAGCCGCTCGACGAGATACGCCAGGGTGGCATGCTCAACCTGCCGCAAACCTGGACGATCGAGCCCTGGCTTCAGGCCTGGTCTACGGCGCAGATCGGCGTTCAGCCGACGGGTCTCAAACCCTTCTTCATCAACTCGATCCTGATGGTCGTTCCGGCCGTAGCGATCTCGACGATCATCGGCGCGCTCAATGGCTACGTGCTGACGAAGTGGCGCTTTCCCGGTGCCAACATCTTCTTCGGCATGCTGCTTCTGTCCTGCTTCATCCCGTTCCAGATCGTGCTGATTCCGATGGCGCGCATTCTTGGTATCCTGGGGCTCGCCGGTTCGATCTGGGGCCTGATCTTCGTCCATGTGATCTATGGCCTCGGCTTCACGACGCTCTACTTCCGCAACTACTACGAGGCGTTCCCGACCGAACTGGTGCGCGCGGCGCAGATCGATGGCGCCAGCTTCTTCCAGATCTTCTGGCGCATCCTGCTACCGTCCTCCGGCCCGATCATCGTCGTTTCGGTCATCTGGCAGTTCACCAACATCTGGAACGACTTCCTGTTCGGTGCGTCTTTCTCCGGCCCCTATTCGACGCCGATGACGGTCGCGCTCAACAACCTTGTTGCGTCGTCGACCGGGGTCAAGGAATACAACGTTCACTTCGCAGGCGCGATCCTCGCCGCCCTGCCAACGCTCATCGTCTACATCGTGTCCGGCCGCTACTTCGTTCGCGGGCTGATGTCGGGCGCCGTGAAAGGATAAGCTCATGTCTTTCTTGAAAATCAGCAACCTGCGCAAATCCTACGGCTCGCTCGAGATCCTGAAGGACATCAACCTTGAGATTGAAAAGGGTGGTTTCCTTGTGCTCGTCGGCCCCTCGGGCTGCGGCAAGTCCACGCTTCTCAACACCATCGCCGGGCTGGAGCCGATCACGTCGGGGGAGATCGCCATCAACGGCCGCTCGGTCGCCGATCTGCATCCGTCGAAGCGCGACATCGCCATGGTGTTCCAGTCCTACGCGCTCTATCCGAACATGACGGTCGCCGGAAACATCGCCTTCGGCATGGAAATCCGCGGCGTGCCGAAGGACGAGCGCGAGAAGGCGATCAAGCAGGTCGCCGACATGCTGCAGATCGGCCATCTGCTCGACCGCAAGCCGAGCCAGCTTTCCGGCGGTCAGCGCCAGCGCGTCGCCATGGGCCGTGCGCTTGTGCGCAACCCGCAGGTCTTCCTGTTCGACGAGCCGCTTTCCAACCTCGACGCCAAGCTGCGCGTCGACATGCGAACGGAGATCAAGCGCCTGCACCATCGCATGAAGACGACGATCGTCTACGTCACCCACGACCAGATCGAGGCGATGACGCTGGCGACCAAGATCGCGGTCTTGAAGGACGGCGTGCTGCAGCAGTTCGGTACGCCGGCGGAAATCTACAACAATCCGGCGAACATGTTCGTCGCCGACTTCATGGGCTCGCCGGCCATGAACCTGTTGACGGCGCGCATCGAAACGAGCGGTTCCGACGTTGCCGTCACGCTCGCGCGCCCGAACGCCGAGCCGATGAAGCTGGCGGTGCCGCATAACGGCGCACTCTCCGCCTATGCCGGCAAGGACGTCGTCTTCGGCATCCGTCCGGAAGCGCTGACCGATCCTGACGGGGCCGACCGCAATGCCAAGGCGATCGTCGAAGGCGAATGCCTGATCGAGGTGGTTGAGCCCGCGGGTTCGGACACCTTCGCGGTCACCCGTCTCGGCGGCAAGGAAGTCGTTGCTCGCCTGCGCGCCGATGCGCGCATCGCCCCCGGCCAGACCTCGCGCCTTGCCTTCAATCTCGACAAGGCCGTGTTCTTCGATCCGC
Organism: Ensifer sp. CCNWLY38; assembly: GCF_037120565.1. NCBI lineage: Bacteria > Pseudomonadati > Pseudomonadota > Alphaproteobacteria > Hyphomicrobiales > Rhizobiaceae > Ensifer > Ensifer sp. CCNWLY38. Next base: position 137,268 of record NZ_JBBBBO010000005.1, read on the forward strand.
AGAGCCAGCAGCGGATCGCGTAACGAACGATGCAGGAGCGGCCGGACATCGTCATCATCGGATCGGGTATCGGCGGCTCCACCCTTGCGGCGGGGCTTGCCGGCTCCGGTGCCCGCATCGCCATCCTCGAGCGCGGCGAGCGCCTGCCCGATACGCCGGAGGCGCGCAGCTACAGCTCGATCTTCGTCAAGGGCCATTTCCGGCCCAGGGAGATGTGGCGCGAGCCCGATGGTACCGAATTCAATCCGGGAAATTTCTACTTCGTCGGCGGCAATTCCAAGCTCTTCGGCGCGGTGCTCCTGCGCTACCGGGCCGAAGATTTCACCGAGATGCAGCACCTTGGCGGCGTCTCGCCGGCCTGGCCCTTTCCCTATGAGGAACTGGAGCCATGGTACGGCAAAGCCGAGCAATTGTTCGAGGTGCGCGGCGAGCTGGGCCAGGACCCGACCGAGCCGTTCCACGCTTCGCCCTATCCTCACGGCCCGGTACCGGACGAGCCGGCGATTGCCCGCGCGCGCGCCGAGTTGAAGGCGCAGGGACTGCACCCGGCGACGCTGCCGCTCGGTGTCGATATCGAGACGTGGCTCGCCGGCGGGCGCACGCCATGGGACGGATTTCCCAACACCGGCAAGGGCAAGAAGGATGCCGAGACCGCATCGCTCGCGGCCGCCCTGAAGGACCCCAATATCGAGCTGATCACCTCAGCCCATGTCGACACGCTGGAGGCAGGCCCGGGCGGGCGGATCGAGGCGATCCACTACACCCACAGGGGCGAGAGGAAGCGCCTGTCGCCGAAGCTGGTGATCCTGTCAGCGGGCGCGATCAATTCGGCGGCCATCCTCCTGCGCTCCGGCGACGGCAAGGGTCTCGCCAATGCCTCCGACCAGGTCGGCCGCAACTTCATGAACCACAATTGCAGCGCCATGCTGGCGATCAACCCGTTCAAGCGCAACGACAGCATCTACCAGAAGACGCTGATGCTGAACGATTATTACCTGACCGGCGGCAGGGACGGCCTGCCGCTCGGCAATGTCCAGCTGCTCGGCAAGATCAACGCCGACATACTCAAGGCCAATGCGCCTATCTGGGCACCGCGCTTCGCCTTCGACTTCATGGCCGGTCATGCGGTCGACTGGTACATGATGACGGAGGATCTGCCGAACCCGGAAAGCCGCATCATGGTCGATGGCAAGGGCATCATCATGCAGTGGCGGCGCTCGAACATGGAGGCGCTGTCCGGGCTCGAAGCGAAGATGCGCGCGCACTTCAAGGCTGCGGGCTATCCGATCGTGCTTTCCCAGCCCTTCGACAAGCGCACGCCGTCGCATCAGTGCGGCACGGTGCGCATGGGCAAGGATCCGAAGGATGCGCCGCTCGACGTCTATTGCCGCGCCTTCGATCATCCAAATCTCTTTGTCGTGGACGCCGGCTTTCTGCCCACGTCCGCCGCCGTCAACCCGGCGCTGACGGTTGCCGCCCAGGCGCTGCGCGTCGCCGACCATATCGCCACGAAGGAGTTCCGATCATGACATCATCGACGCGTCCCGTCGCGATCGTCACCGGCGGCCGCCGCGGCATCGGGCTCGGCGTTGCCCGCGCGCTTGCGCGCGAAGGTTTTGACATCGCCATCACCGGTCTCGGCGCTCCAGACACTGCCACGGATCAGACGCTTGCCGAACTTGCGGGCGACGACGGCCGGGCCATCTACATCGAGGCGAATCTCGCCGATGCAAACGGCCACGCCGCGACGGTCGAGCGCGTTCGCGCCGAACTTGGCCCGATCCGCTGCCTGGTCAACAATGCCGGCATCGCCTCGGTCATCAGGGGCGATTTCCTCGACCTGCTGCCGGAGAATTTCGATACGATCGTCGCCACCAACCTGCGCGGCACGGTGTTTTTCACCCAGGCCGTCCTCGTGTCGATGCTGACCGATCCGGCCGATGTGACGCCGCGATCGATCATCAACATCACCTCGGTTTCGGCGACGATGAGTTCGCCGGAGCGGCTCGACTATTGCATGACCAAGGCCGGGCTTGCCGCCTTCAGCCAGGGTCTGGCGCTCCGGCTCGCCAATACCGGAATCTCGGTCTTCGAGATCCGTCCGGGCATCATCCGCTCCGACATGACCGCGGGCGTCTCGGCGAAATACGACACACTGATCGATGGCGGGCTGGTGCCGATGCGCCGTTGGGGCGAGCCGGACGATATCGGCAACATGGTGGCCGGTCTCGCCGGCGGCAAATTCGGCTTTGCCACGGGCTCCGTCATCCAGGCGGATGGCGGCCTTTCGATCGGCCGACTCTAGGAAACAGGCAGGATTTACGGACGCTCGCAAGCGGGCAGGGTTTGGAGTTATCACGCCGAATATTTGGAACGTTCCAAATGGCGGCGGCGGAGGAAGACAGGGAATGAGCTACGACTACATCATCACCGGTGCCGGCCCGGCCGGCTGCGTTCTCGCCAACCGGCTTTCCGAAGACCCGGCGGTGCGCGTGCTGCTGTTGGAGGCGGGCGGTGGCGACTGGAACCCGTTGTTCCACATGCCGGCCGGTTTCGCCAAGATGACCAAGGGGGTGGCCAGCTGGGGCTGGGAGACCGTGCCGCAGAAGCACATGAAGGGCAGGGTGCTGCGCTACACCCAGGCCAAGGTCATTGGCGGCGGCTCCTCGATCAACGCCCAGCTTTACACCCGCGGCAACGCCGCCGACTACGATCTCTGGGCCTCTGAGGACGGCTGCACCGGCTGGGACTATCGCAGCGTGCTTCCCTATTTCAAGCGCTGCGAAGACAACCAGCGCTTTGCCGATGACTACCACGCCTATGGCGGGCCGCTCGGTGTTTCGATGCCGGTCTCGGCCCTGCCGATCTGCGACGCCTATATCCGTGCCGGCCAGGAACTGGGCATTCCCTACAACCATGATTTCAACGGCCGCCAGCAGGCGGGCGTCGGCTTCTATCAGCTCACCCAGCGCAACCGTCGCCGCTCAAGCGCGTCGCTTGCCTATCTCTCGCCGATCAAGGATCGCCGTAACCTGACGGTCCGCACAGGCGCGCGCGTCGCGCGGATCGTGCTTGAGGGCACCCGCGCCGTCGGCGTCGAAGTCGTCACGGGCAAGGGCAGCGAGATCATCCGGGCGGAGCGGGAAGTGCTTGTTTCCTCCGGCGCCATCGGTTCGCCAAAGCTCTTGCTACAGTCCGGCATCGGCCCGGCCGATCACTTGAAGTCGGTCGGCGTCTCGGTGAAGCACGACCTGCCCGGCGTTGGCGGCAACCTGCAGGACCACCTCGATCTCTTCGTCATTTCCGAATGCACCGGCGACCACACCTATGACGGTGTGGCGAAACTTCATCGTACGCTATGGGCCGGACTGCAATATGTGCTGTTCCGTTCCGGACCGGTGGCGTCCTCGCTCTTTGAGACTGGAGGCTTCTGGTATGCCGAGCCCGATGCGCGTTCGCCGGATATCCAGTTCCATCTGGGGCTTGGCTCCGGCATCGAGGCGGGCGTCGAAAAGCTGAAGAACGCCGGCGTGACGCTCAATTCCGCCTATCTGCATCCGCGCTCGCGCGGCACGGTCCGGCTTTCTTCCTCCGATCCGGCGGCAGCGCCGCTGATCGACCCCAACTATTGGGAGGATCCGCACGATCGCAAGATGTCGATCGAAGGGTTGAAGATCGCCCGCGAGATCATGCAGCAGGCGGCGCTGAAGCCTTTCGTGATGGCGGAACGTCTTCCCGGCAATTCGGTCATCAGCGATGAACAGTTCTTCGACTATGGCTGCGCCAATGCCAAGACCGATCACCACCCCGTCGGCACCTGCAAGATGGGGACGGACGCCATGGCGGTGGTCGGCCTCGATCTGAAGGTGCGCGGGGTTGATGGCCTGCGCGTCTGCGATAGCTCGGTGATGCCGCGCGTTCCCTCTTGCAACACCAACGGGCCGACGATCATGATGGGGGAAAAGGGCGCCGACATCATCCGCGAGCGTCAGCCCCTGCCGCCTGCCATCTTTGCCCACGAACGTAACGACAGCCGCCCGCGCGCTCGCGCCGATATCCGTTGAGGTCCCCATGATCCGCCATTGCGTCTTCATCCGTTTCCGCCCCGAAATCTCCGAGGAGGAGAAAGCAACGATGTTCGACGAGATCGTCGCGCTGAAATCACGGCTGCCAGGCTTCATGGCAGCCCATATCGGTGGCAATGTCAGCCCGGAAGTGGGCATGGACAAGGGCCATGGTCTGGGCTTCATCGTGGACTTCACCGATGCGGCGGCACGCGATGCCTATCTTGAAGACGAGCAACATCGCAAGACCGGTGCCAAGATCGTGGCCGCAGCCGAAGGCGGCGTTGCCGGCGTCTTCGTCTACGATCTCGAAATTGCCGATTGAGCCGCGACGATGATTGACGCGCGCCCCTTTCTGACCAAGCTGTTCGACGCGGCCGTTCGAGCCGCTGATCCCTATGAGGCGATCAAGGCGCATCTGCCCGATCCGCCAAAGGGGCGGACCGTGGTCGTCGGCGCCGGCAAGGCGGCGAGCCAGATGGCGGCCGCCTTCGAGCGGCTCTGGAAGCATCCGTTGAGCGGGACGGTGGTGGCACGGCACGGCCCGATCGAGCATTGCGAGCGGATCACGGTGCTGCAATCGGCCCACCCCGTGCCGGACGAAGCTGGCCTCGCGGCCTCGAGCGTGCTGCTTTATGCCGTCTCCAACCTGACGGCCGACGATCTCGTGGTTGCGCTGGTTTCTGGCGGCGGCTCGGCCCTGCTGCCCGCGCCACCTGAAGGTTTGACGCTTGCCGACGAGATTGCCGTCAACAAGGCGCTCCTTGCTTCCGGTGCACCGATCTCAGCGATGAACGTGGTTCGCAAGCACGTGTCGCGCATCAAGGGCGGTCGGCTCGCTGCGGCGGCTTTCCCGGCGCGTGTCGTCAGCCTGGTGGTCTCCGACGTGCCCGGCGACAATCCGGCCTTCGTCGCCTCGGGTCCAACCGTTCCGGATCGCAGTACGGCGGCGGAGGCACTTGATATCGTTGCCCGTTACCACATGGTGCTGCCCGATGGGGTGATGGCGCATCTGCGCTCGGAAGCGGCAAGGGCGCCCGATCCGGACGATCTGCGTTTTGCCGGACATGAATGCCACGTGATCGCTTCGGCGAGCGTGTCTCTCGAAGCGGCCGCGGCCAAGGCTCGCGAACTCGGCATCGAGGCGCACATTCTATCCGATGCGATCGAGGGAGAGGCGCGTGATATCGGCCGCATGCATGCGGCGCTCGCTCGTGAGGTGGCGCTCAGGAGCCGCCCCTTCGAGAAGCCGGTGGTGCTGCTTTCCGGCGGCGAGACGACGGTGACGATCTCAGGCAAGGACTACGGCAAGGGTGGGCGCAACAGCGAGTTTCTACTGTCGCTGGCGCTCGACATTGATGGCGTTGCGGGCATTGATGCGCTTGCGGCGGATACGGATGGAATCGACGGTTCCGAGGACAATGCCGGCGCCTTTGCCGACGGGGAGAGCATAACCCGCATGCGGGCGGCCGGCATCGATCCGCGCCTGCACCTCGCGCGACATGATGCCTGGTCGGCCTTTGCCGCGAGTGGCGATCTCTTCGCGCCCGGACCGACGGGAACGAACGTCAACGATTTCCGGGCGCTGCTGATTCGTTAGCGCGTGGCTCTTTGGCAGAGAAGGTAGCCGGATTCACAGACAGCCGAAACCGCGATGCCGCCGCCGAGATCTTCGGCGGCGGCATTGCTTTGAGTTACTTGGCGCGCTTCAGCGCGTCGCCGAGGATCGAAACGATCTCGCCGAAATGCTTCTCTTCGGCGATCAGCGGCGGCGAGAAGGCGATGATATCGCCGGTGACGCGGATCAGCAGACCCTTTTCGAAGCAATCGACGAAGACGTCGTAGGCGCGGGCGCCGACAGCGCCGTCGCGCGATTGCAGCTCGATGCCGGCAATCAGGCCGATCGTGCGGATGTCGATGACGTTGGGCAGGCCCTTCAGCGAATGCATGGCGTCATGCCAGGCGTCCTGCAGCTCGACAGCGCGGGTCATCAGGCCCTCGTCGCGGTAGATGTCGAGCGTGGCGATGCCGGCGGCGCAGGCAGCCGGGTGACCGGAATAGGTGTAGCCGTGGAAGAGCTCGATCGCGTTCTCCGGGCCATGCATCAGAGCATCGTGCACCTTGCGGCTGGCAAAGACCGCGCCCATCGGGATGGCGCCGTTGGTGAGGCCCTTGGCGGTCGTCAGCAGATCCGGTGTGACGCCGAAGAAATCGGTCGCAAACGGTGCGCCGAGACGGCCGAAGCCGGTGATGACTTCGTCGAAGATCAGCAGAATGCCGTGCTTGTCGCAGATGGCGCGCAGCCGCTCGAGATAGCCCTTCGGCGGGATCAGCACGCCGGTCGAGCCGGCGACCGGTTCGACGATGCAGGCGGCGATGGTTTCGGCGCCGTGCAGCGCCACCAGACGCTCGAGATCATCGGCAAGTTCGGCGCCGTGCTCCGGCTGGCCCTTGACGAAGGCGTTTTTGGCGAGGTCGTGGGTGTGGCGAAGGTGGTCCGAGCCGGGAAGCTGCGGGAAGACGCGGCGGTTGTTGAGGATGCCGCCGACGGAAATGCCGCCGAAGCCGACGCCGTGATAGCCGCGCTCGCGGCCGATAAGCCGGGTGCGCGTGCCCTGGCCGATCGCGCGCTGATAGGCGATCGCGATCTTCAGCGCGGTGTCGACCGATTCGGAACCGGAGCCGGTGAAGAACACGCGGTCAAGCTTCTGGCCCTCCGGGCCGGGCGCGATCTCGGCGAGGCGCTCTGCGAAATCGAAGGCGATCGGGTGGCCCATCTGGAAGGAGGGGGCGAAATCCATCGTCGAAAGCTGGCGCTCGACGGCAGCGGCAATCTGGCGGCGGCCATGGCCGGCGTTCACGCACCAAAGACCGGCAGTGCCGTCGAGGATCGTGCGGCCATCGGTGCTGGTGTAGTGCATGCCTTCGGCCGAGGCGAGCAGGCGCGGGGCCTGCTTGAACTGCCGGTTGGCGGTAAACGGCATCCAATAGCTGTCGAGAACGGGGGCGTTGGGCTTGGTGTGCTGGTTCATGGCATCCTCCTGAGATCGGCGATTGACGCCATGATTTGATTTGCCAAACAAGTCCTTTTCTGATGTCACTTAACTCATTGAATTTCATCGGGTTGATGCAGTGTATTTGCGCTATTTCGAACAACCTGAACACCGGAATGAACAGCCATGAGCGTCGATATCGGAAACCGGCTTCGTCACCTCCGCCTGATGCACAATCTGTCGCAACGAGAACTCGCCAAACGCGCGGGCGTGACCAACTCGACGATCTCGCTGATCGAATCGAACGCCTCCAACCCATCCGTCGGCGCGCTGAAGCGCATTCTCGACGGCATTCCGATAGGCCTTGCGGAGTTCTTCTCCTTCGAGCCGGAGAAGCCGCGCAAGGCGTTTTATGCAGCAGAGGAACTGGTCGAGATCGGCAAGGGGCCGATTTCCTACCGCCAGATCGGCGAAAACCTCTTCGGCCGCAGCCTGCAGATCCTGAAGGAGGTCTATCAGCCGGGTGCCGATACCGGAAAGGTGCCGCTGGTGCATGACGGCGAGGAGGGAGGCATCGTGCTTTCGGGCCGCATCGAGGTCACCGTCGATGACGAGCGAAGGATCCTGGGGCCGGGGGATGCGTATTACTTTGAGAGCCGCCGGCCGCATCGCTTTCGCTGCGTCGGGCCGGTGCCTTGTGAAGTGATCAGCGCCTGTACGCCGCCGACGTTTTGAGGGGGGTAGGCTCGCCTCGTCAATTGGCGCAGGTGGAGTGCGAGGATGCCCCTCATCCCGCTGCCGCGACCTTCTCCCCGCAAGCGGGGCGAAGGGACATGCGGCGTGCTCCCTGATCCCTCTCGAACGTCGTGGCGATGCAGTTGCTCGCGCGCCAAGCCGCGCTGACGAGAAGATCTGCCCTCGCAAGTGGAAAGTAGCCGGAGCTGCACACTCGATGGCGTCCCCTCTCCCCGCGCGCGGGGAGAGGGTTAGGGTGAGGGGCAGATTGCCTGCTCAGGAGAGCCGGGTGCAGGCGTCGGCGATGCGCGTCAGCGCTTCCTTCAGTTCCGCTTCCGACGTCGCATAGGAGATGCGGAAGAACGGCGACAGACCGAAGGCCGAGCCCGGAACGACGGCGACGTGGGCGTCGTCGAGCAGGTAGGCGCAGAAGTCCGTATCCGTCTCGATCGCCTTGCCCGATGGCGTGACCTTGCCGAGCATGCCGGCGCAGCCGGAGAAGGTGTAGAAGGCGCCTTCCGGGACGCGGCAGTCGAGACCGTCGATGGCGTTGAGGCCGTTGACGACGAGATCGCGGCGGTGCTGGAAGCTGGCCGTGCGTTCCTTCAGGAACTCCTGCGGGCCGGTCAGCGCAGCAACCGAGGCGGCCTGGCTGACGGAAGAGGGGCATGAGGTGGCCTGGCTCTGGACCACGGCCATTGCCTTGATCAGGTCCCGCGGACCGCCGGCATAACCGATGCGCCAGCCGGTCATGGCATAGGCCTTGGAGACACCGTTGACCGTGAGCGTCCGGTCCTTGAGGCGAGGTTCAAGCTGGGCCGGAGTGACGAAGCGGAAGCCGTCATAGACGATGTGCTCGTACATGTCGTCGACCAGCAGCCAGACATGCGGATGCTTCAGGAGCACGTCGAGCAACGGCCGATAGTCGGCAGCGCTGTAGGCCGCACCCGATGGGTTCGACGGCGAATTCAGGAGCACCCAGCGCGTCCTCGGCGTGATTGCCGCTTCGAGCTTGTCGGCCGTCAGGCGGAAACCGGAGGAGGCGTCGCAGGGGATCAGAACCGGATTGCCTTCGCAGATCTGGACGATATCGGAATAGGAGGTCCAGTAGGGCGTCGGGATGATCACTTCGTCGCCGGGATTGATCGACGCCATCATGGCGTTGAACAGGATCTGCTTGGCGCCGGTCGCCACCGTGATCTCGTCCTGCTCGTAGGCGAGGCCGTTTTCACGCTGGAATTTTTCGCGGATCGCCTTCTTCAGCTCCGGCGTGCCGTCGAGCGCCGTGTATTTGGTTTCGCCGCGCTTGATCGCATCACAGGCGGCGTCCTTGACGGTGTCAGGCGTGTCGAAGTCCGGCTCGCCTGCGCCAAGAATGATGACCGGCTTGCCTTCGCGCTTCATCGCTTGCGCGCGGGCGCCGATCTTGAGGATTTCGGACACCCCGATCGAGGAGATCCGCGAGGCGGGCTTGAAGCCCGCCTCCTTGACCGTTGCGTTGATGGTCATGGTCGAATCCTACTTAAGTGCGCCGGTTATTCGATGTCGAACGACACGCCCTGCGCCAGCGGCAGAGCCTTCGAATAGTTCACCGTGTTGGTGGCGCGGCGCATGTAGGCCTTCCACGAGTCCGAGCCGGATTCGCGGCCGCCGCCGGTTTCCTTTTCGCCGCCGAAGGCGCCGCCGATTTCAGCACCCGAGGTGCCGATGTTGACGTTGGCGATACCGCAATCCGAGCCGTCGACGGCGAGGAAGCGTTCCGATTCCTGCATGTCGCGGGTGAAGATCGAGGACGACAGGCCGGCCGCGACCGCATTGTGATCGGCGAGAACGGCGTCGAAGTCGCTGTACTTCATGACGTAGAGGATCGGCGCAAAGGTCTCTTCGAGAACCGGGCCGGCCTGTTCAGGCATTTCGACCAGAGCGGGCTTGGCATAGTAGCCGTTGTCGTAGCCGAGCTCGACGCGTTCGCCGCCGGTGACGCTGCCGCCGTGCGACTTTGCTTCACCGATTGCCTTCTGCATGCCGTCGAAGGCGGCCTTGTCGACCAGCGGGCCGACGAGGGCGGTCGATTCCAGCGGGTTGCCGACCGATACCGAGCCATAGGCCTTCTTCAGGCGCGGAACGAGCTGGTCATAGACGCTCTCGTGCACGAAGAGACGACGCATGGTGGTGCAACGCTGGCCGGCGGTGCCCATGGCGCCGAAGGCGATGGCGCGCAGGGCCATGTCGAGATCGGCCGAGGGGCAGACGATGCCGGCATTGTTGCCGCCGAGTTCGAGGATGGCACGGGCGAAGCGCTTGGCAAGGCGCGGACCGACGTCGCGACCCATGCGGGTCGAACCGGTGGCCGAAACGAGCGGAACCTTCGGGTTGTCGACGAGGACTTCACCGACGGTGCGGTCGCCGATCAAAACCTGCGACAGGCCTTCCGGCGCATCGCCGAAGCGGGCGAGCGCACGCTCGAAGATTGCCTGCGAGGCAAGCGCCGTGAGCGGGGTCTTTTCCGACGGCTTCCAGACGACGGAGTTGCCGCAGACGAGCGCCAGCGCCGTGTTCCACGACCAGACGGCGACCGGGAAGTTGAAGGCCGAGATGACGCCGACGACGCCGAGCGGATGCCAGGTTTCCATCATGCGGTGGCCGGGGCGCTCGGTGGCGATCGTCAGGCCGTAGAGCTGGCGGGAGAGACCGACGGCGAAATCGCAGATGTCGATCATTTCCTGAACTTCGCCGAGGCCTTCGGAGGTGATCTTGCCGGCCTCGATCGAAACCAGGCGGCCGAGGTCGGCCTTGAAGGCGCGCAGTTCTTCGCCGAGCAGGCGGATCAGTTCGCCGCGCTTCGGTGCCGGAACCAGGCGCCAGGCCTTGAAGGCTTCATGGGCCTTTTCGATCTTGGCGGCGGCTTCCGCGGCCGAAACCGTCTTGAGGTTGCCGATCTTTTCGCCGGTGACCGGGCTGTAGGACGGCATGTCGCCGCCGGTGTAGAGTTCCTTGGCGACGCCCATCTTTTCGAGAAGCGCTGCGGCTTCCTTGGTCACGTCGACTTTCTTGGTTGCGATGTTCATGGTCTGACTCCCGTTTTCCTGGCTTTGCCTATCCGAAACGCACGCTACCGAGCTTTCCCGGCGAGGTGAGCGTCTTCAGGCCTGCGGCCATGTCCTTGAGTTTGTCTGGTGTATAAAAGTCGTAATAGGCCTGGTTGCGGCGGCCGATCGCATGTTCCGCGCTGAAGCTGCCGTGATACTCCTCAACGGCGACCGCGAAAACCCATTCGCGAAGCCGCGCTTCGAAGGTTTCGTCCTGAAGCAGCGGGCTGTCCTTCGGCACGACGAGGTTGAAGTGCACGCCGCCGTCACCGATATGGCCGAAATCGCAGACGGTCACATCAGGGAATTTCGCCGGCATTTCGACCTTCATATGGTCGCAGAAGGCCATGATGTCACCCCTGCGGAAGGAGACGTCGAACGCGATCAGCTTGCCGAGGTGCTTGACCCCCTCGGACAGCGCGTGCCTCAGCGCCCAGATCTCGTGCGGCGGGCCGACGAAGGCGTCGGCGAGCGGCGCCTCCTCCATCTCCCAGATCTCGGCGAGCGCCGATTCCAGCACGGCATCGAGCGACTGTTCGCCTTCGCGTGGACCCCAGGTGCGGCTGATTTCGGCGAGGATGACATAATCAGGAACGTTGCCGCCCTGGAAGGGGTTCTTCAGCGACGGCACATGGGCAAAGGCGGCCTTGACGGCGTTCTTCGACATGCCCTCGAAAGCCGAGAGATAGGCGCCGAGACGCTCTTCCATGGCGCGAAGCAGCGGCATCACATGGGCGCCGCTGGCCGGAACCAGCAGGGCGGTTGCGGTCTGCTGCGGCAGGCGTTCGAGGTTGAGCACACATTCGGTGACGATGCCGAAGGCGCCCGAAGTGCCGACGAAGAGCTGCTTCCAGTCAACGCCGGTGTTGTTCTTGCGCAAGTCGCACTGCAGGTCGAGCACGGTGCCGTGCTCGTCCGCGAGTACGACCTTGAGGCCGAGGGTGTTGCGCCGTACGTCGCCGTACTTCAGGAAGCGCGAACCGCCGGTATTGGTGGCGATCATGCCGCCAATGCGCGGGTCGGCGCCGAGATCGATCGGGAAGAACAGGCCGTGCTCTTCCAGCCGCCGGTTGAGATCGGACAGCCGGAAACCGGCGTCGAGCCGCACCGAGCGGTTGTCGAGATCGAGATCGAAGCGCCTGGTCAGCCGGTCCAGGCTCAGAACCGCCTCGTCGCCCGATTGATCCGGGGTCGAGCCGGAAACGAGGCCGGTGTTGCCGGATTGCGGGATCAGCGCGATGCCGTTCGTAACGCAATAGGCAACTGCAGCAGAGACTTCTTCCGTCGTCGCCGGCCGCAGCACGAGCGAGGTCCGACCGCGATCGTAGCGCGCGCCGGTCTCGTAGGCTTCCAGGTCTTCAGGACGCGTAACGACACCCTTGTCACCAAGGATGCCGCTCAGCGCGTCGATGTGCCGTTTGTCGATCATCAGAAAAGCATCATTCCGCAGCGATCGCGCCGGTCAAGGCCCGGACGCAGCTTTCGATCGAAGCCTGTTCAATGCCGGCATAGTGGTCGAACTCGTTGAGGACGGTGGCGCCGAGATCCGCCTCGAAGCGCTTCTGGTTCGGGCTGGCGACGAAGTCCTGCTGGGCGCCGTCGCCAAGGTTCGACTGGAAGATACCCGCGGCGCTGACCGGCAGGAAGTCTTCGTAGACGATCGCGTCGAACTGGACGAGGCCGGTGGCGATCAGCGCTTCGATGTCACGCGCCGGGGAGACGCCGGCCTTGCGGCCCTTTGTCGTCAGCGAATAGCTGAAGTAGCCAAGCCCGGCTTCGCGGATACCTGCCCACGTGTCCGGGAAGGGCTCAAAAGCCGTGGCGAGGGCCGCTTCGTATTCGCGGGCATTGGAGCCGTCGGCGGCCGGGCGGACGATCTTGCGCGAGGCGTCGAGCAGGTCGTCATAGAGCGCACGGCCCTTCGGGGTCAGCGCAATGCCGCGCTGCTCGATCTCGCCGAAGCGGGCGGTGTGGGAGCCGGCCTTCCAGGCACCGTCGGCGTCCTTGAAGGAAACCGGTTCTTCCAGCGCCTTGAACGAGGTCTGGCGCAGGAGGATCGGGCATTTGCGGGTCGGCGGTCCCTCGACGACGGCCTTCGGCGCGATCGCGTATTCCGGCATGAGCGCCTGCACCTTGTCGATGTCGAGCGTGCGCGGCGTCAGGTGGTTGATGTGCGGACCCTTGAAGGAGACGACGTCGGCGATCAGGCGATGGGCGTCGTGCAGCCGCTTGTACATGTCGGCGCTGACATTGGCCTTGTCGTGCCAACGGAAGGTTTCGAGCACCTCCGAGACGAAACGTTCGGCGTCCGCCTTGTCGAGGCCACCGTCGCGCTCGGCTTTTTCGGTGAGTTCGACAGCGATGGGCGTAAAGATCCGGCGCTCGGCGAGGATCTCCTGTGACTCGGCGCGCAGGCTCTCGTCAGCGATCAAGTCCAGGCGCAGCAGCGAGGTGAAGACGCGGAACGGATTGCGCTTCAGCGCCGTCTCGCCGACCGGGCGGAAGGCGGTCGAATGAACCGGGACGCCTGCGGTCGACAGGTCGTAATAGCCGACCGGGTACATGCCCATGACGGCGAAAACGCGGCGCATCATTGCGAGCTCGGCCGGCGTGCCCAGGCGGATCGCACCGTGGCGCTCCTCGGAGATACGGTCGAGCGAATCGGTGGCGTCGAGGCGCTCCTTCAGCTTGGGGTCGGCGGCGAGCGTATCGTCGTTGACCTTGGCGACCAGCTCCATCAGCGTGCCATAGGCCGGCACCTCTTCGCGGTACATGACCGACATGGCTGCGGAAAAGGCCGAGCGGATGTCGTCGGCCGATACGAAACTATTCTCTTTCACTGGGGCTCGCCTCGCGCTATGGGTGAAGGACAAGGTCATTCTCATTTCGGATCATATCCGATCGAACTGGCCATTGATCGCGTTGCTTCTGACTATGTTGATGCGAGGCTGGAATGAAGTTAAGCCGCAGGCTGGTTCCCGACGTGACGACGCTGCAGGCGTTCGAATGCGCGGCGCGACACGGCAGCTTCACGCAGGCCGCTGCCGAACTGAATCTCACCCAAAGCGCCGTCAGCCGGCAGATCAAGGATCTCGAAAACCAGCTCGGCGTGCTTTTGTTCGAGCGCGTGCGCCAACGGGTGATCCTGTCGGATGCCGGCCAGAAGTTCCTGCCCGAGGTTCGCCGTCTCCTCAATCAGACCGAGGAGCTGATGGTGCGCGCCATGGCTTCGGCACGGGCGGACTCGACGCTCTCGATCGCGTCGCTGCCGACTTTCGGCAGCCGCTGGCTGGTGCCGCGCCTTCCCGATTTCCTCAAGCGGCATCCGGATACGGTGCTGAACATCGCCTCCCGTTCCGCGCCCTTCGATTTCGACGAGCAGAACTTCGATCTCGCCATTCACTACGGCCAACCGGTCTGGGCGCGCGCCACCTGCAGCTATCTCTGCAGTGAGATCATCGTGCCCGCTGCGAGCCCTGCCCTGTTGGCGAACCATCCGATCGAGACCCCCGAGGATCTCGTCGCCGGGCCATTGCTGCATCTCGCCACGCGGCCGAAGCTCTGGGCGCAATGGTTCGAGGCGAATGACATGGACGGCCGCGGCGCCTATCGCGGCAACCGTTTCGACCAGTTCTCGATGGTGATCGAAGCGGCGACGGCCGGGCTCGGTTTCGCGCTGCTGCCACGTTACCTGATCGAGCAGGAAATTGCCGCCGGCACGCTCAGCATCGTGCTCGACCGGCCGATGAAGACGGAAAACAGCTATTATCTCGCCGTGCCCGAGGGTAAGCTCGAAAACCCCATCAGCCTGGCCTTCCGGGAGTGGATCACCGAGCAAGTGGGCTAAGCGGATCGACGCTTTTCTAAAAATCGAGGGAACCTTCCTCGCCGCTTCACGTTTCGCCTCGTCTGCCATCCGCGATGAAGCTTGAGAAGAGGGCAATTGAGAGAGCTGTATCGAAGTGCCATTGGGGGCGCGCACAGCGGCCGGTTTCGGCTTGATTCGTCTGTGCGCAAATCGTCCAAACTTGTATGAGCAATCCTTGCAAGCTGTTGGCACCACGGCTAAAAAATGCCATTTTCATGCATCACCGCGGCCTTGAAAACCAATGCGCCGCCGGCTTTGCGATCTCCGATGCCCAGTCGAGGGCGGTGCCTGTTACCGCCAGTTCCCCGCATGCGGGAATTGACGGTGGATGGGAGGACACATGACCGTGTCTAGCAATGCGCCGGCTCAGCCTGACTTCTCAGGTCCGCAGCCAACCCGGCAACCCAACGAGGACCGGGCCGATCAACCCCGGTTGGATTCAGAACCCGTACCCATGCAGCTTCAAACAACGCCGCCCACCTCTCCGCGCGAACCGGAAGCAAAGCAGATCGATTACAACGATTCGATCCGCGCCACCTTCTTCTCGATGGAGGACCTCCGGCAATGCGGCGAGGATCTCGCAGTGAAGGGTGCCTCCTCGCTGCCGGGATTCTTCCCGTTCGAATTCCGGCCGCGGCATCGCGAAAACGAGAGCGAGATCCTGCGTGTCTACCGGGCGACCGCTGCGGACGTGGAAGCCGGGGCGACGATCACGCCGGCCGCCGAATGGCTGCTCGACAACCACCACGTCGTCGAAGAGGCGATCCAGGAAGTCCGGCGCGATTTCCCGCGCCGGTTCTATCGCCAGCTGCCGACGCTTTCGGTTTCCGGCACGGTGATCCCGCGCACCATGGCGCTCGCCTGGCTCTATGTCGCCCACACCCACAGCACAGTGACGCGCGAAAGCATCACGGCGATGGTCGAAGGCTTCCAGAGGCACGACACTTTCAAGATCGGCGAACTCTGGGCGCTGCCGTCGATCCTGCGCTTCGTGCTGATCGAGAACCTCCGCCGGATCGCCATCCGCGTCGAGCGCTCGCGCGGCATGCGCCGAAAGGCGAACGACATCGCCGACCAGATCATCCGCCTGAACGATCCGGAGAAATATCGGGTGCTACTTGCGGAATCGGAGGCGCTGGCTGCCGACAACACCTTCGTCGCGCAACTGCTTTACCGCACGCGTGACGGCTCGCAGACCTCCGGCGCGGTCATTGCCTGGATCGAGGAGCAACTTGAGAGGCGCGGCAGCGACGTCGAAAACGCGCTGGTCGCCGAACAGAATCGCCTGTCGTCCGGCAATGCGACGATGAGCAACATCATCCGCAGCCTGCGTGAGATCGACGACACCGACTGGGCTGTCTGGTTCGAAAGCGTCAGCAAGATCGACGCGGCGCTGCGTGAGGGCTCCGACTATGCGGCGCTCGATTTCGGGTCGCGCAACAAGTATCGCGACACGATCGAGAAGCTCGCGCGTCGTTCCGGCCACAGCGAATACGAGGTGACGCAGATCGCCATCGAGATGGTGCGCGAGGCGGAGACTGCGGCCGAGACCGAAGTGCCGCTCCAGGAGCCGAACGTCGGATCCTTCCTCGTCGGCAAGCAGCGCAAGGTGCTCGAGAAGAAGATCGGCTATCGACCGTCGCTGCTGCAGACCATCATCCGTATCAGCCGCAGGCTCGACTGGTTCGCGATCGCCGGCCCGAACATCCTCTTGACGATCCTGGCGATGATCGCCGTCTATTCCTTCGTCAGTCCGATGGATATTCCGAACGGCGCGAAGCTGATCATGCTGCTTCTGTTCGCGCTGCCGGCGTCGGAAGGCGCGATGGGGCTGTTCAACACGATGGTGACGCTGTTCGTCAAACCATCGCGACTTGTCGGCTATGAGTTCCTCGACGGAATTCCCGAGCATGCCCGCACCCTCGTCGTCGTACCTTGCCTGATTGCCAAGCGCGACCATGTCGACGAACTCGTGCGCAATCTCGAGGTGCACTACCTCGCCAACCCGCGCGGCGAGATTTATTTCGCACTGCTCAGCGACTGGGCCGATAGCAAGGTAGAGGAGTCGAGCACCGATTCCGACGTGCTCGACTACGCCAAGCGCGAGATCGCCCAGCTTTCGGCGCGCTACGCCTATGACGGCAAGACGCGCTTCCATCTCCTGCATCGCCGCCGCCTGTTCAACGAGCAGGAAGGCGTGTGGATGGGTTGGGAGCGCAAGCGCGGCAAGCTGCACGAACTGAACATGCTGCTTCGCGGCGACCGCGACACCTCGTTCCTGCAGGGCGCCAACACGGTGCCGGACAACGTGCAGTACGTGATGACGCTCGATTCCGACACGCGCCTGATGCGCGATGCGGTGACGAAGCTCGTCGGCAAGATCTACCATCCGATCAACCGTCCGGTGGTCGACCCGAAGACACAGAACGTGATCGCCGGCTACAGCCTGCTGCAGCCGCGCGTGACGCCGTCGCTGACAACGGGCAGCGAAGCTTCCGCATTCCAGCGCATTTTCTCGGCCAACCGCGGCATCGACCCCTATGTCTTCACTGTTTCCGACGTCTACCAGGACATCGCCGGCGAAGGCAGCTTCACCGGCAAGGGCCTCTACCATGTCGACGCCTTCGAGGCGGCGCTCAAGGGCCGGATCCAGGAAAATGCCGTTCTCAGCCACGATCTGCTCGAAGGCTCCTATGTGCGTTGCGCGCTGGTCACCGACGTCGAACTCGTCGAGGACTTCCCGACCCGCTACGAGGTCGAGATGTCGCGCCAGCATCGCTGGGCGCGTGGCGACTGGCAGCTGCTGCCCTACATCTTCAATTTCTCGAACGGGCTGTCGATGCTCGGGCGCTGGAAGATGTACGATAACCTGCGTCGCTCGCTGATCCCGCTTGCCTGGCTCGTCGCCTCGGTGATGGGCTGGTACTACATGGAGCCGACCGAGGCGCTGATCTGGCAGATCGTCCTGATCTTCAGCTTGTTCGTGGCCCCGACCCTGTCGCTGATCAACGGCCTCCTGCCGCGCCGCAACGACATCGTCGCCCGCGCCCACCTTCACGCGGTGCTGACGGAAGTCCGCGCCGCCAATGCGCAAGTGGCGCTCCGCATCGTCTTCATCGCCCACAATGCGGCGATGATGGGCGACGCGATCGTTCGCTCTCTCTACCGCACCTTCGTCAGCCGCAAGCTGATGCTCGAATGGCGCACGGCCGCGCAGGTGCAGAGTGCCGGCCACGGCACGATTGGCGATTACTACCGCGCGATGTGGATCGCCCCGGCGCTTTCGGCGCTTTCGCTGGCGCTTGCCGCGATCTCCGACACCGGCCTGCCGTTCATCGGCATTCCCTTCGCGCTGCTCTGGGCGCTTTCGCCTGCCGTCGCCTGGTTCGTCAGCCAATCGGCCGAAACCGAGGACCAGCTCGTCGTCTCCGATGAAGCGATCGACGAGATGCGCCTGATTGCCCGGCGCACCTGGCGTTATTTTGAGACCTTCGTGACCGCCGAGCAGCACTTCCTGCCGCCGGACAACTTCCAGGAAACGCCGCAGCCGATCCTGGCCGAGCGCACATCGCCGACCAATATCGGCGTCTACCTGCTATCGGTGATGTCGGCGCGCGATTTCGGCTGGATCGGCTTCGAGGAGACGATCAACCGGCTGGAGCAGACGATCGCCACCATCGACCGCCTGCCGAAGTATCGCGGACACCTGTTCAACTGGTATCGGACGAACACGCTCGACACCATGGAGCCGCGCTACATCTCGTCGGTCGACAGCGGCAACCTCGCCGGCCACCTGATCGCCGTATCGTCGATGTGCCGCGACTGGGCCGAAGCGCCGTCGGCGCATGTCCAGGGCAGCCTGGACGGCATCGGTGACGTGGTGGCGATCCTCCAGGAGGTGTTGCGCGATCTGCCCGACGACCGCAAGACGGTCCGGCCGCTGCGTCGCCTGATCGAGGAACGCATCGTCGGCTTCCAGAACGCGCTTGCCGCAGTCAAGCGCGAGCGCGAGTTCGCGTCGATCCGCGTGATCAACCTCGCGGTGCTGGCGCGCGACATGCACAAGCTCACCGTCAACCTCGACCACGAGGTGCGCACGCCGCAGAGCACCGAAGTGACGAAATGGGCAAATGCGCTCGTCAGCACCTGCGAAGCCCATATCGCCGACGGTGTCTTCGATCTCGGTGCGATCGAATCGCTGCGCCAGCGCCTGCTGGTGCTGAAGGATCGCGCCCGCGACATCGCCTTCTCGATGGATTTCGGCTTCCTGTTCCGGCCGGAGCGGCGCCTGCTGTCGATCGGCTTCCGGGTCAACGCCAACGAGCTCGACGAGGCCTGCTACGACCTTCTCGCCTCGGAAGCGCGTCTTACCAGCCTGTTTGCCATCGCCAAGGGGGATCTGCCGACCGAGCACTGGTACAAGCTCGGTCGTCCGATCGTGCCGATCGGCGCGCGCGGCGCGCTGATTTCGTGGTCCGGTTCGATGTTCGAATATCTCATGCCGCCGCTGGTGATGCAGGAACGGCAGGGCGGTATCCTCAACCAGACCAACAATCTGATCGTGAAGGAGCAGATCAACCACGGCCGTCGTCTCGGCACGCCCTGGGGCATCTCGGAAGCCGCCTTCAACGCGCGCGACCACGAGCTCACCTACCAGTACACCAACTTCGGCGTGCCGACGCTCGGGCTCAAGCGCGGCCTCGGCCAGAATGCGGTCATCGCGCCCTACGCCTCGATCCTTGCCTGCATGTACGATCCGAAATCGGCGCTCGCCAACCTCGGACGTCTTCGCGAGGTCGGCGCACTCGGTGTCTACGGCTTCCATGATGCCGTGGACTTCACGCCGACGCGTGTGCCCGAGGGCCAGAAGTGTGCGGTCGTGCGCAACTACTATGCGCACCACCATGGCATGTCGATCGCGGCCGTCGCCAACGTCGTCTTCAATGGCCGGCTGCGCGAGTGGTTCCACGCCGATCCGGTGATCGAGGCCGCCGAACTGCTGCTGCAGGAAAAGGCGCCGCGCGACATCCCGATCATGAATGCCAAGCGCGAGCCGGAATCGGTCGGCAAGGGCCAGGACGACCTCCTGCGTCCGGAAGTCCGCATCATCGAGAACCCGCTGGCACAGGACCGGGAGACCGTGTTTCTCTCCAACGGCCATTACTCGGTCATGCTGACGGCCAATGGCGCCGGCTATGCCCGCTGGAACGGCCAGTCTGTTACCCGCTGGAAGCCGGATCCGGTCGAGGACCGCAGCGGTACCTTCATCTTCCTGCGCGACACGACGACGGGCGAATGGTGGTCGACGACATCAGAGCCGCGGCGTGCGGCCGGCGAGAAGGTGCTGACCCGGTTCGGCGACGACAAGGGCGAATTCGTCAAGACCGTCGGCGATCTCATCAGCGAAGTCGAGTGCATCGTCGCCACCGAACACGATGCCGAAGGGCGCCGGGTCATCCTGCTCAATACCGGCACCCAGGATCGCTTCATCGAAGTGACCTCCTATGCCGAGCCAGTGCTTTCGACCGATGAGGCCGACAGCGCGCACCCGGCCTTCTCGAAGATGTTCGTGCGCACGGAAATCAGCCGTCGCGGCGACGTCATCCGCGTCAGCCGCAACAAGCGCAGCGCCAGCGACCCGGACATGGAAGTGGCGCATCTCGTCACCGACAATGCTGGCAGCGATCGCCATACGGAAGCGGAGACCGACCGTCGCCGCTTCATCGGCCCGGGCCGCACGCTTGCCGAAGCTGCCGCGTTCGACACGGACGCAGTGCTTTCGGGCACGGACGGCTTTACGCTCGATCCGATCATGTCGCTGCGCCGCGTCGTTCGCGTGCCCGCCGGCAAGAAGGTCAGCGTCGTCTTCTGGACGATCGCCGCACCAAGCCGCGAGGAGGTCGATCGCGCGATCGACCGCTATCGCCATCCGGAGACCTTCAATCAGGAACTCATCCACGCCTGGACCCGCAGCCAGGTGCAGATGCGCCATGTCGGCGTGACATCGCAGGAGGCCGCGAGCTTCCAGATGCTCGGCCGTTACCTCGTCTATCCGGACATGCATCTGCGTGCCGATACGGCGACGGTACAGGCAGGCCTCGACTCCCAGTCGAAGCTCTGGCCGCTGGCGATCTCGGGCGATTACCCGATCTTCTGCCTCCGCATCAACGACGACGGCGATCTCGGCATTGCGCGTGAAGCGCTGCGCGCCCAGGAATATATGCGCGCCCGCGGCATTACCGCCGACCTCGTCATCATCAACGAGCGGGCCTCGTCCTATGCGCAGGACATGCAGCATGCGCTGGATTCCATGTGCGAGAACCTGAGGCTTCGTGGCCTTTCGGACGGCCCGCGCCAGCACATCTTCTCGGTGCGCCGCGACCTGATGGAACCGGAAACCTGGTCGACCCTGCTGTCGGCCTCGCGCGCCGTGTTCCATGCCCGCAACGGCACGATCTCCGACCAGATCGCCCGTGCCAACTCGCTCTATTCGCCGGCGCCGGTGAAGGGTGCCGAGAAGAGCGGCGAGTTTGTCGGCCCGCTTTTGGCGGCGCCGCAGGAGAAGGCGGACTTTGCTCCGGCCGAAATCAAGGGCGATGGCCTTTCCTTCTGGAACGGCTTCGGTGGTTTTGCCGAAGGCGGTCGCGAATATGTCGTGCGCCTTCGTGGCGGCGAAGCGACGCCGCAGCCCTGGATCAACGTCATCTCCAACGAGCAGTTCGGCTTCCACGTTTCGGCGGAAGGCGCGGCCTTCTCCTGGAGTCGCAACTCGCGCGACTACCAGCTGACGCCATGGACGAACGACACGGTCATCAACCGTCCGGGTGAAGCGATCTTCATCCGCGACATGGAGAGCGGTTCGGTATCAACGCCCTATGCGTCGCTCTCGCGCCGCCGCTCCGTCGTCTTCGAAACGGCGCATGGGCTCGGCTATTCGAGCTTCCGCAGCACCCAGGACGACCTCGAGATCGAGGCGACCCATACGGTGCACCGGAGCCTGCCGGCAAAGCTCATTCGCGTCTCGATCCGCAACCGCGCGACGACGGCACGGCGGTTGAGGCTCTACGGCTATAACGAGTGGGTGCTCGGCAACAACCGCGCCCGCTCGGCGCCATTCATCCTCTCGAAGTGGGATGAGGAGACAGCGGCGCTGGTCGCGACCAACCCCTACAGCATCGACTATGCCGGTCGTTCGGCGTTCTTCACCGCCGATGGCGGCCAGGCTGCCGGCTACACCGCCAGCCGGCGGGAGTTCCTGGGCTCGCTCGGCGGCATCCTCGTGCCGCAGGCGGTGCTTTCGGGTGCCGATCTCTCGGGTTCGGTCGACGTCGACGGCGACCCTTGTGCGGTCATTGCGTCCGATCTGACCATCGAACCCGGTGCCGAACAGCAGGTCACCTTCATTCTCGGCGATGCCGACAATGAGGATCAGCTTCGTGCCGTACTCGGTGAGCTGCGCGAGACTGCATTCGACACGGTGCTCGAGGCGGCCAAGACGTTCTGGCGCGATTTCACCGATATCGTGAAGGTGGAAACGCCGGATCCGGCCTTCGACGCCATGATCAACAACTGGCTGCCCTACCAGAGTCTCGGTTGCCGCATCATGGCGCGCTCCGCCTTCTATCAGGCGAGCGGTGCCTTCGGCTTCCGCGACCAGCTGCAGGACACGCTGGCCTTCCTGATCCACCGGCCGGAGCTTGCCCGGGCGCAGATCCTGAATGCGGCAGCCCGCCAGTTCGTCGAGGGTGACGTGCAGCACTGGTGGTTGCCGGGAACCGGCGCCGGCGTGCGCACGATGATCTCCGACGACGTCGTCTGGCTCGCCCATGCCGTTACGCATTATTGCTCGGTGACCGGTACCTCCGACATCCTGAGAGAACAGATCGCCTTCATCAGCGGTCCGGAGCTCGAAGAGGGCCAGCACGACGCCTTCTACAAGCCTGAGATTTCCGAGGAGGTCGGCGACGTCTACGAGCATTGCGCCCGTGCGCTCGACCTCGCGATCAGGCGGACCGGCGAGAACGGCCTGCCGCTGATCCTCGGCGGTGACTGGAACGATGGCATGAACCGTGTCGGTGCTGCCGGCAAGGGCACCAGCACCTGGCTTGGCTGGTTCCTCGCAGGCACGCTTCGCGGCTTCCTGCCTTACGCTCGCGAGCGTAAGGACCAGGCGCGCGTCACCCGTTGGGAGACGCATCTCGAAGCCCTGAAGAAGGCGCTCGACACCGCCGGCTGGGACGGCGACTACTATCGTCGCGGCTACTACGACGACGGCACGCCGCTCGGCACCAGCGAGGCGCTCGAGTGCCGGATCGATTCGATCGGTCAGTCCTGGAGCGTCCTCTCGGGCGAAGGCGACGAGCAGCGTTCGCTCAAGGCGATGGATGCGGTGATGGCCGAACTGGTCGATCCGGACCAGCACATCGTACGGCTGTTCACGCCGCCGCTCGAGCGGACGTCGCAGGATCCGGGCTACATCAAGGCCTATCCGCCCGGCGTGCGCGAGAATGGCGGGCAATATACCCATGCGGCCACCTGGGTGGCGCTGGCCTTCGCCGAACAGGGCAGGGCGGAAGAAGCCTGGCGCGTGTTCCAGATGCTGAACCCGGTCTCGCATGCGCAGAGCCGCGAGGCGGCGGAACACTACCGCGTCGAGCCCTATGTCGTCGCCGCCGATATCTATGGCGAAGGCGATCTGGCGGGACGCGGCGGCTGGACCTGGTACACCGGTTCGGCTGGCTGGCTCTACCGCGTCGGCGTCGAAGGTATTCTCGGGATCCGCAGACAGGGCGACAAGCTGGTCATTCGGCCGGTGCTGCCGGCGGCCTGGGACGGCTACTCCGCAGAAGTGACGCTCAACGGCGCGCGGCACAAGATTTCGGTGCAGCGCGACCAGAAAAGTGGCGAGCCGATCGTCAGCATAAACAATAGTGTCACAAAAAACGCGCATGAAGGCATTTTGCTGTAACGGCCGGCGTTGAAGACAGGATGAAACCGGCTTTGTTCCCGCAAGGGCAAGGCCGGTTTTTCTTTGCGGAGATGCGGGCGGGATGACCCCCGACGGCCGGGTGACGTGTCTTGGAGTGCCAGGCGTTCAGACGAACGCACAAAGGGCGCTCTAACACTTTGAAGCCAGAGCATCTTATCCGCTTGCAGTGACTTCACTTGAAAGCGGGATGCTCTAGATCATCGGAGCGGGATGGGGCGCAGAACTGCAACATGTTCCTCATCCCACCTACTGCATGTCTCCTTAAATCGACCTCGATTTAAGGACCAAGACATGCAGAAAATCGAAGTGCTACAGCGACCTTTGCGCGTCTGAAAAGACGCGCGGCGCTGCCGTTAATGGTGCCGGGCATCTCGCGCGTTTGAATGACGGCGCGGGCTGTCGGTGCCCGTTTCAACAGGGATGGGGCAGGGGCGCCAAATCCTGGAAAACGGACCGCATGCTGCAAAAGACATTTCAGGGTGGCGTCAACCCGACGTCCGCCCGAATGGTTCCCAAGGAGCGTGACACACGCCTCGATGTGTTCAGGGCGCTGTGCCTGCTGACGATCTTCGTCAACCACGTTCCGGGACAGTATCTCGAATATCTGACGCACAAGAACTTCGGCTTTTCCGATTCCGCCGAAGCCTTCGTGCTGATCTCCGGCCTGTCGGTCGGGATCGCCTATGGCGGCAAGTTCGCCGCCGGCGGACGGCTGGCGATGACGCTGAAGATCTGG
This sequence comes from Ensifer sp. CCNWLY38, assembly GCF_037120565.1. NCBI lineage: Bacteria > Pseudomonadati > Pseudomonadota > Alphaproteobacteria > Hyphomicrobiales > Rhizobiaceae > Ensifer > Ensifer sp. CCNWLY38. Next base: position 161,742 of record NZ_JBBBBO010000005.1, read on the forward strand.
CGCCGGGCGCTGGCTCTTTATGTCGCCCACATCATGACCAGCATCGTGACGCTGGCGATTTTTGCGGCCGGGGCGATCTACTTCGGCCGGCAGGACCTGATCGGCGAGATCAACATTCGTCCGATGGTGGAACAGACGGAGCAGGGCATCGTCGCCATGGTGCTTCTGGGGCATCAGCTCGGCTACAACAACATCCTGTCGATGTATGCGGCGCTGTTCCTGATGCTGCCGGGTATTCTCTGGCTGAACGGCGTCAGCAAGAAACTGCTGCTGTTGCTGTCGGCCGCGCTGTGGCTCGCCGCAGGCATCTTCAAGTTCGTGCCGTCGAACTTCCTCGACGAGGGCTATTGGTTCCTCAATCCCTGGTCCTGGCAATTCCTGTTCGTCATCGGCATCGTCATGATGACCTTCGTGCGCAATGGCGGATCGCTCCCGCGGTGGCCCTGGCTGATCGTGCTGTCCTGTACCTATCTCGCGGTTTCCGCTGTCTGGGTGCTGTTCTCCTTCTGGAGCATCGACCTTTCCTTCGGCCTTCCAGCGGTCCTGACTGGCTTTGATAAGACCTTCCTGTCGGGCCCGCGGCTGCTGCATGTTCTGGCGCTCGGCTACATCGTCGCCGTGACGCCTCGCATCAGCAACCTCGCCAAACTCGACAGCGATCATCCGCTCGCGGTTGTCGGGCGACACTCGCTGCCGATCTTCATCTTCGGCACGATCCTGGCGATGTCCGGCCAGGTGCTGCTGTTCGTCACCGGGCGAAACCCGATCTTCGGCAGCCTCTTCGTGCTCGTCGGCATCGGGCTGCATTTCGCCTATGCCTATTATCTCGAATGGCTGCGCGGCATCGCCTCGGCCAAACCGCTGCGGGCGGCGTGAGCAACGCCGCCGACAACCTGTTTGCTGGAAATGCTCTAGTTTCTGGCGCCCAGGGCAAGGCGGCACGCCAGCCCCGTGAACACGGTGGCGAGAAGATATTGCGGCAGCTTCGGGAAACGCCTGATGCCAGCGAGCCGCGCGCGCAGATGGCTGCCGACCAGGATGACTGAGCCGTTCACCAGGAAGCCGACCCCGTTCAGTACGGTCGCCAGCAGAAGCATCTGTCCGATCATCGACCCGCTCGCCGGGTCCACAAACTGTGGGAACAGCGCCAATACGAACAGCGCCATCTTCGGATTGAGCAGGTTCGTCATCAGCCCCTCGCCGAAGATCCGCCTGTTCGAAAGGCGCTTGAGCGTCGAAACCGGTGACGCGCTCGATGCGTTCGAGCGGACTGTCTTGTAGGCGAGGTAGAGCAGATAGGCGCAGCCCGCCCAGCGCACGATCTCATAGGCAACCGGCACGGTGACGAAGAGCTGGGAAAGACCGAGTGCTGCGGCCAGCGCGTGGCAATAGGTGCCGACTGCGATCCCGGCATAGGTGAGGAACCCGGCCGCGCGCCCCTGGCTCACGCTCCGAGAAGCGATGAGCAGAGCATGTCAGGGCCGGGCGTGGCGGTGAGCACGAGGCTTGCTGTGGCGAAAACTGCGATTGTGGAGATGTCCGGCATGATGATTCCTTTGGAATTGGGGCCGGAATTCCCGTCTACCAGCAATCTCGAGAATGGCAAGGCTGGTCGACGCGACGTTGTCAGGACGCCGAAAAGAAAAACCACCCGCGTTTGACCGCGGGTGGTTTGAAGTTCGTTCGCTTGATTTGAAGCGCGTGTCTTATGCCGCCGTGTGGCTCATGCGGACGTCTTCGTCCGTCAGGATACCACTGGCGCGCAAGAGGGCTGCGAAGCGGCCATTGCTCTGGCTGAGCTCGTTGAAACCGCCCATTTCGACGACGCGGCCCTGATCCATGAAGATCACCAGGTCGGCCTCGCGCACCGTCGACAGGCGGTGTGCGATGATGAAGGTCGTGCGGTTCTTGCGCAGCGCATCGATCGCATCCTTCACGCGGGCCTCGGTTTCGACGTCGAGCGCGCTGGTCGCCTCGTCGAGCACCAGGATCGGCGCGTTCTTGAGGATGGCGCGGGCGATGGCCACACGCTGGCGTTCGCCGCCCGACAGGCGATTGCCGCGTTCGCCGACGACCGTGTCGTAGCCGCCCGTCCGGCCCTCGATGAAGTCGCAGGCAGCGGCCGCTTCGGCGGCAGCCATGACTTCCTCGATCGTCGCATCGTCACGGCCGAGACGGATGTTGTCCGAGATCGAACGGTTCATCAGGCCCGCATCCTGGAAGACGGTGGCGATCGAGCGGCGCAGCGACTTGCGCGTTACCTTCGAGATATCGTTGCCATCGATCAGGATCTGGCCATCACGCGGATCGTGAACACGCTGCAGCAGGTTGACGAGCGTCGTCTTGCCGGCACCCGTCGGGCCGACGATGGCGATCGTCTGGCCGGCCTTGGCCGTGAACGAGACGTTGTGCACGCCCTGGTTCGTGTTGGCAAAGTCGAAGGAGACATTGCGGAACTCGACTTCGCCGACAGCTGGCGGCAGTTCAGTCGCGCCTGCCGGCTCGTCACGTTCGCGCACGGCGTCTTCGAGCTGGAAGAAGTCTTCGAGCTTGGCACGGGCTTCGAAAATCTGCGTCACGAAGGCCTTCATCTGGTCGAGACGGCCGATCAGCAAGTTGGCAAAACCGATGAAGGCGATGACTTCGCCGACGCCGAGCTCGCCGCGCTGCACCAGCACGGTGCCGATGACGAGGATCGCCATCATCGAAATGGTGGAGGCGACGCGGTTCAGCGCGCTCGCCAATGCCCACCAATCGAGCACCGGGAACTGGGCGGAGATCAGCCGTTCGGTGAACTTCTTCAGCTCGCGGGTTTCAGCCTCGATGCGGTTGTAGCTGTGCACGACCGAGACGTTGCTGATGGCGTCGGAAACGTGGGAGAAAACCGTATGATAGTGGTTCTCGACCGAGGCCTGACCTTCCTTGGTGCGGCTCATCACCGCCTTGCTGATCATGATGTAGGCCGCGCCGAGCACGAGAAGGACGAGCGAGAGGCGCACGTCCATGGCAAAGGCGGTCGGAATGAGCAGCATCAGCGCGACAGCCGTCGCCAGATGCTGACGCATGAACTCGAGCCAGAGACCGAAGAGGGTTTCGCAGGCGCGCAGCAGGGTATGCAACGCGTTGGATGTGCCGCGCTGGCTATGCCAGGCGAGCGGCATTGAAACGATCCGGCCAAAGGCTTCCGTCAGGAGCGTGGCGCGGCGGCCATGGGCCAGCCGGTCCGCCTCGCGGGCAACGAGCACGAAGGCGACGGTGTTGAAGACGCCGAGGCCTGCCCACATCAAAAGCATCGGCGTGACCTCGCCCTTCGACGAGATGGCGTCGATGATGCGCCCGAACAGGATCGGCTCGGCAATCGTGATGGCTGCCAGAACGACGTTGGCGAAGACGATCGCCGAGACACGAAACTTGTGAACCGCAAGATACTGGAGCGCTCTTGCATACACTTGGAACAATGACACTGTCTCACCCCTTCCGGGTACCGGATTTGACTCGCCGCAGTCCTTCTGCGGCGGATGCACCCGCGTCCTCGAGGTACGGTTGGCGGGCTTGGGCTCCGCCCCTATACACTCGGGGCCGCGCTGAGACGGTCTTTTGCGGCAAAGGGAAGCCGTAGCCGGACGCATGGACAGCCACTCGTTTTCCCGTTTCGCTCGATGCGAGCTTGGCGAGAATATTCATAGTCTGCTATCTGTCGTGCCAACTCCGATTTCTTGCATATTTCGCATAAGACCGGGCGTGGTATGACGGATTATCGCGGGTGCAACATGAATGGTCGCTGAACGGTGCCTTTATGTCCGGATTCGGAAATGCGACCATATGCATCTACCTGGAAGGTGATCCATGAACATTACGCTGCTCGTACAGTTTCTCGCGCTTCTGGAGGAGATGAAGACACGCGAGGAAATCATCCCGGAATTCGAGCGCCTGCTCGATCGCTGCGGCTTCGACTTCTACGGTGTCGTTCGGCAGCCGAAGCCGCATGACAATCCGCTGCGGCTTCTGCTGGCCGGCCGCTGGCCGGAAGGCTGGCCGCAGATCTACATTCGCAAGAAGTTCGTCGTGATCGATCCGACCATCCGCTATCTCGGCCATGCGCAGCGCGGCTTCCGCTGGCGCGACACGCTGTTTGCCTTCCGCTCCGATCCGCATCGCAAGCGCATGGAAAGCATGATGATCGAGGCCCGCAACCACGGTCTCTACGATGGCTACATCTTCCCGGTGCACGGCCGGCGCGGTCTGCTCGGCAACCTGACGGTCGGCGGTCGCGTCGTCGACTTGAGCCCGGTCGAGATCAGCCTCTTCGACGCCATCGCCAAGCGGCTGTTCTGGAAGCTGCTGGAGCTGACTGACCCGGAAGTTTCGGCGGAACTCGGCTCGCGCGTCGAGGTGCAGATGACGCGGCGCGAAATGGAAGCGCTCAACTATCTCGCCGACGGCATGACTTCGAACGACATTGGCAAGGTGCTCGATATTTCGAGCCATACGGTCGACTGGTACATGAACGGCATCCAGGAGAAATTGAAGGGCAAGAATCGCCATCACGTCGTGGCGATCGCCTTCCGACTCGGGCTGATCTCCTGACGCAAAGGCTTTCGGTTTCCTGTCGCATCTGAAATTGCGCTCTGCTCGGTGACTCGCTAATACTTTATTTCGCGGGTGCAGCATTTCCCGCAATATCAAGTCATTGAGGAGACCGACTTGCCTATCTCGAAGATCCTTGTTGCCAACCGTTCTGAAATTGCCATCCGCGTTTTTCGCGCTGCAAACGAACTCGGTCTGAAAACGGTCGCGATATGGGCTGAAGAGGACAAACTGGCACTGCACCGCTTCAAGGCGGACGAAAGTTACCAAATCGGCCGCGGGCAGCACCTTGCTCGCGACCTCGGTCCGATCGAAAGCTACCTGTCGATCGAAGAGGTGATCCGCGTCGCCAAGCTTTCGGGCGCCGACGCGATCCATCCGGGCTACGGCCTGCTTTCGGAAAGCCCTGAATTCGTCGATGCCTGCGACGCCGCCGGCATCATCTTCATCGGTCCGCGGCCGGCGACGATGCGCCAGCTCGGCAACAAGGTTGCCGCGCGCAACCTCGCGATTTCCGTCGGCGTGCCGGTCGTTCCGGCCACCGATCCTCTGCCGGACGACGAAAAGGAAATCCATCGCCTGGCGGCCGAGATCGGCTATCCCGTCATGCTCAAGGCCTCCTGGGGCGGCGGCGGACGCGGCATGCGCGCCATTCGCGACCCGAAGGACCTGATCCGTGAGGTGACGGAGGGCAAGCGCGAAGCCAAGGCCGCCTTCGGCAAGGATGAAGTGTATCTTGAAAAATTGGTCGAGCGCGCCCGCCACGTCGAAAGCCAGATCCTCGGCGATACCCACGGCAATGTCGTGCATCTCTTCGAGCGCGACTGCTCGATCCAGCGCCGCAACCAGAAGGTCGTCGAGCGTGCGCCGGCGCCCTACCTTTCGGATGCGCAGCGCCAGGAACTTGCCGACTATTCGCTGAAGATTGCCCGTGCGACGAGCTATGTCGGCGCGGGCACGGTCGAGTATCTGATGGATGCCAACACCGGCAAGTTCTACTTCATCGAGGTCAACCCGCGCATTCAGGTGGAGCACACCGTCACGGAAGTCGTGACTGGCATCGACATCGTCAAGGCGCAGATCCACATCCTCGACGGCGAGGCGATCGGCACGCCGGAATCGGGGGTGCCGAAGCAGGAGGACATCCGCCTCAACGGCCATGCGCTGCAGTGCCGCATCACCACCGAAGACCCGGAGCAGAACTTCATTCCGGACTATGGCCGCATCACCGGTTATCGCTCGGCCTCCGGCTTCGGCATCCGTCTCGACGGCGGCACGGCCTATCCGGGTGCAGTCATAACCCGCTTCTACGACCCGCTGCTCGTCAAGGTTACCGCCTGGGCGCCGAACCCCCTCGAAGCGATCAGCCGCATGGACCGCGCGCTGCGGGAGTTCCGCATCCGCGGTGTGGCAACCAACCTGACCTTTCTCGAGGCGATCATCAGCCATCCGAAGTTCCAGGACAACAGCTATACGACGCGCTTCATCGACACGACTCCGGAACTGTTCCAGCAGGTGAAGCGCCTGGACCGCGCGACGAAGCTGCTCACCTATCTCGCCGACGTCACGGTCAATGGCCACCCGGAGGCGAAGGGCCGCCCGCGGCCAGCTGCCGACGCCGCGAAACCCGTCGTCCCGTTCATCGACGGCGACATCAAAGCCGGTACCAAGCAGAAGCTCGACGAACTCGGCCCGAAGAAGTTCGCCGAGTGGGTGCGTGGCGAAAGCCGAGTGTTCCTCACCGATACGACCATGCGCGACGGCCATCAGTCGCTGCTTGCGACCCGCATGCGCACCCATGACATCGCCCGCGTCGCCGGCACCTATGCCCGCGCTCTGCCGCAACTCTTCTCGCTCGAATGCTGGGGTGGCGCGACCTTCGATGTGTCCATGCGCTTCCTCACCGAAGACCCGTGGGATCGCCTCGCCCGCATTCGCGAGGACGCCCCGAACCTGCTGCTGCAGATGCTTCTGCGCGGCGCCAACGGCGTCGGCTACAAGAACTATCCTGACAATGTCGTCAAATACTTCGTGCGCCAGGCGGCGAAGGGCGGCATCGACGTGTTCCGCGTCTTCGACTGCCTCAACTGGGTCGACAACATGCGGGTATCGATGGAGGCTGTCGCCGAAGAGAACCGCATCTGCGAGGCGGCGATCTGCTACACCGGCGACATCCTGAATTCGGCCCGCCCGAAATACGATCTCAAGTATTACACGGCGCTGGCGGCCGAGCTGGAAAAGGCCGGCGCGCACATGATCGCCGTCAAGGACATGGCGGGCCTGTTGAAGCCGGCAGCCGCACGCGTGTTGTTCAAGGCGCTGCGCGAGGCGACCGACCTGCCGATCCACTTCCACACGCACGACACCTCGGGCATTGCAGCTGCGACCGTGCTTGCCGCCGTCGAAACTGGCGTCGATGTGGTCGATGCGGCGATGGACGCGCTTTCCGGCAATACCTCGCAGCCCTGCCTCGGCTCGATCGTCGAGGCGCTCCGGGGATCGGACCGCGATCCGGGTCTCGATCCCGAGTGGATTCGTCGCATCTCCTTCTATTGGGAAGCGGTGCGCCACCAGTATGCCGCCTTCGAAAGCGACCTCAAGGGGCCGGCGTCCGAAGTCTACCTGCACGAAATGCCGGGCGGACAGTTCACCAACCTCAAGGAACAGGCGCGTTCGCTCGGTCTCGAAACCAAGTGGCACCGCGTCGCCCAGGCCTATGCCGACGCCAACCAGATGTTCGGCGACATCGTCAAGGTGACGCCGTCGTCCAAGGTCGTCGGCGACATGGCGCTGATGATGGTCTCCCAGGACCTGACCGTCGCCGACGTCGAGAACCCGGCCAAGGACATCGCCTTCCCGGACTCGGTCGTCTCGATGCTGAAGGGCGATCTCGGCCAGCCCCCGGGCGGCTGGCCGGAAGCGCTGCAGAAGAAGGCGCTGAAGGGCGAAAAGGCCTATACCGCCGTTCCGGGCTCGCTGCTGCCGCCGGCCGATCTCGATGCGGAGCGCAAGGCAATCGAGGACAAGCTCGAGCGCAAGGTCGACGACTTCGAATTCGCCTCCTACCTGATGTATCCGAAGGTCTTCACCGACTATGCGGTTGCCGCCGATACCTACGGTCCGGTCAGCGTCCTGCCGACGCCGGCTTACTTCTACGGGCTTGCACCGGGCGAGGAACTGCAGCCGGAGATCGAGCGAGGCAAGTCGCTCGTGATCCTGCATCAGGCCAAGAGCGAGCCGGACGAGAAGGGCATGGTCAAGGTGTTCTTCGAACTCAACGGCCAGCCGCGCCTGATCAAGGTTCCGGACCGCAACCGGAGTGCTCAGAGCGCCGTGCGCCGCAAGGCCGAGGCAGGAAACGTCGCCCATCTCGGCGCGCCGATGCCGGGTGTCATCTCGACCGTCTTTGTCTCGCCAGGACAGGCGGTCAAGGCAGGGGACGTGCTGCTCTCGATCGAGGCGATGAAGATGGAAACGGCGCTTCATGCCGAGAAGGACGGCACGCTTTCCGAAGTGCTGGTGCGCGCCGGCGACCAGATCGACGCCAAGGATCTGCTGATCGTCTTCGGCGCCTGAGGGTTTCCACTCAAACAAACAGAAACGGCCGGGTCTTGCCCGGCCGTTTTGTTTTTTGCGAGGTTGCTGTCGAAGTGGCCGGTCTAGCCTGTACCTCTGTCATCCTCGGGCTTGACCCGAGGATCCATTCACAAGGTCACCCCTTGCGAAACAACCCAGTCGCCAAGGGTCGCCAGTATAATCGACTGCTCGCGCATGGATCCTCGGGTCAAGCCCGAGGATGACGGAGGGTGGGCTTCGGTCTTCGCGCTATGCCGCCAATGCGATCCTCGCTCGACCTTGTGCCTCAAATCTCGTAGTCGTGCGGGGCGCTCAGCGAGGCGATGAACTTCTTGGTGCGCTCGCGCTCGGGCGCGGAGAAGATCGTCTTCGGGGCACCGCTTTCGACGATGAGACCGCCGTCGAGGAAGATCACCTTGTCGGCGACGCGAGAGGCAAGCCGGAGGTCGTGGGTCGCCATGACCATGGTCGTGCCTTCACGAGCAAGCCGGCTCAGGACCTCGACGACTTCTTCCGCCAGTTCCGGGTCGAGCGCCGAGGTTGGCTCGTCGCAGAGAAGCACGCGCGGCGAGGGGGCAAGCGCGCGGGCGATCGCCACACGTTGCTGCTGTCCGCCCGAAAGCGTCGCCGGCCAGGCGTCGGCCTTGTGCGCCATGCCGACCTTTTCCAAGAGTTCCATGGCGCGCGTCTTCGCCCTCTCCGCCGGCCATTTCAGCACCGTGACGAGGCCCTCCATGACGTTGCCGAGTGCGGTCTGGTGCGGGAAGAGTTGGAAGTTCTGGAACACCATGCCGGTCTGCCGGCGCAGGCGCTGGATCGCCGCCCAGCCGACCTTGCGGCCGGGTGAGAATTCCAGCGTCTCGTCGCCAAGCCGGATTGCGCCGGACGTTGGGATCTCCAGCAGATTGATGCAGCGCAGCAGCGTGCTCTTGCCGCCGCCCGACGGGCCGACCAAGGCCGTCACCGTGCCCTCGGCGAGCGTGACGGAGATATCCTTCAGCACCAGATTGTCGCCGAAGCGCTTTTCGATGTGGGAGAGCTCGATCATGCACGTGCCTCCAGGAAGCCGCCATAGCGGGCGAAGCGCCGCTCCAGCCGCACTTGCAGGGCCGAGAGCACGGAGCTCATGGCGAGATAGATCAGCGCCGCCAGGATATAGAGAATCAGCGGTTCATAGGTGGTGGCGACGATGCGCTGGGCGGTCTGGAACATCTCCGGCACGGTGATGGCGGCGGCCAGCGACGTGTCCTTCACCAGCGAGATGAAGGTGTTCGACAGCGGCGGCACGGCGACGCGGGTCGCCTGCGGCAGGATGGTGCGACGCATCGCCTGGCTCCAGCTCATGCCAATGGAGTAGGCGGCCTCCCATTGCCCGCGCGGAACCGATTGGATCACGGCGCGGATGATTTCGGACGTGTAGGCGCCGACGTTCAGCGAGAAGCCGATGAGCGCGGCGGTGAAGGCGTCGAGCAGAATGCCGGCGCTCGGCAGGCCATAGAAGATCACGAAGAGCTGGACGAGCAGCGGCGTGCCGCGGATGACCCAGACATAAAACCGCGCGATGGCGACGACCGGCGCCGGCCCGAACAGGCGGGCGACCGCCGTGGCGAGGCCAAGGACGAGGCCGAAGATGAAGGAAAGCAGCGTCAGCGGGATGGTGAAGGTGAGGCCGGCCCACAGCAGGGACGGCAGCGAATCCAGCATGAGTTGGAGCCAGGTGGGCAAGGGCGGGCCTTTCAAAAAGCGCGATCCGCCCCGGTGACCGGAACGGATCGCGATTCATACTGCATAATCCCCTGGATCGGAATCGATTAGGGTGGAGATTATGCAGCGAGCCTAAAGTGTTACAACGTCCTTTGCGCGCCATGTTTGACGCGCGGCGCTGTAACGAGAATGGCCGGTGGTAAAACCGGCCGGCAGATCGGGATTTACTTCGAGACGTCGGCGCCGAAGTACTTCTGCGAGATCTTGTCGTAGGTGCCGTCGGCCTTGATCTCGACAAGCGCCTTGTTGATCGCTTCCAAGAGTTCCGGCTCGTCCTTGCGGATGATGATGCCGGAGAAGTCGGCGTCGGCCTGTTCGGCCGCGATCTTTACCGGCGCGTCGGGCTTCTTCTTCTTGAAGTCGAGGAAGGAGAGGCTGTCGTTGATCGTCGCATCGGCGCGGCCGGTGAGCACGAGCTGGATCGACTGGTCGAAGCCGTCGGTGCCGACGAGTTCGGCGCCGGACGCGGTTGCGAGCTTGCCGAAGTTGCTGGTCAGCGACTGAGCAGACTTCTTGCCCTTGAGGTCGGCGAAGCCCTTGATCTCCTCGTTGTCGGTCTTGACGATCAGCACGGCCTTGGAGGCGATGTAGGGCTCGGAGAAGTCGTACTTCTTCTTGCGCTCGTCGGTGATGCCGACCTGGTTGATGACCGTGTCGTAGCGGTTGGCGTCGAGGCCGGCGATCAGGCCGTCCCATTTGCCTTCAAGGAATTCGGCCTTGACGCCGAGCTTCTCGGCGACAGCCTGGCCGATCTCGACGTCGAAGCCGACGAGCGCGCCGGAGGCGTCGTGATAGGTGAAGGGCGCATAGGTGCCCTCGGTGCCGATCTTCAGGACACCGGCGGATTTGACCGCGTCGAGATTTTCGCCGGCTTCAGCAGAAGTGAGGGCGGTAATCTGCATCAGAGCGGCGGCGAACAGCGTGGGGAGGAGCTTCATCGTGGTTTTCCATCTTCTTTGTGGTCCGGCCCGTCGTCCGGATTGAGCGGACAATCGCATAAAAGATTGGCGATCTGAGCGCATAAAACACCAATTCCCGAGCGTTTTGATGAAGAATTTTCCTCGAAATGGCGTCGATCACGCGCAAAAGGCACGGTTTGCTCGAATTGCTGGCCCGCGGTGATTTGGCTGATTGTGCGACTTGAAATCGGTTTCAAAAGTCGTTATGCACATTCATAGCGATTTATGCACGTTTATGCACGATTGGCAAAAATGTCGAGCGATCTCTTACTTCGTGAGCGAAAGACGCTGATCCAGGAGCGGCTGAAGGCCAAGGGCCGGGTGCTGGCTGCGGATCTCGCTGCCGAGCTCAACGTCTCCGAAGACACGATCCGCCGCGACCTGCGCGAAATGGCGGCAGCGGGCCTTTGCGAGCGGGTCTATGGCGGCGCGCTTCCGGTCGTTCCGGCGGCGCACAGCAGTTTGAGCGAGCGGGTGGCGATGGCGCCGGAGCGCAAGGCAATGCTTGCCCGCGCAGCCGTCGGCCTGATCAAGCCGGGCATGACCGTGTTCCTCGATGCCGGTTCCACAAACCTCGCCATCGCCCAGCTGATTGAACCCGACCTGCAGGTCACGGTCGTTACCAATACGCCACTGATCGCTGCAGCGCTGATGGAGAAGCCTGGCGTCGATCTCATCCTACTTGGCGGGCCACTCAACCGTGCCGTCGGTGCGGCCATCAGCGCGCGGGCGCAGCGCGACGCGGAACTGCTCAGGCCCGATCTCTGCCTTCTCGGCACCTGCGGCGCCGATGCCGAAGCGGGCCTGACAGCGATCTATTTCGAGGATGCGGAGTTCAAGCGACTGATTGCTGCGCGCAGCCGGCGTCTCGTTGTTGCCATCACCAGCGACAAGCTCGGGACGGCGGCGGCCCACGCGATCGTCGGTATTGACGAAAGGGCGGTGCTGATCCTGGAGGCTGATGCCCCGGCAGCGCATCGTGCGGCGTTCCAGGCAGCCGGCGCGGAAATTCTGCTGGCAGGAGGGCCTGAACGATGAGCATCACCCATGTGGCCCTCTGGACCCGTGACCTCGAGGCGATCGCCCGCTTCTGGTCGACAATCTTCGGCGCCGAGGTCGGCGACGTTTACGAAAGCCGGCGGCGGCCGGGCTTCCGCTCACGCTTCCTGAGGCTTGGCGACGGACCAGCGATCGAGATCATGGAGGGCCCTTGGGTTGCTCCGGGCGATCCGGCGCAAGAGCGCACGGGCCTTGCCCATGTGGCGCTGTCGCTCGGCAGCGAGCAGGCGGTCGACGCCATGGCCGCGCGCGCCGACGCTGAGGGCATACTGATCGCAAAGCCGCGCTGGACCGGCGACGGCTTCTACGAGGCGGTTGTTCGCGACCCTGATGGAAATCTGATCGAAATCACTGTTTGAGCCGGCCGATCCGGCAACGAGGCAATCCCATGGACCAACGTTCTCCCACCGCGACCGTCCGCCAAGGCTATATGACCCGCAACCGGCTGGCGGTTTCCCTGCTCTTCCTGATGAACGGCTTTGTTACCGGCAGCTGGGCACCGAAGATCCCCGAGTTCAAGGACCGGCTCGGCATAAGCGAAAGCGTGCTCGGCCTCCTGATCCTGATGTTCGGCATCGGCTCGCTGGTGCTGATGCCGATTGCCGGCGGCTATATCGCCCGCGTCGGTTCGCAGAAGGTGGTCAAGGTGACGGCCATCATCCTGTCGCCGCTGCTTCTGCTTTTGACATTGGTGCCAAACGTCTGGGCGGCGGCGATCGGCATGTTCGTGCTCGGCGGTTTCGTCGGCGCGATGGATGTCGCCATGAACGCCAATGCGGTCGAGGTCGAGAAATCGATGCGGCGGGCAATCATGTCCTCCTGCCACGCCTATTGGAGCCTTGGCGGCCTGATCGGTGCCGGCATCGGCGGGTTCCTCATGGCGCGCGTCGGCGTGCTGCCGCATGTCTTCGTCGTCACCGTGATCTGCCTGGCGCTGATCGCGATTGCCTGGCCGATGATCCTTGCCGACAAGCCGCATCCGGCCGCCGCCAAGGAAAAGCTCCGCCTGCCGATGACGCCGCTTCCTTGGCTGATCGGCATCATGGCGCTGTTTTCGATGGTGCCGGAGGGCACGGTGCTCGATTGGGGCGCGCTCTACCTGCGCAACGAGCTTGGTGCCTCGGTGGAACTGTCCGGCTTCGGCTTTGCCGCTTTCTCCGCCACCATGGCGACCATGCGCTTTGCCGGCGACCTCGTGCGCGACCGCTTCGGCGCCAAGCGGACGCTCCGGATTTGCACGGTCACTGCACTCGTCGGCATGATCATCGCGGGCACGGCGCCGAATGCCTATATCGCCATTCTTGGCTTTGCGATTGCCGGCGTCGGCATCTCCAACATGGTGCCGATCGCCTTTTCGGCGGCCGGCAACATGCCGGGCCTGCAGCCTGGCATCGGCCTTTCGGTCGCGACCTTCATGGGCTATTCGGGCATGCTGTTTGCGCCGTCGGTGATCGGCTTCGTTGCCGAACACACTGGCTTTGCCATCGTCTTTGCCTCGGTGCCGGTGCTGTTCATTGTGGTGCTGATGCTGTCGCATCATGCTCATCATGCCGACCACGCAAAGGGGCACTGAGGCCGGCCGCCTGCCATCAAATCGCCGTCAGGGCATGATGTCGCCGTTGACAACGGTGCTTTCCTCATCCACCTGATGGACGAAAAGCATGAGCGGGACGGCAGAAGTCCATGCGGTTTTCCGCCCGCATCCCGCGCTGAAACGATGAGACCAGGTCACTGGCGTGACCTGGGGACCAAGAGGCCTTCATGTCTGCCGCCTTCGATTTTGATCCGCAGCCCCGCCGAGCGTCCGTCGCCGTCGATGTCGGCGGGGTCATAGTGGGCGGTGGCGCGCCGGTGGTCGTCCAGTCGATGACCAACACCGATACCGCCGATATCGACGGAACGGTGGCGCAGGTTGCCGCTCTCCACAAGGCCGGCTCGGAACTGGTGCGCATCACCGTCGACCGCGACGAAAGTGCCGCCGCCGTGCCGAAGATCCGCGAGCGGCTCGAGCGCCTCGGTCTGGACGTGCCGCTCGTCGGCGACTTCCACTATATCGGCCACAAGCTCTTGGCCGATCATCCGGCCTGCGCTGAGGCGCTTGCCAAGTACCGCATCAATCCGGGCAATGTCGGCTTCAAGGACAAGAAGGACAAGCAGTTCGCCGAGATCGTCGAAATGGCGATCCGCTACGACAAGCCGGTGCGCATCGGCGTCAACTGGGGCTCGCTCGACCAGGAACTCCTGACGCGCCTGATGGACGAGAACCAGGCGAACGGCTTTCCGCTGACGGCCCAGCAGGTGACGCGCGAGACGATCGTGCAGTCGGCGTTGCTCTCGGCGGATCTCGCCGAGGAGATCGGCCTGCCGCGCAACCGTATCATTCTCTCCGCCAAGGTTTCGGGTGTCCAGGACCTGATCGCCGTCTATGCCATGCTGTCGGCCCGCTCGGACCATGCGCTGCATCTCGGCCTCACCGAGGCCGGCATGGGCACCAAGGGCATTGTCGCCTCCTCCGCCTCGCTCGGCATCCTGATGCAGCAGGGCATCGGCGACACGATCCGCATTTCGCTGACGCCGGAGCCCGGTGGCGACCGCACCCGCGAGGTGCAGGTGGCGCAGGAACTGCTGCAGGTCATGGGCTTCCGCCAGTTCATTCCGGTGGTTGCAGCGTGTCCCGGCTGCGGGCGCACGACGTCCACCGTGTTCCAGGAGCTCGCACAGAAGATCCAGGACGATATCCGCCGCAACATGCCGGTCTGGCGCGAGAAATATCCCGGTGTCGAAGGCCTGAAGGTCGCGGTGATGGGCTGCATCGTCAACGGCCCGGGCGAAAGCAAACATGCCGACATCGGCATTTCGCTTCCGGGCACCGGTGAAATGCCGGCCGCCCCGGTCTTCATCGACGGCCAGAAGGCGATGACGCTGCGCGGCCCGAACATCGCCGCGGACTTCGAGACGCTGGTTTCCGATTACATCGAGAAGCGTTATGGCCGCGGCCAGGCGGCTGCCGAATAGGCGTTTTCTTCCGGTATTCCAAGCGACGTACACGGCTCCTGCCGCCCGGAAGCGCGGCTTCAGGCCTATCGCCGCGACGTCATCCCGCTCTCAAGTGGAATCACTCGAAGCGGAAAGACGCTCTAGAATCAAAAGGCTAGAGCGTCCCTTGTGCGTTCATCTGAACGCACGGCGCTCTAGAGAACCTCGTCCAGCGCTTCGATCAGTCGCGCGCATTCCTGATCGGTACCGATCGTGATGCGCAGGAAATCGGAAATGCGGGGCTTGGCGAAATGGCGGACCAGCACGGCCCGCTCGCGCAGCGCCTTCATCAATGCCTCGCCGTCATGGCCCGGATGCCGGGCGAACACAAAGTTGGCCTGAGATGGCAATACGTCGAAGCCGCGTTGAGCGAGGTCCGCCGCAAGCTGTTCGCGGGAGCCGATGATTTTTGCGCGCGTTTCCTCGAACCAGGCTTCGTCCTCGATCGCGGCGATGGCGCCTGCTTGCGCCGGACGGCCGAGCGGATAGGAGTTGAAGCTGTCCTTCACCCGCTCCAGCGCCTCGATCAGCGGCCGCTGGCCGATGGCGAAGCCGACACGAAGGCCTGCAAGCGCGCGCGACTTGGAGAAGGTCTGCACGACCAGCAGGTTCTCGTATTTCGAAACGAGTTCTGCTGCCGACTGGCCGCCGAAGTCGACATAGGCCTCGTCGATGACGACGGGCTGGTCCGGGTGGCTTGCGACGAGCCGCTCGATATCAGCGAGCGGCAGGCCGATGCCGGTCGGCGCGTTCGGGTTCGGCAGGATGATCGCGCCGCAGAGGCGATCATAGTCGGCGATGTCGATCTCGAAGGCGTCGTTGAGCGGGACCTCGACCGTGTCGATCTCGAAGAGCCGCGCATAGGTCGAATAGAAGCTGTACGAAATATCCGGATAGAGCAGCGGCGAGTCGTGCTTCAGGAGGCCGGCGAAGATATGGGCCAGCACCTCGTCCGAGCCGTTGCCGACGAAGACTTCTTCTGCCGTCACCCCATAGCGCGCGGCGATCGCCTGGCGAAGCTTCAGCGCCAGCGGATCGGGATAGAGCCTCAAGTCATCGCTCGCCGCTGTGCGGACCGCGTCGAGCACCTTCTGAGAAGGGCCGTAGGGGCATTCGTTGGTGTTGAGCTTCACCAGATTGGCGATGCGCGGCTGCTCGCCCGGCACATAGGGCTTGAGCTTCGAGACGATCGGCGACCAGTATTTGCTCACGGGGTTAATTCCTGCGGTTGGCGACGAAACGGGCGGTGTCGACGAGAATGGCCGAGCGCTCGCCATAGGGCGCAAGCAGGGCTTCGGCTTCTGCGACCAGTTGCTCCAGCCGCTCTTCTGCCCAGGCCTGGCCGTGCAGCGCGACCAGCGTGCCCTTGCCGCGGGCGGCGTCCTTGCCGGTCGCCTTGCCCATGGTCTCTGCGTCAGCGGTGAGGTCGAGCAGGTCGTCGGCGAGCTGGAAGGCGAGGCCGATCTTTTCGCCGAAGTGGCGAAGCCGGGCGCGGTCGTCTTTCGATGCGCCAGCGACGATGGCGCCCGCTTCGCAGGCGAAGCGGATGAGGGCGCCGGTTTTCATGGCCTGCAGCGTCACGATGCCGGCCTCGTCGGGCGGCGACTTCTCCGCTGCCAGATCGAGCGCCTGTCCGCCGGCCATGCCGCCGTGGCCGGCGGCGCGTCCGAGCGCCAGGATCAGCTCCACTTTCTGGCCGTCCGTCAGCAGCGTTTCGGGGGCCGCGATGGTGTCGAAGGCGAAGGTCAGCAGGCTGTCGCCGGCGAGGATCGCGGTTGCCTCGTCGAAGGCCTTGTGCACCGTCGACTGGCCGCGCCTGATATCGTCGTCGTCCATCGCCGGCAGGTCGTCATGGACGAGGGAATAGCAATGGACGCATTCGAGCGCCGCGCCGACGCGCAAGGATGCATCTAGGCTGCCGCCGAGAAGATCCGCACATTCGATCACCAGGAAGGGGCGCAGACGCTTGCCGCCGTTCAGCACGCCGTGCCGCATGGCCGCGAGCAGGTTTGCCGGTCGCGTGATCTCGTCGACCGCTGTCGCCGAGCCGAGCAGGCGCTCGAGCAGAGCTTCGACGGCGCGGGCATTGCCGGTAAGGCGGCGGGTAAAGGGCGATGTGTCCTGGCTCATGCGCGCTCTTTGGCACGGGCGAAGAGGGCTTTCAACGGGGATTCGTGTCGCAGCGGCGCGCTTTCCCTGGGACAGCCGCCTGGGCGCCTTGCCTTTTACCAGAAAGCCCGTTCAACTTTGCCGGACCATGCACTAAGAGAAGCGGATGGACAGCGAGGTGAACAGTCAGGCCGTGAACGTCGTTCCGGAAGCGCGCGAGGAGGGCGAAGTGCCTTCCAGTCGCTGGTCTTCGCTTCGCCGGACGTTACGCACGAAACGCCGCCAGATCATCCTGGCTGTCCTGGGTTTCGTTGCCCTGCCCTATGTGCTGATCGTTCTCTATCTCGTCGAGTTCGTCCACCCGGTCTCCACCTTGATGCTGCGCGATCTCGTTTTGCTTCGCGGCTACGACCGCCAATGGGTCGATTTCGAGAACATCTCGCCGGTGCTCGTCCAATCGGTGATGATGTCGGAGGACGGTCAGTTCTGCGCCCATGACGGTGTCGACTGGGGCCAGATGCGCGGCGTGGTCGAGGATGCGCTTGACGGGGAATCGACCCGTGGCGCCAGCACCATCCCGATGCAGACGGTCAAGAACCTCTACCTCTGGAACGGCCGCTCCTTCCTGCGCAAGGGCATGGAACTGCCGCTGGCAATTGCCGCCGACTTCGTCTGGAGCAAGCGGCGGTTGATGGAGATCTATCTGAATGTCGCCGAATGGGGGGATGGTATCTACGGTATCGAGGCGGCGGCCCGCCACCATTTCGGCGTTTCCGCGGCGAAGCTCTCGCGCCGGCAGGCCGCACTGCTTGCGGTTTCGCTGCCCAATCCGAAAGAGCGCAACGCCGGTAAACCCGGCCGTGGGCTCAAGCGTCTGGCGAATTTGATCGAGCGTCGCGCCAGCCGCTCCGGCGGCTACATCACCTGCCTTTATGATTGAGATCAGACCTTTTCATTGGATGCGGTTGCCGGGGGATGTCATCCTGGCTTCGTAGAGTTCTGCCATCTGGGCCTCTCTCCATTCGAAAGGCCCGATCGCTCCCATGCCCCCAATTTCCCCTTCGCTTCTCGCCTTTGGCCGCAACGCAAACACCATTCCGCCGAAGCATCTCGGAACCCGCTACGCCACCGACGGCCGCTTCCTGCGGGAGCCGGGCAACACAGTCGTCTCCCACGTCACCGCCGGATCACCGTCCGAGGCGGCCGTACTTGCCGTGCGTGAGCGTCTGATGGCGATGCCCGAGGCCGGGCAGTTTGCCTTCACCCATCCGTCCAGCCTGCATATGACGATCTTCCAGGGCATCATCGAATATCGTCGCAGGCTACCCTATTGGCCCGTCGATATGGCGCTCGATACGCCGATCGATGTGATGACCGAACACTACTGTGCGCGGCTGAAGCACTTTGCGCCGTTGCAGCCCTTCCGGGCCCGCGTGACGGATGTCACGCCGACCGGTCTTGCGCTTGAAGGCGACAGCGCCGCCGATCGCGCTTGCCTCAAGGCTTGGCGCGATGCTTTCGCCGAAGTCTTCGGCTATCGCCATCCCGATCATGACGACTATGCGTTTCACATCACCTTCGCCTATGTCATCGACTGGCTCGATGACGCGGCACTGCCGCGCTGGCAGGAAATGTTGAGCGAACAACTCGCCTACCTCAGGGAACGGGCGCCGGTGATCGAGCTCGATCCGCCGGCCTTCTGCTCGTTTGAGGACATGAACCATTTCGAGGAACTGATCGTTTTCTCGGACAGATCAGCAATCACGGCCAGCAATTAAGGCCAGCATCAAGGAATGTAGATGACCGGACTTACCCTTTACGTCGGCAACAAGAACTATTCGTCCTGGTCGATGCGGCCCTGGATGGCGATGACCGCCGCGGGCATCGCCTTCGAGGACGTGGTCATTCCCTTCGATTTCGCGGCCGGCAATCCTGATATCCGCGCGGTCTCGCCGACGGGGCGCGTGCCGTTGTTGCGGCATGGCGATCTGCTTGTCTGGGAGTCGCTGGCGATCATCGAATATGTCGCCGAGCTCTTTCCCGACGCCGGGATTTGGCCGGCCGATCGCCAGGCCCGCGCCCGGGCCCGCAGCTATTCCATGGAGATGCTCTCCGGTTTCAGGGCGCTGCGCGGTGCCTGCCCGATGAACGTCCGCCGGGAGAGGCGGGCTCTTCAGGTGGATGCCGACGTTCGCGCTGATGTCGTCCGCATCGAGCAAATCTGGAAGGAGGCGCTCGCCCAATCCGGCGGCCCGTTCCTCTTCGGATCCTTCAGCGCGGCGGATGCGATGTACGCACCTGTGGTCAACCGCTTCGACGTCTACGATCTCGTTGCGGATCAGGAAACGCTCGGTTACATGGATCGCGTCAAGGCACATCCCGCTTTCCTGAAATGGGAAGAGGCCGCCCGCGCGGAGCCCTGGGTCGCTGCCGAAGACGAGGTCTGAAACGGCCGAGTCGAAAATTTGCGGCTGGGGACTGGTCAAACAGCAGTTGCCCATGTATAAGCGCGCCAAATTTCCGTGATTAACATCTGTTTTACACGGCCATTTCGGCTGCTGAACAGTGTTTGCCCGATAAGTGGAGAATGAAATGGCTGTACCGAAAAGAAAAACGAGCCCGTCCAAGCGTGGCATGCGCCGTTCCGCTGACGCTCTCAAGACGCCGACCTACGTCGAAGACAAGAACTCCGGCGAACTGCGTCGTCCGCACCACATCGACCTGAAGACCGGCATGTACCGTGGCCGTCAGGTTCTGACCCCGAAGGAAAACGCATAAGCGTTTCCGTTCGTGGAATGGTTCAAAGGGCTGGCTCTGCCGGCCCTTTTGTTTTGCGTCTGACATTTTCTCGCTTGGACCCTGTGTTATCCGCAGGAGCTAGAGCATCACGCGCCAAGGTGAAGTCACTGGGAGCGGAGAGATGCTCTAGACCCAAAGTGCTAGAGCGTCCTTGGTGCGTTCATGCGAACGCACAGCGCTCTACAGCGCCGCGCGTCTTATCAGACGCGCAAAGGTCGCTGTAGCACTTTGAATTGCTGCATGTTTTTGTCCTTCAATCGGCTACGATTAAAGGAAACATGCAGTAGGCCTGAAGACGCCGCAAGACGCGGCAAAGGAGTTTGCGCCTGATGCTCGCTGCCGTTCCGCTGCTGATCCTGCCGTTCGTTGTCTACAATTTCGCGATGATCGGAATGTTCGGCGGTATGGCCGGGTTGAACGCCGAGATGCTGTCGCTGTCCATGCTGTCGGGCGCGACCTGGACGATGCGCTTCGGCGACCTCCTGATCGTCGTCGCACTGCTGTTGCTCTTCGTCGAATTGCTGAAGGCGACCCGCACGAGCACGCGTGCGCTGATGGATCACCTGTTGTCGATGATCCTGTTCATCGCCTTCCTGATCGAATTCCTGCTGCTGGCGCCGGCGGCAACCCAGCTGTTCTTCATCCTGATGACGATCAGCTTCATCGACGTCATCGCCGGCTTCGCCGTCTCGATGCGCTCGGCCGGACGGGACGTGTCGATCGGCCTTTAAAGCCTGTCGCGCAAAAGTGCGCAGCGGTTTTGCGACAACGACATGCGAAATATCAAGAACTTAAAGCGCAAGGAGCGAATCTGAGAGTTCGCGACGCGCTTTAGGTCACGATCGATCCTCGGGCGTTGGCCCAATTCAGGGTATTGTTTGCTGGACGGGAATTGGGCGGGTGGCTCACACCCGCCTTTGCAAGGAGAATGCGCTCAGCCGAGATTGTCGAGCTTGGTCTGGAGAGCGCGAAGCTGCTCCTTGAGCTCGTCGATATCCTTGGCTTCGGCCTTCTTGGTTTCCTTCACCGGCGGGGCGGTGATGAAAGGCGAGAACATCTGCATCGCCTGATGGAACATCTCGGTATTGCGGCGGACCTGCTCTTCGACAAGTTGCAGCGGAACCTGCAGGTTCTTGCCGAGCGGCGTGTCACCGAAGGCCTTGTTGATCTGCTCGCGCATCTGCGACTGCTGCTCGGTGAAAGCCTGCATCGAATGCTCGAGATAGCTCGGCACCACCATCTGCATCTGGTCGCCGTAGAACGAGATCAGCTGGCGCAGGAAGGAGATCGGCAGAAGCGTGTTGCCGGTCTTGGACTCCTGCTCGAAGATGATCTGCGTCAGCACGGAATGGGTGATGTCTTCGCCGGACTTTGCGTCCTGGACGATGAAATCCTCGCCCTTCTTCACCATGACAGCCAGGTCGTCGAGCGTGACATAGGTGCTGGTCCCGGTGTTGTAGAGCCGCCGGTTCGCATATTTTTTTATAACGATCTGGCCTTCGTGCTTCGCCATCAGGGTCTCCTCTCACCCATCATCCCGTCTTTATTGCGTTTTTCAGAGTATCCGCAAAAGAGCGCCGCTGACAATGTCTTTGTGCGTTGCGGTGACGCAAGTGCGAAATCTTGCGGTTCAACCTCAGATGACGGTTTTGTGGCAGGGCATCAAGGCGTTTGACTTGCGCCGCGCGCTTTGACAGTCTGCCTTCATTAGGCAAGAAAGATCTGAGGAAACGTCCCATGAGCAATCCCTCCATCGTGATCGCCAGCGCCGCCCGTACCGCGGTCGGATCCTTCAACGGTGCATTCGCCAACACACCGGCGCACGAGCTCGGCGCCGCCGTCATCAAGGGCGTGCTCGAGCGCGCAGGCGTCGAGGCAGGCGAGGTCGACGAGGTGATCCTCGGCCAGGTCCTGCAGGCCGGCGAGGGCCAGAACCCGGCGCGTCAGGCGGCGATGAAGGCGGGTCTTCCGCAGGAAAAGACCGCCTGGGGCATGAACCAGCTCTGCGGTTCCGGTCTTCGTGCCGTGGCGCTCGGCATGCAACAGATTGCAACCGGTGATGCGGATATCATCGTCGCCGGTGGCATGGAGTCCATGTCGATGGCGCCGCATTGCTCGCATCTT
This sequence comes from Ensifer sp. CCNWLY38, assembly GCF_037120565.1. Taxonomy (NCBI): domain Bacteria; kingdom Pseudomonadati; phylum Pseudomonadota; class Alphaproteobacteria; order Hyphomicrobiales; family Rhizobiaceae; genus Ensifer; species Ensifer sp. CCNWLY38. The sequence continues at coordinate 183,755 of NZ_JBBBBO010000005.1, forward strand.
CGCGGCGGCGTGAAGATGGGCGATTTCAAGATGATCGACACGATGATCAAGGACGGTCTGACCGACGCCTTCTACGGCTATCACATGGGCATCACCGCCGAAAACGTCGCCCGCCAGTGGCAGCTCAGCCGTGAAGAGCAGGATACTTTCGCGCTCGCCTCGCAGAACAAGGCCGAAGCGGCACAGAAGGCCGGGCGGTTCGCCGACGAGATCATTCCCTTCATCGTTAAGGGCCGCAAGGGTGACGTCACCGTCGACCAGGACGAATATATCCGCCATGGCGCAACGCTCGACCAGATGACGAAGCTGCGTCCGGCCTTCGACAAGGAAGGCACGGTCACCGCCGGCAACGCCTCCGGCCTCAATGACGGCGCGGCGGCCACTCTGCTGATGACCGAAGCGCAGGCTTCCAAGCGCGGCATCCAGCCGCTCGCCCGTATCGTTTCCTGGGCAACGGCCGGCGTCGATCCGCAGGTCATGGGCACCGGCCCGATCCCGGCTTCGCGCAAGGCGCTGGCGAAAGCCGGCTGGGCGATCGGAGACGTCGAACTGGTCGAGGCCAACGAGGCTTTCGCGGCACAGGCCTGCGCGGTCAACAAGGACCTCGGCTGGGATCCGTCGATCGTCAACGTCAATGGCGGTGCGATCGCCATCGGCCATCCGATCGGCGCTTCCGGCGCCCGCGTGCTCAACACGTTGCTCTTCGAAATGAAGCGCCGCGGCGTTTCCAAGGGGCTTGCAACGCTCTGCATCGGCGGCGGCATGGGCGTCGCCATGTGCGTCGAACGGCTCTAATCGGTTTGGCGGCATGAACAGCGCCAGGTGGGTTCCATTTTCCCTCTTGCTGGCCGGTTCGCCGATCGTTTCCGCACATGCCAATCCCGCGCCTCTCGACGAGGCGCGGTTGGTTCAGTGCATGCTGGAACATACGACCTCGGACGACGAGGCCGTTTTCAGGGACATGGTGGTTGCGGCCCTGAACGATGACAGCGGTGCGTTGAAGCATCGCTCGTTCAGCTCTCCAGTCTGATGATGAACCTCGCACTCACCAAGTGCGAGGTAGGTATGTCTATGCTCGCGACGCCTCAGTTCCAGGCTGTCGCCGAGCGCTACGGACGACAGGTCGGCGAAAAGCTGATGAAGAAGGCCTTTGAGAAACTGAACTGATCAAGTGGGAGGCGTGCATGAGCAGGGTAGCATTGGTCACAGGTGGGTCGCGCGGCATCGGCGCGGCAATCTCCATCGCACTCAAGAATGCCGGCTACAAGGTGGCCGCAAACTATGCCGGCAATGACGAAAAGGCTGAGGCCTTCAAGCAGGAAACCGGCATCCCGGTCTATAAGTGGGATGTTTCCAGCTATCAGTCCTGTGCCGAGGGCATCGCCAAGGTCGAGGCCGATCTCGGCCCGGTAGACGTGCTGGTCAACAATGCGGGCATCACCCGCGATGCGATGTTCCACAAGATGACGCCCGAGCAATGGGGCGAGGTGGTCGGCACCAACCTCACCGGTCTCTTCAACATGACGCATCCGCTCTGGTCCGCCATGCGCGACCGCGGTTTCGGCCGCGTCATCAACATCTCGTCGATCAACGGCCAGAAGGGCCAGATGGGCCAGGCCAACTATTCGGCGGCCAAGGCCGGCGATCTCGGCTTCACCAAGGCGCTCGCCCAGGAAGGTGCGGCGAAGGGGATCACCGTCAACGCCATCTGCCCGGGCTATATCGGCACGGAAATGGTGCGGGCGGTGCCGGAGAAGGTGTTGAACGAGCGGATCATCCCGCAGATCCCGGTCGGCCGCCTCGGCGAGCCGGAAGAAATCGCCCGCTGCGTGGTGTTCCTGGCCTCCGACGACGCCGGCTTCATCACCGGCTCGACGATTTCGGCGAATGGCGGACAGTTCTTCGTCTGACCTTCTGGTCTCATCATTGCTTTTGAGCGGCGCCCTGCGGGGCGCCATTTTTGTGCAGGGCGGAGAGAAGAAACGCCTGTTGCCCCGGCATTTGAATCCCGAAGTTGCGCCCGTGATTCTGTTGCCGGCGCGCGACGCAGACACTATATCTTGTGGAGAACAAAAGCGGAATGATGCGCGGATCACGAGTCGACATCGGATCCTCCCGTATTGGTCGAGGGTGCGCGGTGCGATTCTCATTCTCTCTGCCTAGTGAATCTCCGATGAATTTCGTTAAAAATTTTCCAGGCTTTCCAGAGTCTTGGATTCGGAATCCTTTGACCTGTCTGGCAATGGGACAGCCAGGATTAAGGCGAGTCATGGGCTCCAACACACGCGCGAGGCGTCAGATTCAGGATGTGGTGCAACGTTCGGTGTTGAAATCTATATGTAGTCGTGAACATACAGTGAATCGCGATGAGTCTTCGATTCGTCGCCGATTCGTTCCACGGCTGTTCCGAAACCGGGTTGCGCCAACCACAACAGGTGGTGCTCTGGGATCAGAGGCGCCGAACGATGGTTTTAGTTGTCGGCGCCTCTTGCGTTTGGCTCGGTGCGTGGGCATGTGTTTGCCGCCAGCGTGAAAAGACGCTGGCGTAATTTCTGAATGCCCGGGATCGATGACGTGTCCGTTCACCCCATGATCCTGAGCGGCCGCGGCGTAACCGCGGTGCTCGGGCCAACCAATACCGGCAAGACGCACTATGCGATCGAGCGCATGATCGCGCATGACAGCGGCGTCATAGGCCTGCCGCTGCGCCTCCTGGCGCGCGAGGTCTATACGCGCCTGGTCGAAAGGGTCGGCCATCACAATGTCGCGCTGATCACCGGCGAGGAGAAGATCACTCCGCATCGCGCCCGCTATTCGGTCTGCACCGTCGAAGCGATGCCGCGCGAGACGACCGCGTCCTTCGTGGCGATCGACGAGGTGCAGCTTGCCGGCGACCTCGAGCGCGGGCACATCTTCACCGACCGGATCCTGCATCTGAGAGGACGCGGCGAGACGCTGCTTCTGGGGGCTGCAACGATGCGGCCGATCCTGGAGCACCTCCTGCCCGGCATCACGGTCGTCGAGCGGCCGCGCATGTCGCAGCTTCTCTATGCCGGCTCGAAGAAAATCACCCGCCTGCCGCATCGCTCGGCGATCGTCGCCTTCTCGGCCGACGAAGTCTATGCGATCGCCGAACTGATCCGCCGTCAGCGCGGTGGTGCCGCCGTCGTGCTCGGCGCGCTGTCGCCGCGCACGCGCAATGCGCAGGTGGCGCTCTATCAGGAAGGCGACGTCGAGTATATGGTGGCGACCGACGCGATCGGCATGGGTCTCAACCTCGACGTCGATCACGTCGCCTTCGCGCAGGACCGCAAGTTCGACGGCTACCAGTTTCGCAACCTGAACCCGGCCGAACTGGCGCAGGTCGCCGGGCGCGCCGGGCGACATCTGCGTGACGGAACGTTCGGCGTCACGGGTCGCGTCGATCCTTTCGACAACGAGCTCGTTCATCGCATCGAGTCGCACGAGTTCGATCCGGTGAAGGTACTGCAGTGGCGCTCGAAGGCGTTCGACTACGCCTCGATTACGGCCCTGAAGAAGAGCCTCGATGCGGCGCCGACGGTTCCGGGCCTTGCCCGGGCGCTACCTGCGGTAGACCAGCAGGCGTTCGAGCATCTGACCCGCTACCCGGAGGTCGTCGACATTACGACCAATGCCGAGCGCGTCGAAAAACTATGGGAAGCCTGCGCGCTGCCGGACTATCGGCGCATCACGCCCGCCCAGCACGCCGATCTGATCTCGACGATCTACGCGGATCTCGTTCGCCGGGGTACGGTGAACGAGGACTTCATGGCCGAACAGGTCAGGCGTGCCGATCACACCGACGGTGAGATCGACACACTTTCGGCGCGAATCGCGCAGATCAGGACCTGGACCTATGTGTCGAACCGGCCGGGATGGCTGGCCGATCCGACACACTGGCAAGAAAAGACGCGGGAAATTGAAGATCGATTATCCGACGCACTACATGAACGGTTGACGAAACGCTTTGTTGATCGCAGGACATCTGTGCTCATGAAGCGCCTGAGAGAGAATGCTATGCTGGAAGCTGAAATCAGTGTGAATGGTGATGTCTTCGTCGAAGGACACCACGTAGGACAACTAACCGGTTTCCGGTTTACGCTGGCGACCGGCGGCGACGGCCCGGACGCCAAGGCCGTGCAGGGCGCTGCCCAGAAGGCGCTGGCGCTCGAGTTCGAGGCGCGGGCCGCACGTCTGCACGCCTCGGGCAACAACGACCTGGCGCTTTCGTCGGATGGTCTCGTGCGCTGGCTCGGCGATCCCGTCGCCCGTCTGGCAGCGAGCGACCATGTCATGCGTCCGCGCGTCATTCTGCTTGCCGACGATCAGCTGCAGGCGAACGCCCGCGAGCATGTCGTGGCCCGCATCGAGCGTTTCGTGAACCATCACATCGGTACGGTGCTGAAGCCGCTCGACGATATTTCGCGCGCTGAAGACCTCGAAGGCCTCGCCAAGGGCCTTGCCTTCCAGCTCGTCGAGAACCTCGGCGTGCTCTTCCGCCGCGATGTCGCCGACGACGTGAAGTCGCTGGACCAGGACGGCCGCGCTTCGATCCGCAAATACGGCGTTCGCTTCGGCGCCTACCACATCTTCCTTCCGGCGCTCTTGAAGCCGGCTCCGGCCGAGCTGATCACGCTGCTCTGGGCGCTGAAGAACGACGGCCTCGACAAGCCCGGCTATGGCGACCTCATTCCGATGCTCGCGGCCGGCCGTACGTCGGTCGTCACCGATCCGTCCTTCGAGCGCACCTTCTACAAGCTTGCCGGCTTCCGCTTCCTCGGAAAGCGCGCCGTGCGCATCGACATCCTCGAGCGCCTGGCCGATCTCATCCGGCCGCTGCTGCAGTGGAAGCCCGGCGCACAGCCGCGTCCCGAAGGCGCCTATGACGGCCGTCGTTTCACCGCCACCACCTCGATGCTTTCGATCCTCGGCGCAACGCCTGATGATATGGAAGAGATCCTGAAGGGCCTTGGCTATCGGGCCGACAGCGTCAAGGCCGAGGAGGCTGCGGCCTTCCTCGCCAGCCAGGACGGTGCGCCCGCCTCTGCTGCCGCCGCCTCCGAGCCGGTTGCTGCCGTCGATGACGCGGACGCTGCTGACAGCGCGTCGGATGTCGAGACCGCAGCCGTTGAGGCACCGGCCGCCGAGGCCGAGAACGCTGAGGGCGAAGTCGCCACCAGCGAGGTGCAACCAGCCGAAGCTCAAGTCGCCGAGACCGGAGAACCGGTCGAAGCCAAGCCCGTGCTGCTGTGGCGTCCCGGCACTCGCCAGGATAACCAGCGCCAGGGCGGCGGTCGCCACCAGGGCGACCAGCGTCGCGGCGGCCAGCGCCATGGACATGGCCAAGGCCAAGGCCAAGGCCAGAGCGAGGGACGTGAGGGCGGACGCAAGGGCGGCCAGCCGGTGCGCGGCAAGCGCCATGACGGCGGCAAATCGGAAGGCGGTCCGCGCCAGGACCGTGGTGATCGTCATGATCGTCACGACCGCGGCGGCAAGCCCGGCCAGGGCAAGTTCGAGGCGCGCCCGCCGCGTCGCGAGAAGCCGGTGGATCCGGATTCGCCCTTCGCCAAACTCGCGGCGCTCAAGGAGCAGATGAAGAAGTAAGGCAGGTCATGGAAAAACAGCCCACGTCCAACCCGGCATCGCGCCAGCGTCTCGACAAGTGGCTGTTTTTCACGCGGCTGATCAAATCGCGCTCGCTTGCGCAAAAGGCGATCGAGGACGGCCGCGTGGCCGTCAACGAGCAGCGCGTGACGCAGTCGTCGTTTCAGGTCAAGACGGGGGACCTGCTTGAGCTCGTCCTCGACCGCCGCAGCCTGACCGTGCGCGTGCTTGCGCCAGGGGAGCGACGTGGCCCCTACGAGGAAGCGCGGCTTCTTTATGATGATCTCACGCCGGAACTGCCGAAGGAGAAACTCTCGGCATTTGATCTCGCCACACGCGACCGTGGGGCGGGACGCCCGACCAAGAAAGAGCGGCGGGATACCGATCGGCTAAAACCCGATTTCGATCCGCGCGAGGATTAGAAAACTCTGCCTTTGCCGCGGCGTTTCGCGCATTGAATATTCTTGCAAAGGGTCCATAAAGCCTTTACCTGACAGACCCACGTTGGGTGCATTGGTCTTGCTTCGGCAGCTATGCGCGCCGGACATTCCTAGCATGCGCGGACGATGAGCATCACCATTGATTGCCGTCTGCCATCAAACGTGAGCATTGGCTGGAGTACCTCATGACGTATGTCGTGACCGACAATTGCATTCGCTGCAAGTATATGGACTGTGTCGAAGTCTGCCCCGTGGACTGCTTCTATGAGGGCGAGAATTTCCTCGTCATCCATCCCGACGAGTGCATCGATTGCGGCGTTTGCGAGCCGGAATGTCCTGCCGAGGCGATCAAGCCGGACACCGAGCCGGGCCTTGATATGTGGTTGAAAGTGAACGCTGATTTTGCCACGAAGTGGCCGAACGTCACGGTCAAGCGCGATCCGATGCCGGAAGCCAAGGAGATGGACGGCGTGGAAGGCAAGTACGAGAAATTCTTCTCCGCCGAGCCGGGACAGGGCGACTGAGACGAACGATCTCGATCGTTCGTCGAGGCTGACGCAGCGAGCGCGACCCAGCGCGCCAAACCTGGGGAAAAACCCGCACTGCGCTCGCAGGTGCGAGAATGGTGGCTTGATGGCTGCCATGCAGCAAATTATTGATTTCGGCACTTTTTTGTGATAGGTTCCTTCTACTGATCCACAGAGGGTGTTTTTGCGCGCCCGAAAACCATCACGAAAGCAAACGATCTCCAAAACGCGGTTTCTCCCTATTACGCAACATGGCTTTGCTCTGTTGCGACCGCATTTCATGAGGCTGTTTGCGTTCCGTGGACGGACCAGGATGTACCCACCCGGCGGTATCCCCGTCTATCCCGGGCCTCACTGACCCGGCCCCGGCCAGAATGGCCGGCGCGAAACAGGGAGTTTTTGAAACGAATGACGACCCAGCAGAAAAAATCTTCGACACGCCAGGGCTTCAAGACCGGTGAATCGATCGTCTATCCGGCCCACGGCGTTGGCCAGATCGTGGCGATCGAAGAGCAGGAAGTCGCCGGCATGAAGCTTGAGCTTTTTGTCATCGATTTCGAGAAGGACAAGATGCGGTTGAAGGTGCCGGTGGCCAAGGCTGTCAGCATCGGCATGCGCAAGCTGTCCGAAACCGATTTCGTCGATCGTGCGTTGAAGGTTGTGCAGGGCAAGGCTCGCGTGAAGCGCACCATGTGGTCGCGCCGCGCCCAGGAATACGATGCCAAGATCAACTCCGGCGACCTGATTTCCATCGCGGAAGTCGTCCGCGATCTCTATCGCGCCGAAAACCAGCCGGAACAGTCCTATTCCGAACGCCAGCTCTATGAAGCTGCCCTCGACCGCATGGCGCGCGAAATCGCTGCCGTGAACAAAATGTCGGAGACCGAAGCTGTGCGCCTCGTCGAGGCAAACCTCAGCAAGGGTCCGAAGCGCGGCAAGGCAATCGACGAAGACGACGCCCAGGACGAAGCAGCATAAGCTTCCAAGCCGCAGTGAGACTGCAAAAAAGCCCGGCCGTCGCGCCGGGCTTTTTCTTTGATCTGATGGAACTTTTGCCCGCCACGCGCATTTACATTAGCCGGCAGGAACGCGCCGCTTTCGCGCCGGGCGATCTTGGTTCTGTGATCCGTCACCGTTCAGGTTCGTGATTTTGAAGTTAGGGCGCCGCGTCGTTTGTTCAAGATCGGCGCCGGGGCTCTTGAGCGAGGAAGGAAAAGATCATGCGGTTTCCGCGGCCATCCCGCTCTGACTTAAAAGAACCGATCACGATAAGTTGGATCGATCCGATCCAAATCATCGTGATCTAGACGCCCCTGCTGCCGGACTCGCCATCTGTCCGGCCTTTTGGACTTCACACGCAATGGCGCCCGGCGCCAGTCACGGAGTGATCGATGAAGACTCTCACTGCAGACCGGCGGATGATCAAGATCGCAATGGAGGCGCCTTATCTCGAGCGCGACGAGGAGCACGCGCTGGCACAGGCCTGGCGGAACGACCATGATCAGGAAGCCCGCAACAAGATCGCCATGTCGCATATGCGGCTCGTGATCTCGATGGCAGCGAAGTTCCGCAACTTCGGCCTGCCCATGGGCGACCTGGTGCAGGAAGGCCATATCGGCCTCCTGGAAGCGGCGGCCCGCTTCGAACCCAGCCGTGAGGTGAGGTTTTCGACCTATGCGACCTGGTGGATCCGGGCATCGATGCAGGACTATGTCCTGCGCAATTGGTCGATCGTCCGGGGCGGCACGAGTTCGGCTCAGAAGGCGCTGTTCTTTAATCTGCGGCGCTTGCGTGCCCGTCTGGCGCAAGGCGACAGGCAACTTACATCGCAGGCTATGCATGAGGAAATTGCCGCGGCGCTCGGCGTCAGCATTGCCGATGTGCAGACCATGGATGCGCGGCTTTCCGGCAGCGACACCTCCTTGCAGGCCCCCGTTGGCGGCGCCGATTCCGATGGCGGCGAGCGGCTGGATTTCCTGGCCAGCGATGCGCCGCTTCCGGACGAACAGGTCAGCGACATGATCGACGGCGAGCGCGCCCGTGTGTGGCTCCGCGATGCGCTGGGTGCCTTGACCGAAAGGGAGATGCGGATCATCCGTGCACGACGACTGTCGGAGGACGGTGCGACGCTGGAAGAGCTCGGCCTCGATCTCGGCATTTCCAAGGAACGGGTGCGACAGATCGAAACCCGGGCGCTCGAAAAGCTCAGAGTGGCGCTCGCGACCAAGGCGCCGGCCCTGACTGCGGGCATTCACTAGAGCATTTCACTGTTTCATTGAAACAGCGAATTGCCCCAACTGTTTGAAATTACGCAATTCCGGACGGAAAACCGTTTCACACTTTTCCTGGAATTGCTCTAAAGCCTGTCGCGCAAACGTGCGCAGGGGGTTTTGCGCGTCTGATAGGACGTGCGGCGCTATAGGCCTCAGGGGCACCGTCGTGCGGGCTCGGACCTCAATCGGAGGCACTGCCCGTGTGCTCGAACATTGAGGTCTGGGGCAGCAGCGAACGCCTGAGCCTTCAGCAGCATATGCGCCTTCGACGCGCGTGCAGTGAGGCTGCCGTGCTTACTCGGAAACGATTTTCACCTTGTCGCCCGGCTTCACAGTCGAGGTGACCTGCATCGCATTGATCACCCGGAACAGGTCCAGCTTGCGATCGGTCCCCATCATGCGGGCGGAAAGCGTCGCGATCGTCTCGCCGGGCCTTACCGTTACGACGCGGATGCGGAGCGGCTTCAGCGATTGGGCCTCGCCCTGCGTCATGCGGCGGAACGAGCTGCGCAGCTGGTTCGCGGTCGGCTCGAGCGCGTTCGAACCCTTGGGAACGGCGGTCAGGAAGCGGTAGATGCGGGTGTCGATGCGGATGACCGTGACGTCGAAGTCCCAGCGATCGGCAGAGGCGCGCGCGGTCGCGGCGTCGAGGCCGTTGATATTGATCGGCCTGATCGTGTCGGGCTGCAGGCCGGTGACCCAGCCGCTGGCGATATAGTCGGTCAGGCTGCGACCGCCCGTATCCGCCACGCCGTCGAAGCGCACAGCGATGTCGCCAGGGCCGGTCGCAAGGACCGCTTCTGCCTTGTTGTCGATCTGGAAGCCGGTCGGCACGTCGAAACGGATGCCGAGCTGGCCGTGCAGGAAGGTCTGGCCGCGGACATAACCTTCCTGCGGGCTGTCGCCGTAGAGCAGGCCGTCGATACCGGCGAGGTAATAGTCGCGGCCGCGATCGCCGCTGGTGCCTTCCGGCCCAAAGGCGCGGGCATGCCGGCGCGCAAGGTCCACGCGCTGCGGTGCGTTCGGGTGGCTCGACAGGAAGTCGAGGCTCTGGTCGGATTCCGGATCGACGGCGGTGAAGCGGCTATAGGCTGCCATCGAGTCCAGGAAGCGTGCGGCGGCGTAAGGGTCGTAGCCGGCTTCGCCGAGCATGCGCACGCCGATGACGTCGGCCTGGAGCTCCTGGTTGCGCGAGAAGGCCGCAAGGCGCAGCTTGCCGCGGGCGAGCGCCTGCTTGCCGGCGAGATCGGACGACAGCACCTCGGAAACCACGCGGCTGGCGATGACTTCCGCTTCCTCGCGTTGCTGACGTTCGATGCCGTGGTTGGCGGTGACGTGCGCCATTTCGTGCGAGAGCACGGCGGCGACTTCGGAGGCATCATTGGCAAGCGCCAGCAGGCCGCGGGTGACATAGAGATAGCCGCCCGGCAGTGCAAAGGCGTTGATCGCCGGCGAATTCAGAATGGTGATGCGGTAGGACTGCTGCGGGTTCTCCGAGACGGCGGTCAGCGCTCCGGCGATGCGGGCGACCAGCCGTTCGGTCTTGGCGTCCTTGTATTCGCCGCCGTAGCTTGCAACGATGCGCGGATGTTCGCGTGCGCCCATCTTGGCGCGCGGATCGTTCTTCTGGACCTCGTCGACAATCTGCGGATTGGACGAGGGCGAAACTGTCGGCTCGTAGGATTGTTCGATCACCGACTGGCATGCGGAGAGAAGCGTGGTCGCGAGCAGCGCAACCACAACGCGTGCACGCAGCCGTCCGCGCTTCGGCGGGAACCGGTCGTGTGTGACTGTATGCCTCTCCATGCCTCAGCCCGTTTCCCGTCTGTCGCTCCACCCGCATGCAGCGGGGCTATGGAACGACAGCGTTGAAAGTCCTACTTTTTCAGTCCGGCAGCGTTGCTCCGCCGCGACTGTTCAGCCCTGGTCTTGCTGTATCTGATTTCAGCGCCACCTGCCTAGTTTGTCTCGGTAGAAATAGTTGCCCCGTGGTATCACGGCAACGGATGCGCGAATATTCGCGCGCCCGGCCAGATATTTCGCGCGTCGCATGGCGTCGCGGTCAAATTGTGGCAATCGGCTGAGGGCGAGGAGAAACCGGCCCCACCTTCACGCGTTGCCAAGAAAGCGGTCGATTGCCGCATTGTCGCGCCGCTCCAGGAAGCGGTCGAGTGTATCGTGTGCAATGATACGCCCCTGGTCGAGAAAAAGCACGCTATCGGCCAGCGCCTTCACGTCTTCGGGATGGTGCGTGATCATCAGAATGGTGTTGCCTTCTTCCGCGTGCAACTCGCCAAGAAGCGTGCGCATGCCGGCGCGCATGCCGGGGTCGAGGGCGGCAAAAGGTTCATCCAGCAAGAGCAGGGGGCGGTGCCGCACAAGTGCGCGGGCGAGCGCGACCCGCTGGCGTTCGCCGCCGGAAAGCGTGGGCGGCAGCCTTCGTCCGAAGCCTTCAAGCCCAACCCGGTGAAGCGCGTCCTCGATCTTCTTCCGATCTTCGTCTATCAGGCGAAGTGCCGGGTCTATGCCGAGGCCGACATTGGTCGCGACATCTAGATGGGCGAAGAGATTGTTGTCCTGGAAGATCATCGAGACCGGGCGTTCCGAAGGTGCCTGGTTGGCAGCGTTCTGGCCGAGGACACGGATCTCGCCGTGGTCGGCATCTTCAAAGCCGGCGATGAGGTGAAAGAGCGTCGACTTGCCGGAACCGGAGGCGCCGGCAACGGCGACGATGCCGCCGGCAGCGATCGTGCAATCGAAGTGCAGCGCGGTCGTTTCGAAACGAACCTCGACATTGCGCAGTTCTATGGCCGCGGTGGGCTCAGTCATGCTTTGCGTCCTTCTCGCCGGCGGACGTCTTCCGCCGTGCCGAGGATGGTGAAGATCAGGCAGAGAAGCCCGAGGAAGAGGGCGAGGCCGGCAGCATCGGCGGTGCGGTAGCTGCCCATGCGGCTATAGAGCAGCCAGGGAAGCGTCACCATGTCCTGCGAGCCGAAGAGGGCGACGGCGCCGAGGTCGCCGAGCGACAGCGCCATGGCGAAGGAGAGCGCCATCAGCAGCGGCCTTCGGAGGGCGGGAAGGTCGATCCATCGCAGGCGATGAAAGCCACGGATGCCGAGGCTCGCTGTCAGCCGTTCGGAACGCGCCGCATGCGTCGCCATGGCCGGCGCCAGGATACGGTGGACAAAGGGGAGCGCCATCAGGGCGTTGATCGCGACGATGATGACAGGCGCAAAGCGCGCGACATCGCCGAAGGGGCGAAGGAGCAGGAACCAGCCGGCGCCGAGCACGACAGGCGGCACCAGCAGGATCAGCGAGGTACTGGCGCCGATCGCACCGGCAAGGCCGTGTGCCAGCGCGCCCGCATGGCGTGGCGCGGTGACCGTCGCTGCGGCGCGGATCATCATGGCCGCCATGGCGACGGAGGCGAGTGCCGAGGCGAGCGCGATCGCCGCACTCGTCATCAGCGCCCGGTGCACGTTCGGATCGCGCGCGAGCTTCAGAAGATCGGCCTGCAGGCCGGAGACGACCACCGCAATCAGCGGGGCGATGAGAAAGAGCAATGCCAGGATGATCCAGGCGCCATCGTTGAACCGCGCCGCTGTCGTTGCGCCATCGAAGCGCCTAACCGTGCGGCCGCCGGTCATGCCCTCTTCCGGCTCCGTTGCCAGTCGTCTGAGGATGAGAAGCAGGATACCGGTCATGGCGATCTGCAGGCCGGACAGCGCGATGGCGCGTGGCGGATCGAAATCGAAGCGCAGCGCCTGATAGATCGCGACCTCGATGGTGCTGGCAGCGGGCCCGCCGCCAAGCGTCAGCACGAGCGTGAAGCTGGTGGCGCAGAGCATGAAGACGAGGCCGGCCGCGCCCGGCAGCAGGCCGCGCAGGACAGGCCATTCGATGAAGCGGAAGAGCGCTCGGGAGGGCATGCCGAGATTGGCAGCGCTGCGCCAGTATTCGGCCGGAATGCGCTCGAGGCCGGCCAGGAACAGGCGCGCCGCGAGCGGCATGTTGAAGAAGACATGGGCAAGAAGGATGCCGAACAGGCCATAGATGCTGATCGATTGCTCGAGGCCGAGCCAGCGCAGGCCGGAATTGAGGAAGCCCTGGCGTCCCCAGATCTCGATCAGCCCGAGTGCGCCGACGAGAACGGGCAGGCCGAGCGGCAGCGCCATCAGCCGCAACAGCCAGATCCGGCCGAAAAACTGCGGCCGCCGCGCCAGCGCCCGTGCCACCGGTATCGCGAATAGCACGGACAGCAGAGTGGAAAGGCTAGCCTGCAGCAGCGTGAAGCGGGTGACGCGCCAGATATAGGCATCGAACAGGGTGCCTTCGTCGGTGCCGCCGGTCTGGGCGAGCAAGGCAGCGATCGCCAGGCCGACGAAGAGCAGGAAGGCGCCGAGGCAAAATGCCCCGGCGACAACAGTCATGCGGTTTTCGCGAAGTGCGAACAATCCGGCCTCAGTTCTTGCTCATGGCAGCAAGCCACTCGTCGATCCAGGCCTTGCGGTTCTTCGCGACCTCTTCCGATGGCAGCAGGAAGGTCTTCTCCGGGTTGACCAGCTTGTTGAAGGCGTCCGGCAGCGGCTCCTTAGTCGCTGCGACCGGCATCATCCAGTTGGTCGTCGGGATGATCGACTGGAACTCCGGCCCGGTCATGAAGGCGAGAAACTGTTTTGCCAGTTCTGGCTCCTTGGCATTTTTGGTCATGCCGGCGACCTCGATCTGGATGTAGTGACCTTCCGAGAAGGTGGCCGCCTGGTAGCGCTCGGTGTTCTCAGCGACCATGTGGTAGGCGGGCGAGGTGGTGTAGGAGAGCACCATCGGCGCTTCGCCCTTGGTGAAGAGGCCGTAGGCTTCCGACCAGCCGGGGGTGACCGTGAGAACCCGATCCTTGAGCTTTGCCCAGGCGGCGCCCGCCTCGTCACCGTAGACCGCCTTGACCCAGAGCAGCAGACCAAGGCCCGGCGTCGAGGTGCGCGGATCCTCGATGACGATCTTCTGCGACGCGTCGCCTTCGACCAGGTCCTTGAGGCTCTTCGGCGGTGTCTTCAGGGTCTCGGTGTCATAGACGACGGCGAAATGGCCGTAGTCGTAGGGCAGGAAAGTGTCATCGGAGAAACCGCCCGGAACCTTCAGATCCTTGGCTTCGATGCCATGCTGCGCGAAGAAGCCGGTCGCCTTGGCTTCCGCCACGAGGTTGGTGTCGAGGCCGAGCACGATGTCGGCCTTCGAAGCTTGCCCTTCGAGCTTCAGACGGGTCAAGAGCTCAACGCCGTCGGCGACGCCGACATAGTTGACCTTGCACTCGCAGGTCTTTTCGAAGGCTTCCGCGACCTTGGCGCCCGGACCCCATTCGGTGATGAAGCTTTCGTAGGTGTAGACCGTCAGCGTCTTGTCGGCAGCAGCAGCGCCACTGGCGAAGGCAAGGCTTGCCGCTGCGCTGAGCGCTAGCCGGCTAAGTATTTTGAGCTGTGAAGAATTGGACATGCGAAGCACCTCTCCCAAAGTTCGTTGTTGCACGGGAAAAGGGCGTATCGGTGCGATCGCGTCTAATCCCTCCGCCGGTATGAGCCGGATCAGGTTCCGCGGGTTGGCGTTTTGACGCCTCTCAGCCTCCGGCCGCTTCGCGGTCGGGAGGCACCCCGTTAGAGCGGCAAGAGATTTACCGCTGCGTTGGCTCCATGGCAAGCGGTGTTTGGAATGGCCGATGCATGGGTCGAGCCCATTTTGCGCTGGGCGTTTCCGCCAAACGGTAACTGCGCTATGACACCATCACGCTTAGCCGCAAGGAGGAAACGCCATGCCAGATATGCTCGTTCGACTTTATGCCCTTCCGGCAGAGCCCCAGTCGCGGCTTGGTTCAGGCATCAGCATCCGTCGCGCCATGGCGCCGGAACGCCGTCTGGTGGTCTCCTGGATCGAAAAGACGTTTGGTGCCGGCTGGGCGGGCGAAGCGGAGGCTGCCTTCTCCTCGACCCCGACGCGCATGCACATCGCGGTGCATGACGAAAAGATCGTCGGCTTTTCCTGCCATGACGTCACGGCGCTCGGCTTCTTCGGCCCGACCGGCGTCGATGAAAGCATGCGCGGGCAAGGTATCGGCGAAGCGCTGCTGCTTGCGAGCCTGACGGCGATGCGCGACGCCGGCTATGGCTATGCGATCATCGGTGGCGTCGGCCCGGCGAAGTTCTACGAGCGCGTGGCAGGCGCGATCGAAATTCCCGATTCAACACCCGGGATCTATGCCGGCATGCTGTTCCCGGAACCGGTGCCGGAAGGGCACTGATGGCTACGGCAAATTGCTGCGATCGCAGCGGTTTGCGGTTTTCTTCGTTTTCCTTCCGCGATCCTTTGCGCTATGGGCATTGCCATGGCTCGATCGACCTTCACCATTTTGCTTGGCGGCGCCCTCTCGGTGACCAGCCGGCTGTCAGAGCAGCTCAGCGGCAGCCGCTTCGTTGCCGCTGACGGCGGCATGCGCCATGCGCGCCTGCTCGGCGTCGTGCCGGATGTCTGGGTCGGCGATTTCGATTCGACCGAAGACGCCCTGCTGTCCGACTTCGCCTCGGTTCCACGCGAGCCCTATCCGGCGGCAAAGGCTGCGACGGATGGCGAGATTGCGGTGGAAGCCGCGCTATCTCGCGGGGCCGACCGGCTGATCTTTGCCGGCGCGCTTGGCGGCAGCCGCAGCGACCATGCCTTCCTGCACCTGCTGCAGGCAGCAGCGCTTGCCGAGCGCGGGCTTTCGGTGGTGATGACATCTGGCGAGGAAGAAGCCTACCCGCTGCTGGCCGGTGCGCTCGATCTCGACCTGCCGAAAGGTTGCCTCTTTTCGGTGCTGGGATTGACCGAGCTGACCGGCCTTTCGATCGTCAATGCGCGCTATCCGCTTGATGATTTCACCCTGCCGTTCGGATCGTCCCGAACCGTTTCCAACGTTGCGGAGGGTCCCCTTCGCTTCAGCCTCAAGAGCGGACGCGCCATCGTGCTTGCCCGCCCCTATGATCTTTCCGGAGCCTGAGCCTTGGCGCCTCCCATTCTGAAACTCGACGATATCTTCTTGACCTTCGGCGGCGCGCCGCTGCTTGCCGGTGCCAACCTGCAAGTGGAGCCGGGCGACCGCATCTGCCTGGTCGGGCGCAATGGCTCGGGCAAGTCGACCTTGATGAAGATCGCCGCGGGTCTCGCGGAAGCGCAATCGGGCGAGGTGTTCCGCCATCCCTCCGCGACCATCCGCTATCTGCACCAGGCGCCGGATTTCGACGGCTACGACACGGTGCAGGCCTATGCCGAAGCCGGTCTCGGCCCGAGCGACGATCCCTATCGCGTCGCCTACCTGCTGCAGCATCTGGGCCTAACCGGCGAAGAAGACCCGACGCGCCTTTCGGGCGGTGAGGCGCGCCGCGCGGCATTGGCGCGCGTCATGGCGCCGGAACCTGACATCTTGCTGCTTGACGAACCGACCAACCATCTCGACCTGCCGACGATCGAATGGCTGGAAGATGAGCTTACCCGCAGCCGTTCGGCGCTGGTGCTGATCTCGCACGATCGGCGCTTCCTGGAGAAGGTGTCGACGGCGACCGTCTGGCTCGATCGCGGCCAGTCGCGCCGGCTCGATCGCGGCTTTGGCCATTTCGAAGCCTGGCGCGACGAGGTGCTGGAGGCCGAGGAACTGGAACAGCACAAGCTCGGCAAGGCGATCGAGCGCGAGGAGCACTGGCTGCGCTACGGCGTGACCGCGCGGCGTAAGCGCAACATGCGCCGCCTCGGCGAGTTGCAGACCATGCGGGCGGTCTATCGCGGCCACAAGGGGCCTCAAGGCACCGTGCAGGCAACGGCAGCTGACGCCAAGGAGTCCGGCAAGCTGGTGATCGAGGCCGAAAAGGTCAGCAAGGCCTATGGTGACCGCACCATCGTCGCGCCCTTCTCGATCCGCGTCCATCGCGGTGACCGCATCGGTCTGGTCGGCCCGAACGGTGCCGGCAAGACGACGCTCCTCAAGATGTTGACCGGTCAGATCGAGCCGGACGCTGGCACGGTCAAGCTCGGCACCAACCTCGAAATGGCGACGCTCGACCAGAAGCGCGAAGACCTCAACCTGGACGACACGCTGGCCCATTACCTGACCGACGGCCGCGGCGACAACCTGCTCGTCAACGGCGAGCAGCGCCACGTTACCGGCTACATGAAGGATTTCCTGTTCCAGCCGGAGCAGGCGCGCACGCCGATCCGCGAGCTCTCGGGTGGCGAGCGCGCTCGGCTGATGCTGGCGCGCATCCTTTCGCGGGCGACCAATCTTCTGATCCTCGACGAGCCGACCAACGACCTCGACATCGAGACGCTGGACCTCTTGCAGGAGATCGTCGCCGGCTTTGCCGGAACGGTCATTCTCGTCAGCCACGACCGCGACTTCCTCGATCGCACCGTCACCTCGACGATCGCGCCGGCAAACCCGGAGGAGCCGGATGGCCGCTGGATCGAGTATGCCGGCGGCTATTCCGACATGATGGCGCAGCGCAAGGGCGCGATTGAAGAGAAGCGCAAGGCAGAAAAGGCGGAAAAGGCCAAAGCCGACGCCGCTGCACCCGCCGCCGATGCGCCGAAGGCCGCCAAGGGCAAGCTTTCCTACAAGCAGAAATTCGCGCTCGAAAACCTGCCGAAGGAGATCGCCAAGGCAGAGGCCGAGGCCGCCAAGCGCGAAGAAAAGATGGCTGATCCCAATCTTTTCACAAAAGATCCAAATGCCTTTGCGAAGCTCGCCCAGGAACTGGAGAAGCTTCGTGCGGATCTCGCGCGCATGGAGGAAGAGTGGCTGGAGCTCGAAATGCTGCGCGAGGAGCTCGAAGGCTAGCTGCAACCAGTGACGCGTTGAACGGCGTCAGGGGATATGATAAGAAAAACTTATTATATCATTTGTGAACGATCCTGATGCCCTTCAAACTTGAATCAGAAACCATCGGAATGCTGCTCACGGACGTCTCGCGCCTTTTGCGCGGAGCTTTCGACCGCAAGGTCAATGCCATGGATCTGGGCATCACGCCCGGCGAGGCCCGCACGCTGATCCAGGTTGTGCTCAAAGAAGGCATCAAGCAGGCCGAAATCGCCACCCGTATGGGTATCGAGCCGATGACGCTTTCGGCCTATCTCGATCGGCTGGAGGCGATGGGCCTTGTTGCCCGCGTGCCGGATCCGGCAGATCGCCGCGCCAAGAACGTCGCCATCACCGAGAAGGCCGGCCCGCTACTCACCGAGCTGATGACGGGGCTGCGGGAGATGATGAACGCCTATACCGCGGGGCTCGACGAGGCGACGCGCGAGGTTCTCTGCGCCAATCTGCGCATCCTGCGCGACAACTTGCGTGAGCTTGACCCGTGCCTTGCCGGCAAGGAGACAGCGGAGAAGTCCGAGGACCAGCCCGGGACCCCGCGATGACACGCCGCATGAGCGAACGGCGGACGAGCATCATCGGGGCCTTCCTGGTGGCGCTCGGGCCTGTTTCCATGGCTCTCTATACGCCGGCCATGCCGGAGCTGGTACGGGCGTTTTCGTCGAGCGAAGCGGCGATCAAGATGACGCTGTCGCTCTATTTCGCCGGCTTCGCCTTTGCCCAGCTCGTTTCCGGCACGCTCTCCGATGTTATCGGACGCCGCCGCGCGACGCTGATCTTCATGGCGATCTATCTCGTCGGCAGCCTGATGGCTGCCTTTGCGCCGTCGGTTGCGGTGCTGCTCGCCGGGCGCCTGGTACAGGGTATCGGTGCTTCCGTCGGCATGACGGTGGCGCGGGCGATCGTGCGGGACCAGTTCACCGGGACCGAAGCGGCGCGGATCATGAACATGATCGGCATGATGCTGGCGCTGGGGCCAGCCTTGTCGCCGACGCTCGGCGGCCTGGCGCTCGGCCTTTTCGGCTGGCAGTCGATCTTCTTGCTGATGGTCGGCTTTGCCGCGATGGCTTGCATCACCGTGCAGTTCTTTATGGCCGAGACCGTGACACCCGACCCCGCCAAGGGGCACCTGAAGCCGATCGTTGCTGCCTATCGGCGATTGGTGAGCGACAGCCGCTTCGTCTCCTCGACGCTCGTCATCGGCGGAGCGGTCGGCGCGCTCTACGCCTGGGCGACGATGTTGCCTTTCGTGCTGATCAACGAAGTCGGCCTGACGCCCACCGAGTTCGGCGTCGGCATGTTGATGCAGTCGGGTCTGTTCTTTTCGGGAACGGTAGTGGTGCGGCTTTTGATGCGTCGTTTCACGCCGCAGGCGCTGGTACCGGCCGGCCTCGCCTTCATCGGTCTCGCCAGTCTGATCCTCGCCTACAGCATGCATGCACTTGCGCCGAGCTTCCTCTCGGTCATGCTGCCGATCGGCGTCTATGCCTTCGGCATCGCCTTTGTGATGCCCTATATGATGACGGCGGCGATGGCGCCCTTTCCTGATATCGCGGGAACAGCCTCTGCGATGATGGGCTTCGTCCAGATGGGCTCAGGCCTGCTCGGTGGCGCGATCGCCGCTGCGGTCGGTGTTCCGGTGCTGGCGCTTGGCACGATCATCCCGAGCTTCGGCCTCGTCTGTATCCTCAGCTATGTCTGGTATCGCCGGACGGTTCGGCTAGCGCCGCTGGCGGTGCCCTCCGACCGCGAGGATCCGTTACCGGACGCAGCGGAGTGAGGGAAACAAAAAAGCCTCCGCGAACTGGTCGCGGAGGCTTTTGCTTTTGGTGAATGCAGGTCTTAGCGGTTGCGCGCAGCCAGCGTGCGCAGGCGCAGCGCGTTGAGCTTGATGAAGCCGGCGGCATCCTTCTGGTCGTAGGCGCCCTGGTCGTCCTCGAAGGTGACGAGCTTGTCGGAATAGAGCGACTTCGGGCTTTCGCGGCCGATGGTCATGACGTTGCCCTTGTAGAGCTTCAGCGTCACTTCGCCTTCGACATGCTCCTGGCTCTTGTCGATCGCTGCCTGCAGCATTTCGCGCTCCGGCGAGAACCAGAAGCCGTAATAGATCAGCTCGGCGTAACGCGGCATCAGC
Organism: Ensifer sp. CCNWLY38; assembly: GCF_037120565.1. Lineage (NCBI taxonomy): Bacteria > Pseudomonadati > Pseudomonadota > Alphaproteobacteria > Hyphomicrobiales > Rhizobiaceae > Ensifer > Ensifer sp. CCNWLY38. The sequence goes on from NZ_JBBBBO010000005.1 coordinate 203,644, forward strand.
TCGTCCTTGAGGTGAGCAGCACCCCGGTCGAGCGTGATCGATTCGATCGCGCGGTGCGCGGCAAGCAGGATCGTGCCGCCGGGGGTCTCATAGACGCCGCGCGACTTCATGCCAACGAAGCGGTTTTCGACGAGGTCGAGACGGCCGATGCCGTTGTCACGGCCGTAGTCGTTGAGTTTGGCGAGCAGCGTCGCCGGCGACAGGCGCACGCCGTTGATCGAGACGGCGTCACCGCGCTCGAATCCGATCTTGATGACGGTTGCCTGGTCCGGCGCGGCCTCCGGCGAGATCGTGCGCATATGCACGTATTCCGGGGCTTCCTGGGCCGGATCCTCGAGAACCTTGCCCTCGGACGAGGAGTGCAAGAGGTTGGCGTCGACCGAGAACGGCGCCTCGCCCTTCTTGTCCTTGGCAACCGGGATCTGGTGCTTCTCGGCGAATTCGAGCAGGTCGGTGCGGCTCTTGAACGACCAGTCGCGCCACGGAGCGATGATCTTGATGTCGGGGTTCAGAGCATAGGCCGAAAGCTCGAAGCGAACCTGGTCGTTGCCCTTGCCGGTGGCGCCATGGGCGATGGCGTCGGCGCCGGTCTTCTTGGCGATGTCGATCAGGTGCTTGGAAATCAGCGGTCGGGCGATCGAGGTGCCGAGCAGGTAGACGCCTTCATAGACCGCATTGGCGCGGAACATCGGGAAGACGAAATCCTTGACGAACTCCTCTCGGACGTCCTCGATATAGATCTCCTTGATGCCGAGCATTTCGGCCTTCTTGCGCGCCGGCTCGAGCTCTTCGCCCTGGCCGAGGTCGGCGGTGAAGGTGACGACTTCCGCGCCGAGTTCGGTCTGCAGCCACTTCAGGATGATCGAGGTGTCGAGACCGCCCGAATAGGCGAGAACGACCTTTTTCACGTCTTTATGCGATGCCATGGTTTCCGTCCGTCTGGTCTTGGGGAGGGCGGCGATGCCGCGTGCAAATCTGCGGCACTTTAGCCAGAACCTGCGGCGATACAAGCGCTAGAACGGCGGATGTCGCGAATCCGCTGGCAAAAGCGCGGGCGCGGGATTACTGGAGGCAGCTATACGGAGACCGATGATGGACTTCATTCCCAGCCTGCCAACCCTCGCCACCTTCGCCGCCGCAACGCTGCTTCTGGCGGCGACGCCCGGCCCGGACATGACGCTTTCGATCAGCCGCGCGCTGGCGCAGGGCAAGAAGGCGGCACTCTTCGTCGTGCTCGGCACCAGCTTCGGCATCGTCGTGCATACGCTGCTCGTCGCCTTCGGCATTTCGGCGCTGATCACCGCTTCGCCCACCGCCTTCACCATCCTCAAGGCCGGTGGCGCCGCCTATCTTCTGTGGCTTGCGGTGCAGGCGATCCGCTTTGGCTCGAGCATCTCCGTTCAGAAGATCGAGGTCACGGAGGGCACGGCGCTTGCCAACATTTCGGCCGGCTTCTGGGTGAACCTGCTCAATCCCAAGGTCATCATCTTCTTCATGACCTTCCTGCCGCAATTCGTCAGCGCCGACGACCCCTCGGTTACCGGCAAGCTCCTGTTCCTTGGCCTGCTGTTCATCCTGATCGGCATGCCGGTCAACATGCTGGTGGTGTTCACCGCCGATTGGCTGGCCTCCTGGCTGCAGCGCAACAGGGGCGTGATGCGGGCGCTCGATTACAGCTTCGCTGGGGTCTTCTCGGTCTTCGCAGTGAAGATCTTCATGACGACGGCGCGGTAAGGCGCGCGCCGGAGGGATCTGCCCCTCATCTGCCTGCCGGCATCTTCTCCCCGCTTGCGGGGAGAAGAACGCACGACGCACCGTTCGGCGCATATGGCGTCCTGTTGGAGCCGCTTCAAAGTGTGGAATGGTTCATTGCCTGCAATCTAAGCCGTCGGCCGAAGAGGGGCTGCGTGATCACCGCTTGTCTCTCTCCCCGTCCTTACGGGGAGAAGATGCCGGCAGGCAGATGAGGGGCAGGCTGTGACCGCGAGACAGGCCGACCGGATCAGCCGATCAGCAGCGCGTCGTCGTCGAGTGTCTGGCCGCGGATGCGGCGGAACATGGCGATCAGGTCCTCGACCTGCAATTCCTTGCGGCTGTCGCCGGCGACGTCGAGTACGATCTCGCCGCCGTGCAGCATGATGGTGCGGTGGCCGTAATCGAGCGCCTGGCGCATCGAATGGGTGACCATCATCGTCGTCAGCTTGCGCTCCGAGACGATCTTCTGGGTGAGGTTCATCACGAACTCGGCCATGCCCGGGTCGAGTGCCGCCGTGTGCTCATCGAGCAGCAGCACTTCGGAACCCGCGAGCGTCGCCATGACCAGCGAGACCGCCTGACGCTGGCCGCCGGAGAGCAGATCCATGCGGTCGCCCATGCGGTTTTCGAGGCCGAGATTGAGCTCGGCGATGCGCCCGCGGAAATGCTCACGGCGCTTGGGGCCGAGTGCTGCGACAAGACCGCGCGCCTCGCCGCGCTTGGCGGCAAGCGCCAGGTTTTCCTCGATCGACAGGGCGCCGCAACTCCCCGTCAGCGGATCCTGGAAGACGCGGGCGACGAGGCCGGCACGGGCGGCGGTGCCCTTGCGGCTGACATCGGTCTTCCCGATCATCACCTGGCCTTCGCTCGGTAGCACGTCGCCGGCGAGCACGCCGAGCAACGTCGACTTGCCGGCGCCGTTGGAGCCGATGACGGTGACGAAGGAGCCTTGTTCGATCGTCAGGTCGACGCCGTTCAGCGCCTGCTTCTGCAGCGGGGTTCCCTTGCCGAAGATGACCTGGATGTTGTTGACGCTGATCATGCCGCACCTCCACGACGCAGGCGGGGAAGGACGAGGGCGAAGGTGACGAGCGCGGCGGTGACGAAGTTAAGGTCGGAGGCCTGCAGCCCGAGCATGTCGGTCGACAGCGCCAGCTGGATGGCGATGCGGTAGAGGATCGAGCCGAGCACGCAGCCGATCAGTGCGATCAGGATGCCGCGCGCGCCGAGCAGCGTCTCGCCGATAATGACGGCGGCAAGGCCGACGACGATGGTGCCGACGCCCGAGGTGACATCGGCGAAACCGTTGGTCTGGGCAAAGAGCGCACCGCCGAAGGCGACGAGCGCATTGGAGATCGCCATGCCGAGATAGATCTGGCGGTTGGTGTCGACGCCTTGGGCACGGGCCATGCGCGCATTGGCGCCGGTGGCGCGCATCGCGAGACCGGCATCGCTCTCAAGGAAGCGCCAGACGACGATGACGGCGATGACGACGAGCACGCCGATGAACAGCGGCCGGACGTAGAAATCACGAAGACCGAGACCGTAGAAGGGCGACAGCATCGTGTCGGCATTGATCAGCGCGACGTTCGGCTTGCCCATCACGCGAAGGTTGACCGAGAACAGCGCGATCATCGTCAGGATCGAGGCGAGCAGGTTGAGGATCTTGAAGCGCACGTTGAGCATCGCCGTGACGATGCCGGCGGCAGCCCCCGCGACCATCGCCACGCACGCGGCAAGCCATGGGTTGACGCCGGCAATGATCAGCACGGCGGTGACGGCGGCGCCCAGCGGAAACGATCCGTCGACGGTCAGGTCGGGGAAATCGAGTACCCGGAATGCAAGAAAGACGCCGACGGCGACAAAGGCGTAGACCAGCCCCAGTTCCACGGCTCCCCAGAAAGCGATTAGACTCAACCCCAGACCCTCTTTTCTACGTGTCGCGCGTGGTTGTCCTCATGGGCGCGACGCTCCCGCCTGGCACATGGGGCCATCTGTGGCCGGGCGCATGTGCGGCTTAGAACTTTGGAGCGGCCCCTCAATCCCAAGGATGCAGGCCCCTCATAGCGAACCGCCCCCGTATGGAACGGAGGCGGGCAAAACGCAACAAACTTGAACCTGAAAAGGCCGAAAGCCTTATTCAACGACGCGCGTTGCGCGCTTTACGACACTTTCCGGAAGGGTGACGCCCATTTTCTCGGCGGCCTTCTTGTTGATCACCAGGTCGGAACCGGCGGCGACCTTGACGGCGATGTCGCCCGGGTTTTCGCCCTTAAGGATGCGCACAACCACGTCGCCGGTCTGCTTGCCGACGTCGTGGTAGTTGAAGCCGAGGGCTGCGAGCGAGCCGCGGGCAACCGAATCCGTGTCGGCGGTGAAGAGCGGCAGCTTGGCTTCTTCAGCCACAGCCACGGCGCCTTCAAGTGCGGAAATGATCGTGTTGTCGGTCGGAACGTAGATCGCGTCGGCGCGGCCGACGAGGGCGCGGGCAGCACCCTGGACTTCGGCCGACTTGGTGGCGGCGGATTCGACGACGGTCAGGCCGGCCTTTTCGGCTTCGGTCTTCAGCACGGCGAGCAACGAAACGGAGTTGGCTTCACCGGAATTGTAGAGGTAGCCGATCGACTTGGCGTTCGGCAGGATTTCCTTGATCAGCGCGACGTGTTCGGCAACCGGCGACATGTCGGAGAGGCCGGTGACGTTGCCGCCGGGCTTATCCATGTCCTTGACGAGCTGCGCGCCGAGCGGATCGGAAACGGCGGTGAAGACAACCGGAATGTCGCGGGTCGAGGAGACGACGGCCTGGGCCGACGGCGTCGAGATCGGCACGATCACATTCGGTGCCTCACCGGCGAACTGGCGGGCGATCTGGGCGGCGGTTGCCGGGTTGCCCTGCGCCGACTCGTAGATGAACTTGAGGTTCTCGCCTTCCTTGTAGCCGGCGGCGGCCAGCGCATCCTTCACGCCGTCGCGGGCGGCATCGAGCGCCGGATGCTCGACGATCGCGGTCACGGCGACGGTCACCTCATCGGCGCGGGCGGGCAGGGTGAATGCCACCGTAGCGGCAAGGGCGATGAGAAGTGAGCGCATGGGTTGTCCTCCAATTGATTTCCCGCTTTCTTAGGAAACCGGTGACATGAAATCAATCGATAGGAACTGCATCACCCATCAAAGTTCTTCATCGATCCCGGAGAGCCGGGATCGGCAAACCGCCGCGGGGTGGGCGGTTCGTCTCAGTCCTCGCCGTGATTGGCGATCATCATTGCCTCGAAGGCGAGGCGGTCGACCTTACGCATGCGCTCGGATTCCGACTTCAGCTGGCCACAGGCGGCGAGAATGTCGCGACCGCGCGGCGTGCGGATCGGAGAGGCATAACCGGCCTGGTTGATGAAGTCAGCAAACTTCTCGATGTGTTCCCAGTCGGAGCACTGGTAGTTGGTGCCAGGCCACGGGTTGAAGGGGATGAGGTTGATCTTCGCCGGTACCCCCTTCAGGAGCTTCACCAGTTGCTTGGCGTCTTCGAGGCTGTCGTTGACGTCCTTCAGCATCACATATTCGAAGGTGATGCGGCGGGCGTTGGAAAGCCCCGGATAGGCGCGGCAGGCGTCCATCAGTTCCTTCAGCGGGTACTTCTTGTTGATCGGCACCAGCATGTCGCGCAGGTCGTCGCGCACCGCATGCAGCGAGATCGCCAGCATGACGCCGATCTCTTCGCCGGTGCGGTAGATTTCCGGCACGATGCCGGAGGTCGAGAGCGTGATGCGGCGCTTGGAGAGCGACAGGCCCTCGCCGTCAGACGCGATCAGCAGTGCGGTCTTGACGTGTTCGAAATTGTAGAGCGGCTCGCCCATGCCCATCATCACGATGTTGGTGATCTTGCGGCCCTCGGCGGGCACGATCGCGCCCTGTGGCGTGTCGCGCTCCGGGAAATCGCCGAGCCGGTCGCGGGCAAGCAGCAGCTGCGCCAGGATTTCTTCGGCCGTCAGATTGCGCACCAGCTTCTGCGTGCCGGTGTGACAGAAGGAACAGGTGAGTGTGCAGCCGACCTGGCTCGAAATGCAGAGCGTGCCGCGGCCTTCTTCGGGGATGTAAACGGTCTCGATCTCGACCGGGCGGCCGGCGCCGCGGGCCGGGAAGCGCAGGAGCCACTTGCGGGTGCCGTCGCCGGAGATCTGTTCCTCGACGATCTCGGGCCGGGCAATGGTGAAATGCTGCTTCAGCATCTCGCGCATGTCCTTGGACACGTTCGTCATGTGGTCGAAGTCGGAGACGCCGCGCACGTAGAGCCAGTGCCAGAGCTGGCTGACGCGCATCTTGACCTGGCGCTCCGGCACGCCCTTTTCGACGAGGGCCTTGGCCATGTCCTCGCGCAGGAGGCCGATCAGCGACGGCTTCTCCGCTTCAGGCGCTGCGCGCACCTGCGGTGCCCTAGCGATCTCCACCCGGTTCAGAATTTCAGTGGCTGCCATGCTCGTGATGTCCTGTCGTACAGCGTGAGGCCGTCCGGAGAGCGGGTCCGGAATTCGTCCTGATGCGCGAATTGAAATCGGTCGAGCCATCGAAAGCGGCCAATCAGGGCGCGGAGGCTCTCAAGTTGCGCGGGCTTTAGCATTGTTTTGGCCAGGAGTCACGAGGCAGACCCTTTGAACGCAATAGGCCGGCTTCGCAGCCGGCCCAATGCCTGGTTCTTCGCCATGGCTTTCACGCCTGTTGTGCCGCAAGACCGCTGCACACTGCGTGACATGCCTGGCTTACTTGCAGGCTTCGATCTGCTTCAGCGCAGCCGAGATGCCCGAGAGCGAATAGGAGTAGGACGTGGCCGTGCCCTTGCGCGACTTGGCGTTGACCGACATGGCCTTGCCGGTCTTCATCGCGGCGACGAGTGCCGGTTCTTCGGCCGCGTTTTCCACCCAGGCGGAGTTGCCCTTGGTAAACATCACGAAGGTGCGGCCGTCGATGACGACGTTGACCTTGGAGTTTTCCTGAAGGGCGTAGCCCATCATCGCCTGCGGCTCATAGCTGATGTTCTGGCCCGGGCGCTGGGATACGAGGAAGAAGATGTCGCCGTGGTCGACGCCGGCCGGGCTCTTTTCCTTCGGAACCGAAAGGACGTAGCAGACCTTGCCGCCGCCGGCGCTGTAGGAATAGGCGCCCCAGGCGTTGAACTGCTGGATGCGCGTCGGAGACTGGGCGGCAGCCATGCTGGCGGTCGCCAGAACGAGTGCGATTGCGGTTGCGATCTTTCTTACAAACATGAGGTCCTGCCGCTTTTCTTGCTCTTCGATCACCCGAAACAGGTCAGACGGGCGACGCGTAGTCGTCATTTGATTTGTTTTGACTTAATTCAGGTTACCAAACCGTCAACGAAGGCTGAAAACCGCGGGTTTAGCCCCGAAATGGAGCGGTTTGCCCCATTTGCCCCAGCGCCTTTCACCCGATGATTCGCGGTGAGCGAACCAAGGGTCGATGCCGGATGCGCGTCGCCTCGGAATGCTGTTCCAGAAGGTTTCCTGCCCCAAGCCATTGCATGGCGCCAGCCGCGCCTAAGCGTGCGATCAGCGTCATTTGCAAGTCTATGCCACAAAGATTCGGGCAAGAGTTTGACTTTCGGGCAGGAATGGGGCGCCACAACCTGGCGGCCGGCTTTCAACATCAGCCCTCAGGCGTGTCGGCCAGCGTCTCGTCGGCCTTGGTATAGTGCGTTTCCTTGATCTGGCCGCTGATGGCGGCGAAGGCCGCGGTCAGCACCGCCACGTCGTCGGAAAAACCGACCACTGCCAGCACGTCGGGCAGGAAGTCGAGCGGCAGGACGAAATAAGCGAGCGCGGCCAGCAGGATGCCGCGGGTGCGCGTCGGCGTCTTCGGATCGATAGCGCAGTAATAGGCGGCGACCAGATCGCGGCTGAAGGGGATCTGGCGTGCGGCCCGGCGGAAGGTCGGCCAGAAGCGTCGCTTCACGCGCTTTTCCCTGCGTTCCTGCTCGGATTCTTCGCCAGGCAAGAGAATTTCACCGATCTTGATGTCGTCCATCGTCCCGCTTCCGACGCTCCAGCACTTTGATGCCAGAACATCTTATCCGCTCTCCGCGTGAAAGCGGGATGCTCTGGCGTTTCTCAATATGGGGATCGGCCGTGCTATTTCAAATGATCCGGCATCCGGCCGGCCGCCGCCTTGTCCATGCGCGCCGCCAATTTGAAGTCGAGTTCTGTCAGCCCACCGGCATCATGGGTGGTCAGGGTCACGTCGACGCGATTGTAGACGTTGAACCATTCGGGATGATGGTTGAATTTTTCGGCGACGATCGCGCACTCGGTCATGAAACCGAAGGCTTCGACGAAATTCTTGAAGCGGAATGCCTTCCAGATCGAGGTGCCGTCTTCGGCTCGCACCCAGCCTTCCATCTTGTGCAGGTTTTCGGCAATCGTCGCTTCGTCGAGCTTTTCCGCAGTCATCGTCTCTCTCCCACACATCGACCTATTCGAAGGCCGAGCTGCCGCGTATAAGTGCGCATCCATCTGCAGTCCTGTCGAATTTGAATAGCATGAAACCGGTCAGAGTTCTTTTCGTTTGTCTCGGCAATATCTGCCGGTCGCCGCTGGCCGAAGGCGTGCTGCGATCGTTGGCCGAGCAACAGGGATTAGCACCGGCGCTGCAGGTGGATTCGGCCGGAACTGGTGCCTGGCACATCGGCGATCCGCCCGACAGCCGCTCGATCCAGGCGGCGCGGCGGCACGGGATCGATATCTCTGCGCTGCGCGGGCGCCAGGTCGGATCGGAGGATTTCCGGGATTTCGACCTGATCCTCGGCATGGACGAAAACAATGTCCGCACGCTCAAGCGGTTGGCGCCCGCCAATGCGGCCGAGAAGGTGCATCTCTTCCTCGACTATGCGTCCGGCCGCAATCAGGATGTCCCGGATCCCTATTACGAAGGACCGGAAGCCTTCGAGGCGCTCTACCAGACGCTCGAGGCCGGATGCTCGTCGTTGCTCGAAAGGCTCGGCGACCGCGCCTCGTGAAGCGGGAAGACCTCTTCCGTTAGGTAAGGTCCGCCGCCAACCGAATCGCGCGATGACAGAAGCACGAAGCGTGACACGGCAAAGGCCGAGGTCATGAAGTTGCCGCGCCCGGAAAGGTACTCGACGACATCCTCGACGCGGCTGGAGCGCAGCCTGGCGAGCGTCACATGCGGGGTGAACTTGCGCGGATCCGGCTGCAAACCGAGCCGCTGGCAGATGCGTTCGATCTCCGCCTGCAGCGCATACATTTCCGGATGATTGCTGACACCGGCCCAGACCGAATGCGGCTTCTTCGAGCCGAAGGCGCCGGTGCCGGTCAGCTGCAGCTGGAACTCCGGTCTTTCGATCCGGTCAAGCTTGTCGATGATCTCGTCTGCGGTGCGCCAGTCGACGTCACCGATAAAGCGCAAGGTGATGTGGTAGTTCTCCACATCTATCCAGCGAGCTCCGGGAAGTCCTCCGCGCAGCAACGAAAGACTCATTGCTGCATTGCGCGGAATTTCGAGGGCGGTGAATAGTCTCGGCATGGCGAGCTCCCCGAATCTCTTGCAGATGTCTCAGCGAATCACGCATCGAGTCTGCACGCAACTAGTATTTGACACTTACGAATATTAACGTTCCCTTAACTGTGGACGATGTCATCACTCCTTCTTATTCAGCGTTGCCAGAAAGCGTTCGACGACGGGCAGTGCCTTCTCGACCATTACGCCGACGCCGTCGCCATTGGGATGCATGCCGTCTTCCAGCTTGAGCTTCGCCTCGGTCACCACGCCGTCGAGGAAGAACGGGTAGAGTTCCAGCCCATATTTTTTGGCGAGCTCCGGAAAGATCGGGTTGAAGCGGGCGGCATAGTCGGCGCCCATGTTCGGCGGTGCCATCATGCCCGCGAGCAGCACCGGAATACCGCGGTCCTTCAGGCGCGTAATCATCGCCTCGATGTTCTTGCGGGTCTCTTCCGGCGGGATGCCGCGCAACGCGTCGTTGGCGCCAAGTTCGAGGATCACGCCCTTCGTGCCATCGGGCACGGACCAGTCGATGCGGGCAAGGCCGCCGGATGAGGTGTCGCCGGAAACGCCGGCGTTCGCGATCGTCACGTCCAGGCCCTTTTCCTTCAGCGCCTTTTCGAGCCGAGCGGGGAAGGCGTCCTGCGGCGGAAGCTGATAGCCCGCCATCAGGCTGTCGCCGAACCCCACGAGGCTGATTGTCTCGGCGCGTGCTGCCGATGATAACGCAATTGTCATCGTCAGTGCCAAGAAAACCCGTTGAAATCCTTTTAATGCCATGGGCCTGTTCCTAAATCCCGAATGCCGTTTCTGTTCCCCATTTCGTTCATATAGGGTTGTTTCGCTTGGCCAGCACCATCATCGAACTCAAAAACGCGGATCTGACCCTCGGGGAGGCGGCGGCCTCGGTGCACGTGCTGAAGGGCATGAGCCTGACGATCAATGCCGGCGAGTCCGTCGGCATCGTCGGTCCGTCGGGTTCGGGCAAGTCGACGCTGTTGATGGTGCTTGCCGGGCTCGAGCGGCTGGATAGCGGCGAGATCGTGATCGACGGTACGCCGTTGCATCGGCTCGATGAGGACCGGGTGGCTGACTTCCGTGGGCGCAACATCGGCATCGTCTTCCAGTCCTTCCACCTCATCCCCAACATGACCGCGCTCGAAAACGTCGCGGTGCCGCTCGAACTCGCGAATGTTGCCGGCGCCTTCGAGATCGCGCGCAAGGAACTCGTCGCCGTCGGTCTCGGCGAGCGGCTCAGCCACTATCCCGGCCAGCTTTCCGGCGGTGAACAGCAGCGCGTGGCGATCGCTCGCGCCTTGGCGCCTTCGCCGAAACTGCTGATCGCCGACGAGCCGACGGGCAACCTCGACGCCGAAACCGGACGCCAGATCGCCGATCTGCTTTTCGCCGAACAGCATGACCGCGGCATGACACTCGTGCTCGTGACGCATGATGCGGCTCTTGCCGCACGTTGTGTGCGGCAAGTCCGCGTCCGCTCCGGCGAGATCGTCGCCGGCGGCGAGGCGGGGCCGCTTGCGGTGACGCCGCGCCAGGAGGCGGCCTCGGCATGAGCGGCGCGTCATCGGTTCGGCTGCGGCCGCTGCTTGCTCTTCGCCTGGCGCTGCGCGAAATGCGCGGCGGGCTCAGAGGCTTCTACATTTTCCTTGCCTGCATCGCGCTCGGGACCGCGGCGATTGCCGGCGTCAATTCGTTGTCGCAATCGATCACGGCGACGATCGCTATGCAGGGGCAGGAACTGCTTGCCGGCGACATCCGCTTCGAGCTCAACAATCGCGTGGCGACAACGGACGAGCGGGCCTATCTCGACAGTCTCGGAACTGTCGCGGTTTCCGCCGGCTTGCGGTCAATGGCGCGGTTGCCCGACGGATCCAACCAGGCGCTGGTCGAACTGAAGGCGGTCGACGCTGCCTATCCGCTCTACGGTGCACTGGAGAGCGAGCCGAACCGTCCGCTGCATGAGCTGTTGGTGCGCGATGGCGAGACCTTTGGCGCCGTCGTGGCACCGCTGCTGCTCGACCGTCTTGGCGTGCAGGTCGGAGATGAGATCCTTCTCGGCAACGCCAGGATCCGGATCGCCGGCACGATCGTGCGCGAGCCGGACGCCTTGTCCGACGGCTTCGGCTTTGCTCCCCGCCTCATGGTCTCGGCCGAGGCGCTCACCGCCAGCGGCCTGGTGCAGACAGGAAGCCTTGTCGAGCACAGCTACAAGGTAAAGGTCGCCGACCCGGCGCGGCTCGCGGCCATTCGCACCGATGCCGAGAAGCGCTTTCCGGCGGCCGGCTGGTCGATCCGCACCAGTGCCAACGCCGCGCCGTCGTTGACGGCGAACATCACCCGCTTCTCGCAGTTCCTGACGCTTGTCGGCCTGACGGCGCTCATCGTCGGCGGTGTCGGCGTTGCCAACGCGGTGCGCGCCTATCTCGATCAGAAGCGCAGCGTGATCGCCACCTTCAAATGCCTGGGCGCTCCTGCTTCACTGGTGGCGATGATCTATCTCGCGCAGATCCTGATGATCGCCTTGATCGGCATCGTGATCGGCCTGTTGCTTGGCATGCTGATCCCCTTTATCGCCGCGCAGTTCCTGGCCGACCTATTGCCGATCTCGACGGAGTTTCATCTCTATCCGGGCGCGCTCGGTCTTGCTGCGCTCTTCGGCGTGCTGACGGCGCTGACCTTCGCCATCCTGCCACTTGGCCGGGCACGGGCCATTCCGGCAACCGCGCTCTTCCGCCAGCAAGGCTTCGACCCCACCGGCTTTCCGGCATGGCCCTATTTGCTCGGCGCCGTCGCTTGTCTTGCAGCACTCGCGGGGCTCGCGATCTGGACGGCCTACGACCGCTATATTTCGCTCGTGTTCCTGGGCGCGATCGCCTTTGCCTTCATTGTCCTGCGCGTCGTTGCGCTCGCGATCGCCTGGCTCGCGCGCCGCAGCCCGCGGGTCAGCTCGCCGGCCCTCAGGCTGGCGATCGGCAATATCCATCGCCCCGGCGCGCTCACGTCTTCCGTCGTCTTGTCGCTCGGCCTCGGGCTGGCGCTGCTTGTGACGCTGGCTCTGATCGACGGCAATCTGCGCCGCGAGCTTACCGGCAACATGGCGGAGAGGGCGCCGAACTTCTTCTTCGTCGATATCCAGGGCAACGAGATCGAAGGCTTCCGCTCGGTGCTCAACCGAACGATCCCGAAGGGCAAGGTCATCGAGGTGCCGATGCTGCGCGGCCGGATCATTGCCTTCAACGGCGCGGACGTGAACAGCCGCAACGTGCCGCCCGGCGGCCAATGGGTGCTGCGCGGCGACCGCGGCATCACCTATGCCAAGAACAAGCCGGAGAACTCGACGCTTTCAGCGGGCACGTGGTGGCCGACCGACTATAGCGGCGAGCCCCTGGTTTCCTTCTCGGCGGAAGAGGCCGGCGAACTCGGCCTGAAGATCGGCGATACCGTGACCGTCAACGTGCTTGGCCGCAACATCACCGCCAAGATCGCCAATTTCCGCAACGTCGAGTGGGAATCGCTTTCGATCAACTTCGTCATGGTGTTTTCGCCGAACACCTTTGCCGGTGCGCCGCATGCATGGCTGGCAACGGTCATCGATCCGGCAGCGACGCCGGAAGAGGAGGCGGCGGTGCTGAAGGCCGTCACCAACGCCTATCCGACGATCACCAGCGTGCGTGTGAAGGATGCTCTCGACATCGTGAACGGGCTGCTTGGACAGTTAGCAACGGCCATCCGGGCGGCGGCCGCGGTGGCGCTCGTCGCCTCCGTCCTGGTGCTTGCCGGTGCGCTCGCCGCCGGCAACCGGGCGCGCGTCCATGATGCCGTGGTGCTGAAAACGCTGGGTGCGACGCGCGCGACCCTCATCCGGGCATTCAGCTACGAATATGCCATTCTCGGCCTCGCAACCGCGGTTTTCGCGCTGTTTGCCGGCGGAGTTGCCGCCTGGTTCGTCGTCAGCCGCATCATGACGCTGCCGTCAAGCTTCCTGCCGGATGTCGCCATCCTGACGGTTGTAGGAGCGCTGGTGATGACCGTCGGCATCGGTCTTGCCGGTACCTGGCGTATTCTCGGCCAGAAGGCGGCGCCGGTCCTGCGAGAGCTTTGAGCGGTGAAGTTAACCGTAAATCCCCGTCGCGCTTGCCGGAAACGGCCGGATCCGTTCGAATCCAGCGGTTTCGGGTCTTGTACGCAACGGGTTTCGGCATCATATTTATCCACAGGCATGCTGGAGCTCCGCAGCGGCGCCTGGGCGTGGAAGCCAGCCTTCCAAAGCAGACGTTCGCCGCCCGACACCGTAACTTCCACCGGAGCTTAAATGAGGAAACAATGGCTGATCTGAGAAACTACCAAACCCGAATGTCGCCCGCCGGCGCTCAGGCGGGTGCCGTGATCGATGAGGGCCTTCGCGCGTACATGCTGAAGGTCTACAACCTGATGGCCCTGGGCCTGGCGATCACAGGCGTGGCAGCTTACGGAACCTATGCGCTTGCCGCCTCCAATCCGGCATTCGCCCAGCTCATCTACGCTTCGCCCCTGAAGTGGGTCGTGATGCTGGCGCCGCTGGCGATGGTCTTCTTCATGAGCTTCCGCATTAATTCGATGAGCGTCTCCGCAGCACAGACGGCGTTCTGGATCTACGCCGCCCTGATGGGCTTGTCGCTGTCGTCGATCTTCCTGGTCTTCACCGGCCAGAGCATCGTGCAGACGTTCTTCGTCACGGCCGCTTCGTTCGGTGCGCTGTCACTTTACGGCTACACGACCAAGAAGGATCTGTCGGGCTTCGGCACGTTCCTGATCATGGGCCTCTTCGGCCTGATCATCGCGTCGATCGTCAACATCTTCCTTGCTTCGTCGGCCCTCGGCTTCGCGATCTCCGTGATCGGTGTTCTGATCTTCGCTGGCCTTACCGCCTACGACACGCAGAAGATCAAGGAAATGTACTATGAAGCCGACGACAGCACCGTTGCCGGCCGCAAGGCGATCATGGGCGCTCTGACGCTCTACCTCGACTTCATCAACCTGTTCATGTTCCTGCTGCAGTTCATGGGCAACCGGAACAACTAAGCTTGAAATGAATAGCGGAAAAGGCGGCCTCGGCCGCCTTTTTTGTTGCCGGAAATAGTTGATCGCGTCCCGGCCTCATGGGAGTGAAGGACGACGAAACCTCGAGATGCAGTTTGCCGCCATGTCCCTGAGTTTGCGTGACGCCGCCTTGGCCGACCTTCCTGCCATCACCGCGATCTACCGCGAGTCCGTTCTGAACGGCGTCGCCACCTATGAGATCGAACCGCCTTCCGAGGCGGAGATGCGAAACCGCTTCGAGACGATCATCAACAACGGCTACCCCTATATGGTCGCATGCGATGGCAGCGGATCGATCGTCGGCTATGCCTATGCGTCCGCCTTCCGGACGCGCACGGCCTATCGCTTTCTGGTCGAGGATTCGATCTACCTGGCGCCGGAAGCGCGCGGCAAGGGTGCCGGCAAGGCGCTGCTTGTCGAACTCATTCGTCGTTGCACCGAGCTCGGCTTCCGGCAGATGGTTGCGGTGATCGGCGGTGCCCACCCGGCGTCGATCGCCGTACACAGCTCGCTCGGCTTCGAGCATCAGGGCACGATGAAAGCGACTGGCTTCAAGCATGGCCGTTGGCTCGACACGGCGATCATGCAGCTCGCGCTTGGCGAGGGCCAGACGAGCGATCCGCCGGAAGACGTCTATCCGGACACGCTTTATCAGAACTGATCGCCGCCTCGCGGACGCCCGACATGCGCTGATTGCAGTGAGCCGTCCCGGGGCAGGTCAAAGCCCAGCGTCGGAAGAGGTCGCCGCGCATCTCACCGGGACGCCGGTGCGGATCAGGTCTCAAGGCGCGTCGCGATCTTGCAGTCCGCTCCCAGCGCTTCAAGTTTCTGATATTTCGCATGTCGTTATTGCAAACCGCCGCGCACTTTCGCGCGACCTGCTTCAGGTTTCCACCAGCTTCAGGACCTTGTCGAACACCTTGAGCACCTGGGCGAGCTCATGGCCGCGTTTCAGGATCGTGCCGTGAATGTTCAGCACGCTATAGGCGCCCTGTTTCGTCGACAGCTTCGGGTTCTTCTCGATCCGGTAGAGCGGCATTTCGCCCGAACGCTTGAACACCGAGAAGACCGCGCGGTCCTTCAGGTGGTCGATGGCGTAGTCCCGCCACTCGCCTTCGCCGACCATTCGACCGTAGACCCAAAGGATCTGGTCCAACTCGCGGCGATGGAAAGTGATGGGGGGAGGGTTCTTGGCGTTCTTGTATTCGTGAAGATCGACGACCACTTCGGAAGTGGTCTCGCGCTGATGGCGCGCCTCGCCTTGCGGCAAATCCGGCTCATCGGTCATCGGCAATCCGGCCTTCTGTTGTGACAGAACGATAACAGTGTGCCTGACGTGAGCCGAAAAGCAAGCCGGAAGCCGTTGGACGATGTGGGCATTTCTTACCTCTGCCCCATTTCAGTCAAACCGCCGCCCCAATTCACCGCAAAACTCGCGAGCGCTGACGGACAGAGTCGTTGCCACCGTATGTCCGGTCAGGTCGTCATGCTGCGGGAGTTCACCGAACGCAGCCATGGCCGGTTCGGTCCGGTAACTTCGAACCCTCAGCCCCAGCCCCTCGATGCTGCCGGGCCGAACCACCCCCTTGCGCCGCGCCCGCTTACAATTTGCCTTGCGGGCCGGCGAGCACGGCCGTGGCGCCGATGATCGCGCCCGGCGTTTCCTTGTCCTTCATCGATTGCAAGAGAACGGCACAGCCGCTGTTGCCGGGCCGCTCGGTCAGAACCGTTGCGGGAAGGGTGAAGGTTGCCGGCTTTCCGTCCCACATGCCGATCGTCTGAATGTCGCGCACGGCATGCCAGTAGGGGATTTCCTTGCCGCTGTTCTCCCCCTTCTCCATCTTCACCACTTTCGCGCGGTCGAAATAGACGACGACGACGTTCGCCTTGCCGATGCCGCTACCGACGTTGATCTGGATTTCTTCGCCCTCAATCTTCGCCTCGACGGGAACGGCAAGCCCCTTGCCTTCGGCCTTCATCGTCTCCAGCCGCGTCTTGATCGCCTGAAGATTGCCGCCGTTGACATGGTCGCGCCCGTTCAGGATCGCCTGGGGCGTATAGACGCCATTGCGGCCGAGCATGCGCGCATAGGCGTATTGCCGTTCGGTATTTTCCTTGGAGGCCAGGGTGTCCGCCCAACCGAGATAGTTCCAGTAGTCGACATGGTAGGCGAGCGCCACGACGTCACCTCCATCGACAAGGGCCTTCAGTGCCGCATCGGCCGGCGGGCAGGAGGAACAGCCCTGGCTGGTGAACAGTTCCACGACGCCTTTGATCACCTGTCCGTCCTGTGCCCCGGCCGGTGCACCAGCGGCTGCGAACAGCCCGAAAGCCAGTGCAAAAGGGCGAATGAAAGAACGGTCTGCGGATGTCATGGCGTCACTTCGTTGGGGGCCGTCGGCCTACTCCTTATGGGGGAGTTCATTACATACGCCGGCCACGCATCAACGGGAAGTCACGTTGGAGTGAGGTGACGGGTGAGCACGGGCTTGTGTTGGACGTTCTGGGATTTGACGACCAAAGAAAGAGCCGGGGCGCCTTTCGACGTCCCGGCTCCAATGCTTTGCGATGGTTCTACAGCGCCGCGCGTCTTATCAGACGCGCAAAGGTCGCTGTAGCACTTTGATTTTCTGCATGTCTTCGTCCTTAAATCGAGATCGATTTAAGGAGACATGCAGTAGCGATCAGGCGGCGAGGTCGCGCAGAACCGTCTGCAGGATGCCGCCGTTGTTGACGTAGGTCACTTCGTCCAGCGTATCGATCCGGCAGATCAGCGGAATTTCCTTCACGCTGCCGTCGCCATAGGTAACCTTGGCAACGCGCTTTTCGCGCGGCTGGACATTGGCGAGGTTGTCGATGGTGACGATTTCATCGCCCTTGAGGCCCAGCGATTCCCAGGTCGTGCCCTCTTCGAAGACGAAGGGGATGACGCCCATGCCGACCAGGTTCGAGCGGTGGATGCGCTCGAAGGACTGCGCGATGACGGCCTTGACGCCGAGCAGGTTGGTGCCCTTCGCAGCCCAGTCGCGCGACGAACCGTTGCCGTATTCGACGCCGGCGAAGATGACGAGCGGAACGCCCTCTTCCTTGTACTGCATGGCGGCGTCGTAGATCGACATCTCTTCCTTCGACGGATAGTGGATGGTGTAGCCACCTTCCTTGCCGTTCGGGCCGAGCATGTGGTTGCGGATGCGGATGTTGGCAAAGGTGCCGCGCATCATCACCTCATGGTTGCCGCGACGCGTACCGTACTGGTTGAAGTCGGCAACGCCGACGCCATGACCGATGAGGTAGGCACCAGCCGGCGAGGCAGCCTTGATCGAACCGGCCGGCGAGATGTGGTCGGTGGTGATCTTGTCGCCGAACAGGCCGAGAACGCGCGCACCCTTGATGTCGGAGATGCCTGAGCCGGACTTGCCCATGCCGACGAAGTAGGGCGGGTTCTGCACGTAGGTCGAGCCATCGTCCCAGGCGTAGGTCTGGCCCGGAGGAACCTGAACGGCCTGCCAGTTTTCGTCGCCCTTGAACACGTCCGCGTACTTGGTCGCGTAGAGTTCACGGGTGACGTACTTGAAGATGAACTCCTGGATTTCCTTCGAGGTCGGCCAGATGTCCTTGAGGAAGACCGGGTTGCCGTCCTTGTCTTCGCCGAGCGGTTCGTTGGTCAGGTCCTTCTGGACCGTACCGGCGAGTGCGTAGGCAACGACGAGCGGCGGCGAGGCGAGGTAGTTCGCCTGAACGTCCGGCGAGATACGGCCTTCGAAGTTGCGGTTGCCGGAGAGAACGCCGGCAGCAATCAGGCCCTTGTCGTTGATCGTCTTGGAGATCGGCGCCGGCAGCGGACCGGAGTTACCGATGCAGGTGGTGCAGCCGAAGCCGACGAGGTTGAAGCCGAGCGCGTCGAGGTCCTTCTGCAGGCCCGACTTGGCGAGGTATTCGCCGACGACCTGCGATCCCGGTGCCAGCGAGGTCTTGACCCACGGCTTGGACTTCAGGCCCTTGGCGACCGCGTTGCGGGCGAGCAGGCCGGCGGCAATCAGCACCGACGGGTTGGAGGTGTTGGTGCACGACGTGATCGCAGCGATGGCAACGTCGCCATGGCCGAGATCGAAGTCCGTGCCTTCGACGGCGTAGCGGTTCGAAATCTGGCCCGGCTTCTTGTAGTCGCCTTCGAGTGCGGTCGCGAAGCCCGATGCGATGCTTTCGAGCGGGATGCGGCCTTCCGGACGCTTCGGACCAGCCATGGCCGGTACGACGTCGCCGAGGTCGAGTTCCAGCGTGTCGGTGAAGACAAGCTCCGAGCCGTCACCGTCGCGCCACATGCCCTGCGCCTTGGAATAGGCTTCGACCAGCGAAATGCGCTGCTCTTCGCGGCCGGACATGGTGAGGTAGTTGATGGTTTCGCTGTCGACCGGGAAGAAGCCGCAGGTCGCGCCGTATTCCGGACCCATGTTGCCGATGGTGGCGCGGTCGGCGAGCGTCATGTTGTCGAGGCCCGGGCCGAAGAATTCGACGAACTTCGAAACCACGCCCTTCTTGCGCAGCATCTGCACGACCATCAGCACGAGGTCGGTCGCGGTGACGCCTTCCTTCAGCTTGCCGGTCAGCTTGAAGCCGATGACTTCTGGCAAAAGCATGGAAACCGGCTGGCCGAGCATCGCAGCTTCCGCCTCGATGCCGCCGACGCCCCAGCCGAGAACGCCCAGGCCGTTGATCATCGTGGTGTGGCTGTCGGTGCCGACGCAGGTGTCCGGGTAGGCGGTAATTTCGCCGTCTTCTTCACGGGTCCAGACGGTCTGGCCCAAATACTCCAGATTGACCTGGTGACAGATGCCGGTGCCGGGCGGAACGACGCGGAAGTTCTTGAACGCCTGCTGGCCCCACTTCAGGAAGCGGTAGCGCTCGCCGTTGCGCTGGTATTCCAGCTCGACGTTGCGGGCAAAGGCGTTCGGCGTGCCGAATTCGTCGACGATGACGGAGTGATCGATGACGAGGTCGACGGGAACGAGCGGGTTGATCTTCTCGGGGTCGCCGCCGAGCGAGACCATGGCGTCGCGCATGGCAGCAAGGTCGACTACGGCGGGAACGCCGGTGAAGTCCTGCATCAGCACGCGGGCCGGGCGGTAGGCGATTTCGTTTTCAGCCGTGCCCTTGTCGTTCAGCCAGGCGGCAACGTTCTCGATGTCCTTCTTGGTGACGGAGCGGCCGTCTTCATTGCGCAGCAGGTTCTCGAGCAGAACCTTCATCGAGTAGGGGAGTTTGGAAACGCCGGCGAGACCGTTCGCCTCCGCCTTCGGCAGGCTGTAATAGACGTAGTCCACACCGTTGACGGTGAGCGTGGAGCGACAATTGAAGCTGTCTAGGGATTTGGACACTGGATAATACCCCGTTCCGTCTGATCGCCAAAAACTGACGTACGAACGCCCGAGCGCAATGAAGCGCGAATTGGGATGCGGGTGCGGCCATTTCCGCTGTCCGTACGTGGAAATTCATTCCATGTTCGGCGCTAGGATGAAATTCACGCCGACCGCTGGCGTGTTGGCCGCCTTATAGATAATTTCTCCAAAACGTGCCAGAGCAACGAAGGTCCAATTGGAACTTTTTTTGCTCTGCGGAAGACGCGCGAAGGGAAGTCTAATATTCATGCGCCTGCTGGCTGAAGGTTTGAGTGCGAAGCGCGGCGAGGATCTGATTTTTAACGATATTTCCTTTGCGCTCGATACCGGTGAGGCCCTTGTGGTGACGGGTCCGAACGGCTCGGGAAAGTCCACTTTGCTTCGGGTTCTGGCCGGGTTGCTGAGCCCCGAAAGCGGGCATTTGAAACTTGAGAATGCCCCCCCAGAAATAGCTCACCCGTCGGAGCTCAGCCACTATCTCGGGCATCGCAACGCGATGAAGCGCGAATTGACCGTCGCAGAAAATCTTTCCTTCTGGCAGCGTTTCATGGGCGATTCGCCGGGTGGCCTTGGCGTCCCCCTCAGCGAGGCCGTCGAAGCGGTCGGCCTGCCTGATATCGCGCATCTGCCCTTCGGTTATCTCTCCGCCGGTCAGCAGCGCCGCATGGCGATGGCGAAGCTGCTCGTCGCCCATCGCCCGATCTGGATTCTCGACGAGCCGACCGCAGCACTCGACGCCGGCGCCGATCGGCTGTTCGCCGACCTGGTAAAGGCGCATCTCGCCAAGGGCGGCATCGTGATCGCAGCGACGCACCAACCGCTCGGGCTCGATCAAACGAGGGAATTGCACATGAAGGGCTTCGAGCATTTCGCGGGAGGGCTCTGGCATGATGCGTAAAAGCGCGTCCGTGCTCGCTGCCGGGAGAATGCCGGCATGATCGCGCTCTTCTTCCGTGATCTGAAGCTGTCGATCCGCGCTGGGGGTGGGGCGATGATCGGCGTGCTCTTCTTCATGACCGTGGTCGCGGTCATTCCCTTCGGCGTCGGCCCGGATCTCAATCTGCTTGCGCGCATCGGTCCGGCGATCCTCTGGATCGGCGCGCTGCTCGCCTCGCTGCTCGGTCTCGATCGTCTGTTCCAGGCGGAGCGCGACGATGGTTCGCTCGATCTCATGCTGATGCAGGAGACGCCGCTGCTCTTTACCGTCTTCGTCAAATGCGCGGCCCATTGGGCATCGACCGGCCTGCCGCTGGTGATCGCCTCGCCCTTGCTCGGTCTCTTCATGAACATGAGCGAGATCGCGATCGGTGCCACCATGCTGACACTGCTGATCGGCACGCCGGCGATCACCTTCATCGGTGCGGTTGGTGCTGCCGTCGCTGTGTCGCTGCCACGGGGCGGGCTGCTGGTGTCGATCCTCGTGCTGCCGCTTGCGATCCCCGTGCTGATCTTCGGCGTCAGCGCCGTCTATGCGGCGATCGAGGATCCGGCGCCGTTCCTGCCGCCCCTGATGATCCTTGCGGCTATCACGCTGTTCTTTGCCGTCATCGGGCCGGTTGCCGCCGCCGCCGCACTTCGGCACGCGTCCGATTGACGCAATCGGAGCGGAACGGCTGAAACAGTTTGCGGTTTTCCGTCGTAGCCGGCGCTAAGTCATTCAGATCGATCACGTTTATGATTGGCGGTCCCAACTGATCGTGATCGGTCGATTGACGCGGATCAATTGCAGCAGGGGGACTTAAGCGTTAAAGAGCCATCATGAGCGAAAACAGCCTGGCCATCCGCAAATTCAGCGATCTCGCCAACCCGACACGGTTCCTGGCGCTGGCCGACCGTCTGCTGCCGTGGCTTGCCGGCCTGACAGCGCTGTTCTTCGTCGTCGGCCTCTGGCTTTCCTTCATGACGGAAGGCGACTACCAGCAGGGCGAGACCGTGCGCATCATGTATGTGCATGTTCCGGCCGCCTGGCTGTCGATGATGTGTTATTCGGTGATGGCGCTGGCAGCGCTTGGCACGCTCGTTTGGCGCCATCCGCTGGCCGACGTCTCTTCGCGCGCGGCCGCACCGATCGGCGCCTGTTTCACCTTCCTGGCGCTCGTCACCGGCTCGCTTTGGGGCAAGCCGATGTGGGGCACCTGGTGGGTCTGGGACGCGCGGCTGACCTCGGTCTTCGTGCTGTTCCTCATGTATCTGGGACTGATGGCGCTCAACCGCGCGATCGACGACCCTGCGCGATCCTCCAAGGTTTCCGCAGTGCTGGTGCTGGTCGGTTTCGTCAATATCCCGATCATCAAGTTCTCGGTCGAATGGTGGAACACGCTGCACCAGCCGGCGAGCGTCATGCGGCTCGACGGGCCGACGATCGATCCGGAGTTCCTGTGGCCGCTGATCATGATGGCGGTTGCCTTCACGCTTCTGTTCTTCACGCTGCACATCGCCGCCATGCGCAACGAAATCCTGCGCCGGCGCGTCACGGCGCTGCGCCGTCTGGCGGCGCGCAGCGCTGGCCGGGGAGCGCGCACGAAATGATGAGCCACGCCGCCTACGTCTTCACGAGTTATGGAATAGCGACGCTGACCGTCCTCGGCCTGATCGCCTGGGTGGTTCTGGATGGGCGCGCGCGTCGGCGTGAGCTTGCCGAGCTTGAAGCATCCGGCATCCGCCGTCGCTCCGCCGAACCGGCATCGGGAGAGACACGATGACCAGCACTCCTGCGCCCGGCAGCGACGAGCGCAAGCCGGGGCCGATGCGTTTCGTGCTCGCGGCACTGCCGCTCATCATCTTCGCCGGGCTTGCGGCGATCTTCTGGAGCCAGCTCAATTCCGGCAAGGACGTGAGCGAGATCCCGTCCGCACTGATCGGCACGAAGGCGCCGAAACTCGACCTTCCTGCACTCGAAGGGGCGACCCGCGATGGCCAGCCGATGCCGGCGCTGACCGACGTGGCGATCAAAGGCAAGCTGACGCTAGTCAACGTCTGGGCCTCCTGGTGCGTGCCCTGCCGTCAGGAGCATCCCTTCATTCTGGAACTGTCGAAGGACCCGCGGCTCACCGTCGTCGGCATCAATTACAAGGACCAGAACGAAAACGCGCTGCGTTTCCTCGGCGAGCTCGGCAATCCCTTCTCGGCGATTGGTGTCGACCCGCGCGGCAAGGCGGCGATCGACTGGGGCGTCTACGGTATTCCGGAATCCTACCTCGTGGGTGCCGACGGTACGATCCTCTACAAGCGCGTCGGCCCGTTCGACGAGAATAGCGTGAAGAATGGACTGCTGCCGGCGATTGAGAAAGCTGCCGCGGGTTCGTGAGTGCATAAGCTCCTCTGTCAGAGCCACCCCCTCATCCCGCTGCCGCGACCTTCTCCCCGCAGGCGGGGCGAAGGAGACTCGCGGCGCCCGAACGCCTAAATCTCCGCACTGCACCAAGGCGATGCACGACGGTCCTTGCTCTCGAGGGTAAACAGAATAGAAGCGGATGCCCCAAGTTCCTTCTCCCCGTTTACAGGGAGAAGGTCGCGGCAGCGGGATGAGGGGCGGCGGCGAAGTCCGAAGCCCGACTAAATCCCCGCCTGCCAATCCCTGACGGCATCGAGCGGCCAGACCAGCATCAGCACGTTCAAAGTGAGATTGTCGCGGATCAGCCAGCCGGTGAAGAGTTCGAAGACGATGGCGATCGTCACTGTCAGCCAGACGGGCATGCGGGCCGCAAACATAAAGCCCGCCACCATCGCCAGCGTGTCCATGGTCGAATTCAGGATGCTGTCGCCGAAATAGTCGAGCGAGATCGTCGCGGAGCGATAGCGGTTGATCACCATGGGGGTGTTTTCGGCGATCTCCCAGGCGGATTCGATGACCATTGCCAGGAAGAGTTTGGCCGTCAGCGGCTTGCGGCGCAAGAGCAGGTGGCCGAGGCCGTAGAACAGGAAGCCGTGGATGATATGGGAGGGTGTGTACCAGTCGGCGATGTGCTGGGAGTTGCCGCTGGATTTGACGACGGGTTCGAACAGTTTGACGTAGCCGCAGTCGCAGATCCAGATGCGGCCCATCAGATGCTGGGTGACGATCTGGATCAAAAGAACCGCGAAACAGGCGGCGAGCCAGAGGAGTGCGTGCCGGTTGCGGCTGTCATTCTCCTCAAGGGCGGTGCTCACTCGGCGTTCTCCTGGTCAAGCGAGTGTTTCATGATCAAGGGCATCTGGGCGAGCGTGAAGAGAATGGTGATCGGCATCGTGCCCCACACCTTGAAGGCGACCCAGAAATCGGTCGAGAACGAGCGCCAGACCACTTCGTTGAGCACGGCCAGGAACACAAAGAACACACCCCAGCGCAGCGTGAGCTTGCGCCAGCCGTCCTCGTCGAGCTTGAAGGCGGAATGGAAGACATAGCCGAGCAGCGACTTGCCGAAGAGAAGACCGCCGAGCAGGATCGCGCCGAACAGCGTGTTGACGATCGTCGGCTTCATCTTGATGAAGGTGTCGTTCTGCAGCCACAGCGTCAGCGCACCGAAGACGAAGACGACGATGCCTGAGATCAGCGGCATCATCGGCAGGGTGCGGGTCAGCATCCAGGAGACGGCAAGCGCGATCGCGGTCGCGGCCATGAACAGGCCGGTGGCGATGAAGATCGGACCGCCGAGCTCGGCGAGCGCCGGGAAATGCCCGGCCAGCCATTCGCCGCGCGAATTGGCGAAGAAGAAGACCATCAGCGGTCCAAGCTCCAGCACCATCTTGAGCAAGGGGCTGACTTCCTTCTGCGGCTTGGTAGCCTCGATCGACGACATCTGGGGGTCCTGTTTCTGCATGTGCCTGCTGCTCATAACACCAGCTTTGCGGCAAAACCATATCAAGGCAACGGTCCCGCGCAAATGCGCGGGCGCAGAACGGCCTCGTCAGGCGGCAACGCCGGCGATCGCCTCGGCGAAATCCTTGGCCTCGAAAGGCTCCAGATCGTCGATGCCTTCACCGACGCCGATGAAGTAGACCGGCAGCTTGTGCTTGGCGGAGATGGCGACGAGGATGCCGCCGCGCGCCGTGCCGTCGAGCTTGGTCATGATCAGACCGCTGACGCCGGCGACGTTGCGGAAGATCTCCACCTGCTGCAGCGCGTTCTGTCCCGTCGTGGCATCGAGCGTCTGCAACACCGTGTGCGGCGCATCCGGATCGAGCTTTCCGAGCACGCGCACGATCTTTTCGAGCTCGGCCATCAGTTCCGCCTTGTTCTGCAGGCGGCCGGCCGTGTCGATGATCAGCACGTCGGCCTTCTTTTCGCGCGCCTGCTGGAACGCCTCATAGGCGAGGCCGGCGGCATCGGCGCCGAGCTTTGAAGAGACGATGTCGGATTTGGTGCGCTCCGCCCAGATCTTCAGCTGCTCGATCGCGGCGGCACGGAAGGTGTCGCCGGCTGCAAGCATGACTTTCAGGCCCGCGCCCGAGAGCTTGGCGGCGAGCTTGCCGATCGTCGTGGTCTTGCCGGTGCCGTTGACGCCGACGACGAGGATGACATGCGGCTTGTGGCTGAGATCGAGCTCCAGCGGCTTCGCGACGGGCGACAACACCTTGGTGATCTCGCCGGCCATGATGCGCGAGACGTCCTCGCCGGAGACATCCTTGCCATAACGCTCGGAGGCAAGCGTATCGGTGATGCGCATCGCGGTCTCGACGCCGAGGTCGGCCTGGATCAGCAGGTCTTCAAGGTCCTGCAGCGTTGCTTCATCGAGCTTGCGCTTGGTGAAGAGGCTGGCGATCTGCCCGGTGAGCTGCGACGAGGTGCGTGCAAGCCCGCGGCGCAGGCGCTGGTACCAGGTGAGCTTTTCCTTCGGCGCGGCGGCGGGCTCGTCCCCAAGCTTGCGCTCGGTGGCGGAGAAGCCTTTGGGCAGGGCGGGGGTGGCGGCGATTACCTCTGCTTCGCCGGCCTCGGTCGGCGCGACTTCAGCCACGGCCTCTGCCGCATCGCTCTCTGCGGTTTCGAAGCTTTTGCGGAGGGCTGCGGCTTCACCCCCCTCTGCCCTGCCGGGCATCTGCCCCACAGGGGGGGAGATCGGGCTGGGCTCGCCCTCGGCATCAGCTACGGGTGTTTCGGCCGTCGTGATGACGCGTGGTTCGGCTTCGCCATCGTCCGCAGTTGGCAAGGCTTCTGCGGTGCCCTCGATGGTCTCGGCTTCGTGGGAGGTTACGATGATCTCTATGGAATCCGCTGGCTTCTCGTCGGCAACAGCTTCCGCGGTGGTTAGAGACGCATCGTCGATGGCTGCCTTGTTCTCCGCCTGCTCTCCCTCCTTGTGGGGGAGATATCCCAAAGGGACAGAGGGGGGTGCGGCAACAGCAACCTCAACCGATTCCGCATCGGCCTCGTCACGCGTCAACTCTTCGCTATCGTCGGAAGCGGGACCGCCCGCAGTCTCGATCTCGGCTTCGAGCACCGGATCGTCCTCGGAGAGCGGCAGTGTCTCGATATCGACAGGCGGCTCGAAGGCGGCGTCCGGGGTCTCTTCGGCAATTTCAGCCGCGGCGACAGGCGCAGACGGTTCCACCGCCTCGGCACTCGGTTCCGGGTGCTGCTCCGCCTCAGGCGCGACGACAATCGTCTCCTCGGGCGCGACATCCTGCGGTTTTGTCTCCTCCACCGCGCCCTTGCCGAAGGTGAAGATCCTCTTGATGAAACCCATTGCCATTCAGGAATTCCGCATAAATCAGGCCGCAGCCATCTGTTTTACCTGCATCGTCAGATGCTTGCCATTGTGGCCGGTGATCGTGACCGGGACAAGCGCGCGCGGTTTGAGGCCGGCGGCGTCGACGAGCGTGAAGTTTTGTGTGTGGGCGAGCCCGTTATTCTCGACCAGGATCGTCTGCTCGCTGCCGACCATGCCTTCGAGATGGCGGGCGTAGAGTGTCGCGCCGACTGCACGCAGGCGTGCGGCGCGGTCCTTGACGAGGCCACGGTCGAGCTGCGGCATGCGCGCTGCCGGCGTGCCTGGACGCGGGCTATAGGGAAAGACGTGCAGATGGGCGATGCCGCAATCGTCGGCGAGCTTCGCGGCATTCTCAAACATCTCCTCGGTCTCCGTCGGGAAACCGGCGATCATGTCGGCGCCAAGGCTGATCTCGGGCCGCAGCCGGCGGACTTCATCGGCGAAGGCGCGGGCGTCGGCGCTCGAGTGGCGGCGTTTCATGCGCTTCAGGATCAGGTCGTCGCCATGCTGCAGCGACAGATGCAGATGCGGCATGAAGCGCGCCTCGTCGGCGATCAGGTCGAAAAGGTGCTTGTCGGCTTCGATGCCGTCGATCGAGGAAAGGCGCAGGCGACTGATTTC
Source organism: Ensifer sp. CCNWLY38 (assembly GCF_037120565.1). Classification (NCBI taxonomy): domain Bacteria; kingdom Pseudomonadati; phylum Pseudomonadota; class Alphaproteobacteria; order Hyphomicrobiales; family Rhizobiaceae; genus Ensifer; species Ensifer sp. CCNWLY38. The sequence continues at coordinate 230,720 of NZ_JBBBBO010000005.1, forward strand.
CGGCACCTGTTTCAGCAGCGTCTTGGCGAGCAGGCCAAGCGTCGGCGCGCCCGGCAGGTCGGCGCCGTAGCTGGTGGCGTCGACACCCGTCAGGACGATCTCGCAATAGCCTGTTTCAACGAGCTTGCGCGCCTGGTCGACGACGGCGCCCATCGGCACGGAGCGAGAATTGCCGCGGCCATAGGGGATGATGCAGAAGGTGCAGCGATGGTCGCAGCCGTTCTGCACCTGGATGAAGGCGCGCACATGGCCGTCGATATGCTTGACCATCTGCGGTGCCGTCGCACGCACGCTCATGATGTCGTTGACGCGCAGCTTCTCTTCCGCCGAAACGCCGAAATCGGGCAGTGAACCATAGGATGCGCTTTTCAGCTTCTCCTCGTTGCCGAGCACGGCGTCGACCTCGGCCATTTCGGCAAAGGTCTGCTTTTCCGTCTGCGCGGCGCAGCCGGTGACGATGATGCGGGCATGCGGATTGTCGCGACGTGCACGACGGATCGCCTGGCGCGCCTGGCGCACGGCTTCGCCGGTGACGGCGCAGGTGTTGACGAGGATGGCGTTGTTCAGCCCCGCCTTCTCGGCTTCCGCCCGCATCACTTCGGATTCGTAGGTATTGAGGCGGCAGCCGAAGGTTATGACCTCGACGCCGCTCAAAGCGCCCGGGCTCCGCTCGCCTCGGTTTCGTCGCGCTGCCAGGTGCCGGTGGTCGGGTTCAGCGTGCCGGACCATTCCCATTCGGCCGGGCCGGTCATGATCACGTGATCATCGCGCTCGCGCCATTCGATCGTCAGCGGCCCGCCAGGCACGTTGACGACGACGTTGCGGTCGGTGCGCTCGGTGCGAGCGGCGCTGACGGCGGCCGCGCAGGCGGCCGAACCGCAGGCTAGCGTCAAGCCGGCGCCGCGCTCCCAGGTCCTCAGATCCAGTTCGCCGCGCGACAGCACCCGCGCAATCGAGATATTGGCGCGCTCGGGGAAGATCGGATGGTTTTCAAGCAGCGGGCCGAAACGCTCGAGATCGTAAGACCAGACGTCGTTGTCGACCCAGAAGATCGCGTGCGGATTGCCCATGGAGGCGACCGAGGGCGAATGCAGCACGGGATTGTCGATCGGGCCGATCTGCAGCTCGATGCGGCGCGTGTCGTGAAACTCCTCGGAGAGCGGGATTTCGTTCCAGGCAAAGCGAGGGCTTCCCATGTCGACGGAGATGGTGCCGTCGTCGTGTTCCTTGGCCTCGAGCAGACCGGCGACCGTATGAAAGAGGAAGGCCTTCTTGCCGGTTTCGGCGGCGAGCGCCTGAACGACGCAGCGCGTGCCGTTGCCGCAGGCCTGCGCCATGGAGCCGTCGGAATTGACGATGTCGATCCAGGCGTCGGTGCCGGTGGCCTTGGGGTCGTGGATCGCCATGATCTGGTCGAAGGCGGTTGCCGGGTCGGCATTAAGCGCGATCGCGGCAGCTGGCGTCACCCGATCTTTCCGGCCGCGCATGTCGACGACGAGGATCTTGTTTCCAAGCCCGTTCATTCTGGCGAATTGCACGTTGTCGGTCATGTGGCGATGGTCCAAACCGGCCCGCGTCAAGCAGGGCACCCTTCATTCGGGCTGTATATGGCGGAAAAGCCCGGAAATTACCAGTGCCGCCTTCATTCCGCGGCGGATGCCGTGGCAGGCACATCGAAGACCTCGCCGGGACGAAGCGGCCGGAAGCGGGCGCGGGCGATGCCGGCCGCGTCTAGCGCTCGTTCCAGCGCCAGCCGCGGCTCGTCGACACCCTCGTCGGTCAGGCGGAACGTGCCCCAGTGGTGACCGGCGACATGGGCGGCGGCACAATCGATCATGCCGCGGACTGCCTCTTCCGGGTTCTGGTGCTGGTCCTGCATGAACCAGCGCGGTTCGTAGGAGCCGAACGGCAGGTTGGCGAGGCGGAAGGGCCCGTGTTTTTCGCGGGCGGCCCGATAGTTTATGCCCTCGTGAAAGCCGGTGTCGCCGACATGGTAGATCTTGCCCGCCGGAGTCTCCAGAACGAAGGCGGCCCAGAGCGCCATGCGGCGGTCGCGCGAGCCGCGGGCCGACCAATGATGGCAGGGCTCCGCGTGGATGACGATGTCGTCACCGCAATCGACCCGGTCGTCCCAGTCGACCACCGTTATCTCGGCTTCGGGAACGGTGCGGCGAATGATCGTATCGTTACCGAGCGGGGTGATGATCCGCGGCCCATGCTCCTCGTGAAGGGCGGCCAGCGTTTCGACATCGAGATGGTCGTAATGGTTGTGGGTGACGAGCACGATGTCGATCGGCGGCAGATCTTCGAGCTCGATGCCAGGGGCGTTGCGGCGCTGCGGGCCGGCAAAGGCGAAGGGGCTGGCGCGATGCGCCCAGACGGGGTCGGTGAGAATGTTCAAGCCGTGCACCTGGATGAGCAGCGTCGCATGGCCGATCATCGTCACGCGCAGGCGTTCGCCTTCGACGGCCAGTTCAGGCTTGGTCTGTGCGAATGGGCTTGGATTGTGCGCCGGCCAGCGAATCTTGCCGCCGCCGAATTGCCAGCGCAGCAAATCAGCCATGCCCTTGGGCGGCCTGCCGCCGGGATTGAAGAAGCGCGTCCCGTCGAAATGGTCGGAGACGGGGCCGCGGTAGTATGGATTCTGCGATTTCTTCATCCCGAGCCTTTCGGCATGTCTTGTGATTGCATGAAATGGTGCGCCGGCGCATCCGATGGAAGATCGGGCTTTAATAAATTCTTGAAAACAGCAACTGGATTGCTATCGTGCTTTCATGCTCGTTCGATTCGACCCGCATGAACGCCTCTACAAGACCCTTCGGCTGGTCCGCTCCGTCCATCTCAATATGCAACGAGCGTCGGAGCATATGCTCGATGGCGCGGGTATATCCGTGGCGGAGCGCGCGGTTCTCGAACTTTTTTGCGAAGTGCAGCTGACTGTGCCGGACGCGGCACGTCGCCTGTCGATGAAACGGCAGTTCGTGCTGCGCATCGTCACCGGGCTGATGGACAAGCAATTGCTGGAACGGCAGCCGAATCCGGAGCACCGACGCGCCTATCTTTGCGTCCCGACCGCCGCCGGACGCGATCTGTTCGAGGAAATCCATCGCCGTGAAGTCGAGATGCTGCACGCCTTGCTCGGCGATATCAATCAGACCGAAGTGGTGGCTACGCTCCGGGTGATGACGCGGGTGGCGACGGCCTTTGAGCAGCTGGCGGGCGAACTGGATGCAGCCGTCGAGGGCGAGGCGCTCTGAGCCAAAACGCCGTCATTGCCCTGCCGTCCTTGACTTTTGCCGCGCTTTCCTGTTTATCCGCCGCAATTCCTTCGCAAGCTCAAGTCTTCGAAGCCGCCGACCGGGTCCCGTAAAGGTGTAAAGAGAACCCGGAGGTCAACATCCGACAGCGCGTTGCGCCCTCGGGTGGTTTTTGGCTTTGCGCCTTGTTTTCTGCGCGAAGGAACCCACGTTTCCGGCGAGTTGATCGCCACCGGAAACCAGAAGGAAGTGAGAATGTTCGAGAGCCTCCAGGACCGCCTTGGTTCCATATTGAATGGACTGACCGGCCGCGGCGCATTGTCGGAAGCCGATGTTTCCGCTGCGCTTCGCGAGGTTCGCCGTGCGCTGCTCGAAGCCGACGTCGCGCTCGACGTCGTGCGCTCCTTTACTGAAAAGGTTCGTGAAAAGGCCGTCGGCGCCGAAATCCTGAAGTCGATCAAGCCTGGCCAGATGGTCGTCAAGATCGTCCATGATCAGCTGATCGAGATGCTCGGCTCCGAGGGAGTCACCATTGACCTCAACGCCCCGGCGCCTGTTGTCATCATGATGGTCGGTCTGCAGGGTTCGGGTAAGACGACCACCACCGGCAAGATCGCCAGCCGGATGAAGACGCGGGACAAGAAAAAGGTCCTGATGGCTTCGCTCGACACGCGTCGTCCGGCCGCCCAGGAACAGCTGCGTCAGCTTGGCGTGCAGACCGGCGTCGATACGCTGCCGATCATTGTCGGCCAATCGCCGACCGATATCGCCGCGCGCGCCGTCCAGGCTGCCAAGCTCGGCGGCCATGACGTCGTCATCCTCGATACCGCCGGCCGTACCCATATCGACGAGCCGCTGATGATCGAGATGGCGGAGATCAAGCGGAAATCCAATCCGCATGAAATCCTGCTCGTCGCCGACGCGCTGACCGGTCAGGACGCCGTCAATCTCGCCCGCAACTTCGACGAACGCGTCGGCATCACCGGCCTGGTGCTCACCCGCATGGACGGTGACGGCCGTGGCGGTGCAGCGCTGTCGATGCGTGCGGTCACCGGCAAGCCGATCAAGCTCATCGGCGTCGGCGAAAAGATGGGCGAACTCGAAGAGTTCCATCCGCGCCGCGTCGCCGACCGCATCCTCGGCATGGGCGACATCGTCTCGCTGGTCGAAAAGGCGGCCGAGAACATCGACGCCGAAAAAGCGGCCGCCATGGCCGCCAAAATGGCCAAGGGCAAGTTCGACCTGAACGACCTCGCCGACCAGCTTGGCCAGATGCAGAAGATGGGCGGCATGGGCGGCATCATGGGCCTGATGCCTGGCATGGCCGGCATGAAGGACAAGATGGCCGCCGCCGGTCTCGACGACAAGCTGTTCGGACGCCAGATCGCCATCATCTCGTCAATGACCAAGGCCGAGCGCGCCAATCCGGATCTGCTCAAGCATTCGCGCAAGAAGCGCATCGCCGCCGGTTCCGGCACCGATGCTGCCGACATCAACAAACTTCTGAAGATGCACCGCCAGATGGCGGACATGATGAAGATGATGGGCGGCAAGGGCAAAGGCGGCATGATGAAGCAGATGATGGGCGGCCTTGCCAACAAGATGGGGCTTGGTGGCCTCGGTGGCGGCGGCATGCCCGACCTGTCGAAGCTCGACCCGAAGCAGCTCGAAGCGCTGCAGAAGCAGGCGGAAGCAGCCGGCCTCAAGCCCGGTGGCATGCCGGGCCTCGGCGGCGGTGGCCTGCCCGGTCTGGGCGGCGCCAAGCTTCCGGGCCTCGGTGGCGGTTTCCCCGGCCTTCCCGGCCTGCCGAAGAAGAAGTGAGGATCGGTGAGAGATGATTGATCCCGAAATCAAACAGGAATTGGCGGGTTACCGGCAGTCGATCGACAACATCGATGCCGCACTCGTCCACATGCTGGCCGAACGCTTCCGCTGCACCCAGGCAGTCGGCGTTCTCAAGGCCAAGCATGATCTGCCGCCGGCCGACCCGGCGCGCGAAGAATACCAGATCGAACGCCTGCGCCGTCTGGCCAAGGATGCCAATCTGGATCCGGATTTCGCCGAGAAGTTTCTGAACTTCATCATCAAGGAAGTCATCCGGCATCATGAAGCCATCGCCGCCGATCGTTCGCATAACGCGGGCAACGCCGGCACAAACCATTCCGCTTGAACGAAGCGGTCAAGAAAGCCTGCAAGGAGTAACTGAAATGGCACTGAAAATTCGTCTCGCCCGTGGCGGTTCCAAGAAGCGTCCGTACTACCAGATCGTCGTTGCCGACGCCCGCAGCCCGCGTGACGGCCGTTTCCTCGAGAAGATCGGCTCCTGGAACCCGATGCTCGGCAAGGACGACGAAAAGCGCGTCGAGCTCGACGCCGAGCGTATCGCTCACTGGATCGCCCAGGGCGCCCAGCCGACCGACCGCGTTCTGCGTTTCCTCGACCAGGCCGGTCTCGCAAAGCGTCCGGCTCGCAACAACCCGGCCAAGGCCCTTCCGGGCAAGAAGGCTCAGGAGCGCGCTGCTGAAGCCAAGCAGAAGGCTGAAGACGCCGCTGCTGCCGCTGCAGAAGCTGCCGCAGAATAATAGCCGGCAAATGGTTTGAAGCGGGATGCACGGGCTTCCGTCCGCGTCCGCTTCCAACCTGTCGCGACTTTAAGGAAACGGGTGGCATTTCCATGCTGCCCGTTTTCCGTTATGTGCACCCTGAACTCCCGAAATGGACACGGACGATGAGCAAACTCGAAAACCCGGTTCTGATGGCGACGATCGGCGCGGCGCAGGGCTTGCGCGGCGAGGTCAGGGTCAAATCCTTTACCGACGACCCGACGGCGCTCGGCGACTACGGCAATTTGCACAGCGCCGACGGACGTGTTTTCGAGGTGCTGGAAATCCGCGAGGCGAAGAACGTCGTCATCGTGCGCTTCCGTGGCGTCAACGATCGCAACGCCGCCGAGGCCCTCAACGGCCTGGAACTCTTTATCGAGCGCGACAACCTTCCGGACGACGATCTGGACGAGGACGAGTTCTTCTACGCCGATCTCGAAGGGCTGGAAGCGATCGACGGCAATGGCACCAGCTATGGCAAGGTCAGCGGCGTTTTCGATTTCGGCGCCGGCGATCTTCTGGAGCTGAAAGGTCCGGGCCGGCGCCCGGTGCTGATCCCTTTCACCGAGTGGTCGGTGCTGGAGATCGACCTGGAAGCGGGCAAGCTGCTGGTCGATCCGGTGGCTGCCGGTCTTTCCGAGGACAAGGACCAGGATTCGGGCAATCCGTTTTCCGCCAAGCGCAAGTGAGCGATTCGGCGATGACGTTTCGTGCGACTGTCCTGACCCTCTATCCCGAAATGTTTCCGGGCCATCTCGGCGCGTCCCTTTCGGGCAAGGCGCTGGAGCGCGGCCAATGGTCGATCGAGCCGGTGCAGATCCGCGATTTCGCCGAGGACAAGCACCGCACCGTCGACGACACGCCGGCCGGCGGCGGAGCCGGCATGGTGCTGAAGCCGGACGTGCTCGCCCGCGCGATCGACCATGTCTCGGAGGGTGACGACCGTCCACGGCTGTTGATGAGCCCGCGCGGTCGCCCGCTGACGCAAGAGCGGGTGCGCGAGCTTGCGGCCGGGCCTGGCGTCGTCATCGTCTGCGGACGCTTCGAAGGCGTCGACCAGCGGGTGATCGATGCCCGCGGCCTCGAAGAGGTTTCCATAGGCGACTATATTCTTTCGGGCGGCGAGCCGGCTGCGCTGACGCTTCTCGATGCCGTGGTGCGCATCCTGCCTGGTGTCATGGGCAACGAGCTTTCCGGCGTGCATGAAAGCTTCGAAGGCGGTCTGCTCGAACATCCGCACTATACCCGTCCGCAGGTCTTCGAGGGCCGTGAGATCCCCGCGGTTCTGACCTCGGGCAATCACGGCGCCATCGCCAAGTGGCGCGAGGCGGAGGCGCGGCGCCTCACCGCCGAGCGCAGGCCCGACCTTCTCGATCAGCCCGTGAAGAAATAATAGGCGGCAAGCAGCAGGCCGACGGCGACAACCAGTGCGCGGATGACGGCCTGCGGTACCCTCCGGGCCGCCCAGACGCCGCTGTAGCCGCCAAGTGCTGCCCCCGGCACCATGATTGCGGCATGCAGCCAGGAGACGACGCCGCCGGCGGCGAAGACGACGATGGCGATGGCCGCAATCACGATCGAGATGAAGTTCTTGAGCGCGTTCAGCCGGTGATAGCCGCCGCCGGTCGCCAGCCCCAGCACCGCCAGCATCATGATGCCCATGCCGGCGCCGAAGAAGCCGCCATAGATGGAGGTGACGAACTGGGCGCCGATGCCGGCCGGGTTGATCGCATGCTCGTCGACGCGCGCCTTGGGCTTCAGCAGCGGCCCGGCGGCGAAGATCGCCGTCGCCGCCAGCAGCAGCCAGGGCACGAGCGCGCGGAAGGAGGTGTTGGAAAGCGAAATGAGAAGCAGTGCGCCTGCAAGGCCGCCGAGCGCCGAGATCACACCGAGCAGGATGGCATAGCGCTTGTCGGCGCGGATCTCCTTGGCATAGGCGAGCGCCGAGGTGATGTAGCCCGGGAACTGGATGATCGACGAGGTCGCGTTGGCCACGATCGGCGAGAGGCCGCCAAGCGTCATCGCGCCGAAGGTCAGGAACGTTCCGCCGCCGGCGATGGCGTTGACGACGCCGGACAGGAAGCCGGCCGCAAACAGCATGAGCACTTCAAAGATATGCATGGTCTCCCCCGACCCACCACGCCCGGGATAGCCGGTGGCAGGGATGGCCGCAAGCCCGTCCGCTCGGACAATCGAGCATGCATCCATCCGGGTTTTCTGATAGAAAAGCGTTTCTTGCCGCGGATCGCCGAGAAAATATGGCTTCCGGGGATGACAAGGCGGATCGATTGGTGTATGTGCCGGCCCGGTTCGGGTTCTGTGCCCGTCGACCAAAACAAAGAATGGCGAATCCGCTCCTGCCGGTCCGGCAAGACCTGAAGGCAAGCCCGACAGGTTGATCGAGAGCGCTCTGGCTGTTTCAGAAGAACTTGAAAGGTTAGACCGATGAACATCATCCAGCAGCTGGAAGCCGAACAGGCCGCCAAGATTGCCGCCAAGCGCACGCTTCCCGAATTCTCCGCCGGCGACACGCTGCGCGTCAACGTTCGCGTTGTCGAAGGCAGCCGTACCCGCGTTCAGGCCTATGAAGGCGTCTGCATCGCTCGTTCGGGCGGCGGCATCAACGAAAGCTTCACCGTTCGCAAGATCTCCTACGGCGAAGGCGTCGAGCGCGTATTCCCGGTTTACTCTCCGCTCGTCGAGAGCGTCGAAGTTGTTCGCCGCGGTAAGGTCCGTCGCGCCAAGCTCTATTACCTGCGCGACCGTCGCGGCAAGTCGGCTCGTATCGTCGAGAACACCGGCACGCGCGCCCGCAAGCTGAACGAAGCCGAGCGCCAGGCGATTGCCGAGGAAAAGGCACGCATCGAGGCTGAAAAGGTTGCAGCAGCTCAGGCTCTCGCCGCCGAAAAGGCAGCAGCCGAAGCAGCAGAAGCCAAGGCAGCTGCAGAAGCCGCCAAGGCAGCAGAAGCTGCAGCGGAATAAGATTTCAATCCTCTCGGATTGTTGGAAAGGCGGCCTCGGCCGCCTTTCTTTTTTGGTACTATGCGCTTGTCTTTCCGACGGAATTTGTGACATTTTCCGCTGCCACACTTTTCGGGAGCCCTCCAATGACAATCCGTCGCCACGTGCTTGCGGGCATCGCAGCTGCACTTGCCGTTCCTTTCGCATTTTCTGCACCGGCTGTTGCCAGCGATCTGCCCGATCTCGGCGGCAAGACGGTTGTCGTCGTCACGGAGAACGCCTACCCGCCGCTGCAGTTCGTCGACCCGAAGACCGGCGAGGCCAAGGGCTGGGAATACGACGCCATGAACGAGATCGCCAAGCGGTTGAATTTCAAGGTCGAATACCAGAACACCAGCTGGGACGCGATGATCCAGGCGGTGCATGACGGCCAGTATCAGATCGGCATGACCGGCATCACCATCAAGGATGACCGCAAGGAAAAGGTCGACTTCTCGGATCCCTACATGCGCTCGCAGCAGTTCATGCTGGTGCGCAGCGACGAGACCCGCTTCAACGACGGCAAGAGCTTCGGCGCATTCGCCGACGGCCTCGTCGGCGCGCAGCCGGGTACCTCGCCGTTCTACACCGCCGTCTACGAAATGCTGGATGGCAACGAGCAGAACCCGCGCGTCAAGCTGTTCGAGACCTTCGGCGCGACCGTCCAGGCATTGAAGGCCGGCGACGTCGACGTGGTTTTGACCGACAGCGTCGCCGCCAAGGGTTATGTCGATTCCTCTGAAGGCAAGCTCAAGGTCGTCGGCGGTCCGCTCGGCACCGAAGACTTCGGCTTCATCTTCCCGAAGGGCTCGGACCTCGTCGCTCCGGTCAACGCCGCGATCAAGGCGCTGAAGGAAGACGGCACCTTCGATGCCCTCGATAAGAAGTGGTTCCTCGAATACAAAATGGGCGGCTGATCCGAGGCTATGGCCGCTCCGCAATCTCCTGACATGTCCGGCAAGGGCGACTATCCCTGGTGGTTGGTCGCCCTTCTTGTGATCGCGGTGGCGCTCGCCGCCGTGATCATCAGCAATAATATCTTCTCAGAAGTCTTCACCGTCGTCTTCAAAGGCCTTGGCGTCACCGTCTTCGTAACGCTCATGGGTTTTGTGCTGGCGACGACGCTCGGCCTCGGCATCGCCCTGATGGCGCTGTCCGAGCATTCGTCACTCCGGCAGATCGCGCGCTTCTATACCGAAGTCATCCGCGGCGTGCCGATCCTGGTGCTTCTGTTCTATATCGCCTTCGTCGGCGCGCCGGCGCTTGTCGTCGCCGCCAATTTCATCTGCGCGCCGCTGATTAGCGCCGGCTGGATGGAACCCTTCGTCGTGCGCGACATATCGCTGATGTGGCGGGCGATCATCGCCTTGATGATCGGCTATTCCGCCTTCATTGCCGAAGTGTTCCGGGCCGGCATCCTCTCGGTCGACAAGGGACAGATCGAGGCGGCCAAGGCGCTCGGGCTCTCGCGCTACCAGCGCTTTCGCCTGGTCGTCTTTCCGCAGGCAATCCGGGTGATCCTGCCGCCTCTTGGCAACGACTTCATCGCCATGGTCAAGGATTCCTCGCTCGTCTCGGTGCTCGGCGTCGCCGACATTACGCAGATGGGCAAGGTCTATGCTTCCGGTTCCTTCCGCTTCTTCGAGACCTATTCGATCGTCGCCTATGTCTATCTGGTGCTGACCATCGGTCTTTCGTTGGGATTGCGGGGGCTGGAGCGGCGGCTGCGGCGCGCAGAGCAGCGCTGAGGTCGCTTCCACCGATTGCCGACCTGTCAGAAAATTGATATGAACACGGCCATGGAATCCAAATTCGGATGTCGCGAACAGAAGATCGTCGTGCTGCAGGATCACAAGCGCCTGCCGGCACGGTTCTTTGCGCGCGTCCACGGGGCGCTTACAAGCCGCCTATCCTGATCTCCTGATCAGAGTTTCCGGCCGCCTTGCCGCCGGCTTTCCCTACTTTTTTTGAAAACTCGATGGATATACTGCCATGAGCGCACCGCGTACCCTCTATGACAAGATCTGGGACGACCACCTGGTCAACGAACAGGAAGACGGCACCTGTCTTCTCTACATCGACCGTCACCTCGTTCACGAAGTGACGAGCCCGCAGGCCTTCGAAGGCCTGCGCATGGCTGGCCGCCAGGTCCGCGCCCCGGAAAAGACGCTCGCCGTCGTCGACCACAACGTTCCGACCTCGCCTGACCGCCATCTCGGCATCAAGAACGAGGAAAGCCGCATCCAGGTCGAGGCGCTCGCCACCAACGCGGCCGAGTTCGGCGTCGAATACTACTCCGAGAACGACAAGCGCCAGGGCATCGTGCACATCGTCGGCCCGGAGCAGGGCTTTACGCTGCCGGGCATGACCATCGTCTGCGGTGACAGCCACACCTCGACGCACGGCGCCTTCGGTTCGCTGGCGCATGGCATCGGCACGTCCGAGGTCGAGCACGTGCTCGCCACCCAGACGCTGATCCAGAAGAAGGCGAAGAACATGCTGGTGCGCGTCGACGGCCAGCTGCCATCAGGCGTCACCGCCAAGGACATCATCCTCGCCATCATCGGCGAGATCGGCACTGCCGGCGGTACCGGCCACGTCATCGAATTTGCCGGCGAAGCGATCCGCTCGCTGTCGATGGAAGGCCGCATGACCATCTGCAACATGACGATCGAAGGCGGCGCCCGCGCCGGCCTGATCGCGCCGGACGAGACGACGTTTGCCTATATCAAGGACAAGCCGCGCGCTCCGAAGGGCAAGGCCTGGGACATGGCGCTCGACTACTGGAAGACGCTGCACACGGACGAAGGTGCGCACTACGACCGCGTCGTCGTGCTCGATGCTGCCAACCTGCCGCCGATCGTGTCCTGGGGCTCCTCTCCGGAAGACGTCATTTCGGTTCAGGGCATCGTTCCCAACCCCGATGAGATCCAGGAAGAGACCAAGCGGGCCTCCAAGTGGCGCGCGCTCGACTATATGGGCCTGAAGCCGGGCACGAAGATCACCGATATCGCCGTTGATCGCGTCTTCATCGGCTCCTGCACCAACGGCCGCATCGAGGACCTCCGGGCCGTGGCCGAGGTCGTCGAAGGCCGCAAGGTCGCTTCGACGGTTTCGGCGATGATCGTTCCGGGCTCTGGCCTCGTGAAGGAACAGGCCGAGGCCGAGGGCCTCGACAAGATCTTCAGGGAAGCCGGCTTCGACTGGCGCGAGCCGGGCTGCTCCATGTGCCTGGCGATGAACGACGACCGGCTGAAGCCGGGCGAGCGTTGCGCGTCCACGTCGAACCGCAACTTCGAAGGACGTCAGGGCTTCAAGGGTCGCACGCACCTGGTCTCGCCGGCAATGGCGGCGGCCGCTGCGGTTGCGGGTCACTTCGTCGATATCCGCGAATGGAAATAAGCCGGATTAGAGCTTTTCCGGCGCAAATGGCCGCCCTTCGGGGCGGCCTTTTTTGTTTGTCCGCACGTCAGCGCCCCACGCGGGTCGGCGAATTGCGCTAAGCTGGCTGCAAGTCTAGGAACGTGTTGGCCGAAGGGCGTTTGGGAGGACGACGGATGAGCGACGATCTGCCTGTACAAAGCTACTGCCTGATATTGTTGCGCCATGCCAAATCCGCCTGGCCCAACGGTGTCGCCGACATCAACCGTCCGCTCGGCGAGCGCGGCCGCAAGGCGGCGCCGCTGATGGGAAAGTACATGGCGCGGCATAAGCTCGTGCCGGATCTTGCGCTGGTTTCGACCGCCAAGCGGGCGCAAGAGACCTGGCAATTGGTGGCGTCCGCCCTGCCGTCCGAGGTTGCGGTCGAGAATACCCGCGCGATCTACGAGGTGGGGGCCTCGCAGATCCTGAGCGTTCTGCGCGCGACGGATCCGGCTGTCAGGACGTTGCTGATCGTCGGCCACAATCCCGGCATGGAAGATCTGGCGCACGAACTCGTCGGTTCCGGCGATGCGGATCTGCGCATGCGCATGGCGGACAAGTTTCCGACGGCCGCCCTTGCGGTGCTCGAGTTCGAGGCTGCGGGTTGGCGCGAACTTATGCCCGGCGGCGCCAAACTCTCGCGTTTTGTGACCCCGCGCTCGCTCGACTGAGCTGTTTGCAGGCCTGGATCAAAGCACCCGAACGACGGTGCCGCGCCGCATATAAGGAATCAACCGCGACATGGCGCGCAGGCTGACCGCGACACAGCCCTGCGTCGGCTCATAGCCCGGCCGGATCAGGTGGAAGAAGATAGCCGAGCCGGCGTTTCGCCGGCGTGCAAGGAGGTTCCAGTCCATCACCAGGCAGACGTCGTAAAGCCCGTCCTCGCGCATCATCTCCTCATGGCTCGGTGAGAAAGGTGCCACGACCGGACGATTGTATTGGGCGTGACGCGGGGCGTCGCACCAGAGCATGTCCTTGCGTGTGGTTCGCGTCGGCAACGGCGTCGGCGGCAGAAAGAGACGATCGCGCCTGACATAACCGCCGATCAGCTTCATCGCGGCACGCGGCGTGGCGCCGTCGCCTTCACGCTTCAGGCTGGTGATGCCGCTTCGTCCGATCGCCGCCTGCTCGACGCGGCCATCGAAGCAGACCAACGCCCGCTTTCGATCGCGCGGCGCCGGGCGGACTGTGATGATGGACTTGGCTGGTCTTGTTCCCGACGTTTTCTTGCGCATCATTCTCACGGATTTTTGCTTTGCCCGTGATTTGGGGGGCACCCTAAGCACGGTTGCAGGTATAAGGACTTACCGACGCTGGCTCGCTTGCCAACACGGGCATTTGAGCTAGTTTGAAAACGGAAGCAAACAGGAATTGTCCCATGGCGACCCGTACCATTCTTCTTGTCGACGACGACAATGACCTGCGCGAAACGTTGGTCGAACAGCTTTCACTTTACGAGGAGTTCGATCTCATCCAGGAGGCGACCGCCGGCAAGGGCATCCAGACGGCACGGGCGCAGCAGGTCGATCTCCTGATCATGGACGTCGGTCTGCCGGATATGGATGGCCGCGAGGCGGTGAAGCTCCTGCGCAAGGGCGGCTTCAAGGCGCCGATCATCATGCTGACGGGCCACGATACCGATTCGGACACGATCCTCGGTCTCGAGGCCGGTGCCAACGACTATGTCACCAAGCCGTTCCGCTTCGCCGTCCTGCTTGCCCGTATCCGTGCGCAGTTGCGCCAGCATGAGCAGAGCGAGGACGCGACCTTCAGCGTCGGTCCCTATACGTTCAAGCCCAGCCAGAAGCTGCTGACGCTCGAAAACGGCCAGAAGATCCGCCTTACCGAGAAGGAAGCGGCGATCATCCGCTATCTCTATCGTGCCGACCAGAAGGTCGTGACGCGCGACGTGCTCTTGGAAGAGGTCTGGGGCTACAATTCCGGCGTCACCACCCACACGCTCGAAACCCACGTTTACCGGCTGCGCCAGAAAATCGAGCGGGACCCTTCCAATGCCGAGATTTTGGTGACAGAGAACGGCGGCTACAAGATCGTTCCGTAGCGGGGTGGGAAGGTGCAAAGCGGTATGCCGCCCGAATCCTGCTCCATGTCATCTAGACTGATCGTGCGCGATCCGGCTCGCTTGGGGTCGGGGGCGCCGTGATTTCGGGAGGTTAGCCGCGTGGCGCTCAACGACGATATCGTGCTTCTGTCCAACGTGCCGCTGTTTGTCGATATCAGCGAGGACAAGCTGAGGCTGATCGCCTTCGGCGCGGAACGGCGCCGCATATTCAAGGGGCAGGAGCTGTTTCGCGAAGGGGCGCCTGCCGATTGCGCCTTTGCGATTGCGAGCGGCAGCCTGTCCTTGTCGAAGGTTGGCGTCGATGGTTCCGAGGCGACGGTCTCGACGGTCGGCCGCGGGGCGCTGCTGTCGGAACTGGCGCTGATCTCGATGGTCGAACGCAAGTTCACGGCGACCGCCGAGGAAGACAGCGAAGTCATCCGCATCAACCGACCGCTGTTTCGCCGCATGCTGGAAGAGTACCCGGAGGTGGCGGAACTCGTCGAAGCGCGCATCCGCGAGAATCTGCAGGCGATGATCCGCCGGGCCGGCGCACTCGCCGGCCGCTTTGCTTGAAGTAAGCAACGGCTTCCGGGCGCTACCACCGATACTTCAGCGAACCGAGCACCGTGCGGCCCTGGCCGAAATAGCAATAGCCATCGGTGCAGACCTCTTCGCGGCGGTCGCCGAGATTGGTGGCGCTGACCGCGAGCGACAACCCGTCAAGCTCAGGGTTCTTGACGCCGAAGTCGTAGGCGATCGAGGCGTCGAAATAGACGGCACCACCGTTCTTGGCGGTATTGGCATCGGATGTGTAGGAGCTTGATGCCAGGCGCACGCCGCCGCCGAGGCTCAAGCCTGCTAGCTGCGTGTCGTCGGGCAGCAGATAGTTGACCCACAGCGATGCGACATGGCGCGGCTTCGTCGACGGCACGTTGCCGATCAGCGACGGGTCGACATTCCCGGTGATTTCGGCGTCGTTGTAGGTGTAGGCGGCGATGAAGCTCAGGCCGTTGTCGAACTCCCGGCGCCCTTCCACCTCGAAGCCATTGGTCGTCACCTCTCCTGCCGATTTGTAGTAGTAGCCGACAGGAAGGGACGCGTCCGATACATATTGCGGAGCGCCGGACTCGACGATCCGGTAGTACGCCGCACTCAACGAGTAGGCCTCGCCCTCGGGCTGGTATTTCACGCCAAGCTCGATCTGCTCGCCGGTCGTCGGATCGAGCACGGTGCCGTCGGCCGAAAGTTCGGTGCGCGGCACGAAGGAGGTGCTGTAGCTGGCATAGGGCGCGATGCCGTTGTCGAAGAGATAGAGAAGGCCCGCCTGGCCGGTGAGCTCGCCGTCGTCCTTGCTGTCGACGACGCCGGTGTTCTTGTCGGTGCTCGTCTGGTCGACCCAGTCATAGCGAAGGCCGCCAACAGCGCGCCAGTTTCCAAACTCGGCCTGGTCCTGGACATAGATGCCGGTCTGCCGGAGATGACGACCGCTGAAGCTGGTGAGCGCAGGCGTCGGGCCGCTGATCCCAAAGGTGGGGTTGTTGAGATCGAAACGATAGGCCGGATCGACGGCACCGAAGCCGAGGCCGAAATCGGAGGTGATCCAGGTGTAGTCGAGGCCGGTCAACAGCGTGTGCGAGACTGCGCCGGTGTCGAAGGCGGCCTCGAGCTGGTTGTCGATCTGGTAGGCACGCTGGTCGTCCTTGATGGCGACGGGCGAGCGATCGAAGACGTCGGGTGCCACCTCAGTCCCGAACTGCAGGTAACGGGCTCTCAGATCGAGATCGCTGACGCGGCCGTGCTGGCGGAAGGTCAGGCCATTGTCGAATTCGTGCTCGAACTTGTAGCCGGCCTGATACTGCCGAACCTTCTGATAGTCGTAGTCCGGGTCGCTGTAGCGCAGAAGCCGGCCATCATGTTCGAGCACCCGCGGGCTGGCGTCGCTCTCGCCTTTCTGCGCGAGACCATAGACGGTCAGCGACGTGCCCTCGTCCGGCTTCCAGGTAAAGGAGGGCTGCAGCAGGTAGCGGTCGTCGGCGACGTCGTAGTTGGTCTCGCCGTTCCTCAGAAGCCCGACGATACGATAGAGGAAATCGCCATCGGCCGTTGCCGGTCCGCCGACGTCGAATGCGGCCTGGGTGCGTCCGATCGTGCCATATTGCAGCTCGACCTCGCGGTGCGTCTCCTCCTCGGGCATCTTCGATATGCGATTGACGATGCCGCCGGCGCCGGCCGCGCCGTACATGACCGAGACCGGACCCTTGAGGATCTCGATTCGTTCGAGGCCGTAGACCTCCGTCGGGAAGGTGCCGTAGTTCATGTAGGGTTGGCGCAGGCCGTCGCGGAAGTCGCCGGTCGTCGTCGTCTCGAAGCCGCGGATGTAGATCTGGTCGAATCGCGGGTCGAAGCCGAAGGCGCCGGTGGTGACGCCGGCGGCGTAACGCGTCGCCTGGATCATGTCCTGCACGCCGCGCTCGTCGAGTTCCTTGCGCGTGACCACCGAGACGGATCGGGGCGTTTCGATCAGCGGCGTATCGGTCTTGAGCGCCGAGACGTTGCGCGTCGGCACGATCGTGTTGTTATCCTCAGCGATCGTTGCGGCTGTCTTGCCGGCCGTCACCTCGATCTTTTCCAGCCGTGTCGTCTTCTGGCTTTCGGCCGATTGCGCATAGGCCGCCGTTGGCGAAAGGAATACGGCGGCAGTGCTCGCGGCCAGGACGGTGGTCGCGGAGAGCGCGTGGCGCGACGCGCGCATGAAGTGGATCGGCAAGGTCTTTCGCATGTCTGGCCCTCCTGCGGGCGCACGAAAGCCCTCCGGCAAACGCCAGAGCAAAGCGCCCCAATATCCGAGCGAGATGAGGAAAGTGCGTGCGGTTTTCCGCCCGCATCTCGCTCTCATTTCTGAGAAACGATCACGTTTATGATTGTGGGTCGAACGACCCACAATCATCGTGATCTAGTGAAAACGACGGCTGATCTGCCGTCGGAGGCGGTGTCCCCGCCGCCCGAAAAGAGGGATAGTCCGTTTGGAAATGCGCATCAAGAAAAATATGATTATTTTAGTCATGTTTTTCTTGATGAAGCGTCAAGCGCTCAAGGCGCGTGCCGCCGCTTCGTGAAAAGCGGTTAGATATCGAAATGCGCGATGACGGGCACGTGGTCGGAGGGCCGTTCCCAGCCGCGCGCTTCGCGCAGGATGTCGACGTGCTTCAAAGCCGGCGCCAGGTCGGCGGAGGACCAGATGTGGTCGAGCCGGCGGCCACGGCCGGCCGCTTCCCAGTCCTTCGCCCGGTAGCTCCACCAGGTGTAGAGCTTGGTCGGGGCCGGTGTGTGCTGGCGCATCAGGTCGACCCAGCGGCCGCCCTTCATGACCGTTGTCAGCCCTTCGGTTTCGATGGGCGTGTGGCTGACGATCTTCAGGAGCTGTTTGTGCGACCAGACATCGTCTTCCAGCGGCGCGATGTTGAGATCGCCGACGAGGATCGAGGAGATGCCGGCTTCGGCTTCCGCATGCAGCAGCTTCATCTCTTCGACGAAATCGAGCTTGTGGCCAAATTTCGGGTTGATGGTGCGGTCCGGCTCGTCGCCGCCCGCCGGAACGTAGAAATTGTGCAGCCGGATCTTTTTGCCGCCGGTCTCGAAGACGACTGAGAGGTGGCGGGCGTCGCCGACGCCGCAATAGTCGCGGCGGTCGCTGAGCTCATGCAGCGGCAGGCGCGAGATCGTCGCCACGCCGTGATAGCCCTTCTGGCCGTGCATCTCGATATGATTGTAGCCGAGCGCTTTCAGCGGCTTGGAAGGGAACTGGTCGTTCGGGCACTTGGTTTCCTGCAGGCAGAGAATGTCGGGTTGCCAGGTCTTCAGGAGATGCTCGACCAGCGGCATGCGCAGGCGAACGGAGTTGATGTTCCAAGTGGCGACGGAAAGGGCCATGCGTCATTCCCTGATCGGCTGGGGCCGGGCGCTCGCGAAGGGAAGGCCGGCTTGGGATGGATGTTGACCCGAGCTTTAAGCAGGTCCGGCGCGCCGGGACAAGGAATGCATGAAGGAGGCCGCACTAAACCGCGCGTCTTGTGGGCGCGTATAGGTCCGTAGCGTTTGGATCGCTCAGCCGCCCCGCTTGTTACGGACCTCGTCGTAGGGGATCTGGAAGACCTTGTCGTCCAGCGCCATCCCGGTCTGGACATTGAAGATCATGACCGATGTGTCCTTCTTCTGCGCGTCGGTAATCGTCCACTGGCGCAGGTCATAGGTCTTCGGGTCGAACATCATGGTGATGGTCGAATCGCCGAAGATCGAGCGGTCGCCAAGCACGATGGTGATGAGGTCAGACTCTTCCTTGACGTCGCGCACCATCTTGCCGGTCAGGTCGATCTTCTCGCTGAGCAGCAGATTGAGCGGTGTCTTCGACAGCGGATAGATGTCCCAGGTCTTGAGCTTCATATTGCCGATGACCACCGACTTGCCGTCGGCAATGACACGCATCGGCGAGGGGGCCTCGTAGTTAAAGCGGATGCGGCCGGGGCGGCGGATATAGAACTTGCCGCCGGTCTGCTCGCCGCGCGGGCCGAACTGCACGAACTCGCCGGCCATCGTCTTTACCGAGGAGAAGTGATCGGCGATCTTCTGGGCGGCCCTCGGCGCCTGGGCGAAGGCCTCAGCGATGTCGAGACCGGTGCCGCCGATGCCGGCGAATGCCGCAAGCCCGCACACGAAGAGGCGGCGCGAAATTACCGGGTGGTTGCGCTCGCCGTTCTTGGTCTCTGTCATCTCAGTCTCCTTCATTTACGGATCATCTGGAGCGCAAGTGCGGCGCCTTCAAGGCGCTACTTTCGAGCTTTAGGGCTCGCGCTCTCACATGACCGTTACCAGTTCGGCCCCGCAATCCGGTGCGGGATTGCCGTGTTGATCTATCGGCGTAAATCCGGACGAAAAATGCCCGAGATCCTGCCGAAATTGCTCTATTCCTCGGTCGGAACCAGGATTTCGCGTTTTCCGGCGTGGTTCGCCGGGCCGATGATGCCTTCCTGCTCCATGCGCTCGATCAGCGAGGCGGCACGATTGTAACCGATCCCGAGGCGCCGTTGAACGTAGGACGTGGAAGCCTTGCCGTCACGCAGGACGACGGCGACCGCCTGGTCGTAAGGGTCGTCCGAATCGGCGAGATTGGAGGTGCCGGCCGGGCCGCCGCCTTCGCCATCCTCGTCATCATCCTCGGTAATCGCGTCGAGATATTGCGGCACGCCCTGGGTCTTCAGATAGGCGACGACCTCTTCGACCTCGGTGTCGGAGACGAAGGGACCGTGGACGCGCTGGATGCGACCGCCACCGGCCATGTAGAGCATGTCGCCCATGCCGAGCAGCTGTTCGGCACCCTGTTCGCCAAGGATCGTACGGCTGTCGATCTTCGAGGTGACCTGGAACGAGATGCGGGTCGGGAAGTTGGCTTTGATCGTACCGGTGATGACATCGACCGAGGGGCGCTGCGTTGCCATGATGACATGGATGCCGGCGGCGCGCGCCATCTGCGCAAGGCGCTGGACGGCGCCTTCGATGTCCTTGCCGGCGACCATCATCAGGTCGGCCATTTCGTCGATGATGACGACGATGTAGGGCAGCGGCGTGAGATCGAATTCCTCGGTCTCGTACATGGCTTCGCCCGTCTGGCGGTCGAAGCCGGTCTGCACCGTGCGGGTGATCTGCTCGCCCTTGGCAAGCGCCTGCTCGACGCGGCTGTTGAAGCCGTCGATGTTGCGCACGCCGATTTTCGACATCTTCTTGTAGCGCTCTTCCATCTCGCGCACCGTCCACTTCAGCGCGACCACCGCCTTCTTCGGGTCGGTGACGACGGGCGAAAGCAGGTGCGGAATGCCGTCATAGACGGAGAGCTCGAGCATCTTCGGGTCGATCATGATCAGGCGGCACTGATCCGGGCGCAGGCGATAGAGCAGCGACAGGATCATGGTGTTGATCGCAACCGACTTACCCGAACCGGTGGTGCCGGCAACGAGCAGATGCGGCATCTTGGCGAGATCGGCGACCACGGGTTCGCCACCGATCGTCTTGCCGAGCGCCATGGCGAGGCGCGCCTTGGAGGTCTCGAAGTCACGCGAGCCGATGAGCTCGCGCAGGTAGACGGTCTCGCGCCGCTGGTTCGGCAGTTCGATGCCGATGGCGTTGCGGCCGGGAACGACGGCGACGCGGGCAGCGATCGCGCTCATCGAGCGGGCGATGTCATCGGCAAGGCCGATGACGCGGGACGACTTGATGCCGGGTGCCGGCTCCAGTTCATAGAGGGTTACGACCGGGCCGGGGCGCACGTGGATGATCTCGCCCTTGACGCCGAAGTCCTCAAGCACACCCTCGAGCATGCGAGCATTCTGTTCAAGCGCGTCCGGTGAGAGCGATGCGTCGCGGCCGACATTCTTCGGTTCCGCAAGGAAATGCATTGGTGGCAGCGCGAAGTCGCCATCGTCTTCGACGAAGGAGCGTTGGGCTTCACGCTCGATCCTCTGGCCGGTCTTCGGACGGGGAGCCGGCGTTGCCACGCGCGAGCCTGACTTCGGCAGACCCTGCTTCGGCGGCGCTGCCCGCGGCGCCCAGTCGGCTGCCGGATCGTCGTCCTCATCGTCGGGCAGGATGCCCGCAGGGCGACGCTCGCCGATGTCGAAGGGCATGTCGTCGTCCTCGTCATCGGCCATGATCGGCGGCGGCGTGACGATGCGGCGTTCGGAGCGATCGAGCGAGGGTTCGATGCGGTCACCGGCGGCCATCGGCTTCGGCCGAACCGGCTCGTTCAGCGTGCCGAACTCGTCGTTGTTGAAATCGTAGGGCTCGTCATACTGGCGCTTGGGCGAACTGCGCGTGCCGCTCATGCCGAAAATGCGGCGCACGCGTGCGTGCATGGTGTAGCGCATATGGGCGAAGGAGCCCATCAGCAGGGTGAAGGGCCCCTCGCTGTCGTCCTCGTCCAGCTCGTCGCGGACGGTGCGCGCCTTGCTCGGCGTCGGCTCGACAACCTCTTCGTCTTCCTCTTCATCGCTGACACCGATGAGGCCGGCGCTGTAGATCAGGCACCAGGCGGCCGGTGCGGCGAAGATGCAGGCGAGTACGGTTGCGAGCGTGCCGGTCGGGAAGGCGCCGGTGAAGAGTGCCGGGAAGCGGAGAATCATGTCGCCGAAGACGCCGCCGAGGCCGTTGGGCAGCGGCCAGGTGATCGGGGCGGGGACGCAGCTCAGCGCCGCGCCGGCAAGCACGGAGCCGATGAACCAGACGCCAAGGCGCTTGAAGGTCTTGTCGAAGCGCTTGCCGCTGATCAGCACCAGCGCCCAGGCGACAGCCGGCAGAAGGGCGACGACGCTGGCAAGGCCGAAGAACTGCATGAAGATATCGGCAAAGGCCGCACCCGGATAACCAAGCACGTTGGTGGGCGCTTCCGATGTGGCGTAGGAGAAGCTCGGGTCGGCGACGTTCCATGTCGATAGCGCCGCGACGGCCAGCGCCAATGCGCCGAAAAGCGCAAAGCCCGCCAGCGACGCGATCTGTCGCCAAACGAAGGTGGTTAGCACGAACCGGTTGGAACGGCTGTCAAGCGTTGCCGGATTGCTTCTGCTCATGTTGCCTGCTGCCCGTCTCGATCTTAAGGGCGCATTGCGCGCCATGGAATCAACCTAAGCGGAGTACGGTTAATGCGACATTAACCATGCGTAGTTGCCGCTAAAATAGCGGTGGGTGACTTGAAGATCGGCATGAAAAAGGCCCGAACCTTTCGATCCGGGCCAAGGGCGATCCGCATCAGACGGATCGCGACGGGACTATGAGCAGCGCCAGATTCGACGCCGCAATCCGCTTAGATGTGGTAGGCGGCTTCGCCGTGGGACGAGAGGTCGAGGCCTTCGCGCTCGGCTTCGACGGAGACACGCAGGCCGACGATCGCGTCCACGATCTTGAAGATGATGAACGAACCGATGCCGGACCAGACAACGGTGACGAGCACGCCCTTGAGCTGCGCCAGGACCTGGGTTGCCGTACCGGCATAACCGGCGGCGAAATCCGCCGTCGAGTAGTCGACGATTCCGGCGCCGCCAAGGGCCGGATTGACGAGGATGCCCGTGGCGATGGCGCCGAGGATGCCGCCCACACCGTGGATGCCGAAGACATCGAGGCTGTCGTCGTAGTTGAACTTGTTCTTCACCACGTCGACGAAGAAGTAGCAGACCGGGGAGACGATGAAGCCGAGCACGATCGCACCCATCGGCCCGGCGAAGCCGGCGGCCGGCGTGACCGCGACGAGGCCGGCGACGGCACCGGAGGCTGCACCGAGCATCGATGCCTTGCCGCGGACGAGCGTTTCGACGACGGCCCAGGAGATGATGGCAGCAGCAGTTGCGAGGAATGTATTGATCATCGCGAGGCCGGCATAGGCGTTGGCTTCAAGGTTGGAACCAGCATTGAAGCCGAACCAGCCGACCCAGAGCAGCGATGCGCCGACCATCGTGAGCGTCATCGAATGCGGTGCCATGATTTCCCTCTTATAGCCCGTACGCTTGCCGAGCAGGATGGCGCCGACGAGTCCGGCAATACCGGCATTGATGTGGACCACGGTACCGCCGGCAAAGTCGAT
This sequence comes from Ensifer sp. CCNWLY38, assembly GCF_037120565.1. Taxonomy (NCBI): domain Bacteria; kingdom Pseudomonadati; phylum Pseudomonadota; class Alphaproteobacteria; order Hyphomicrobiales; family Rhizobiaceae; genus Ensifer; species Ensifer sp. CCNWLY38. Next base: position 253,691 of record NZ_JBBBBO010000005.1, read on the forward strand.
CGCGCCGAAGGAGAAAATAAGGCCGGTCGGAGCCGTGTAGGCGCTCGGGCCGCCCCAGAACCAGACCATGTGGGCGATCGGGAAGTAGACGAAAGTGACCCAGAGAATGACGAACAGGACGACGGCCGAAAACCGGATGCGCTCGGCAAAGGCGCCGACGATCAGCGCCGGCGTGATGCAGGCGAAGGTCATCTGGAACACCACGAAGACATATTCGGGGATGAACACGCCCTTGGAGAAGCTCTCGGCGAGCGTTGTCGTATCAACGCCGGCAAGGAACATCTTCGAAAAGCCGCCGACGAACAGGTTGAGCGAGCCGCCGTCAGTGAAAGCCAGCGAGTAGCCGTAGGTGACCCAGATAATCATGACGATCGCGGTGATCATCAGGACCTGCATCAGAACCGACAGCATGTTCTTGGCGCGCACCAGGCCGCCGTAGAAGAGCGCGAGGCCCGGAACGGTCATGAGGAGCACGAGGATGGTGGACAAGAGCATCCAGGTGGTATCGCCCTTGTCGGGAACCGGGACGGCGGCAACAGCCTCCGTTGCAGCCGGGGCTGTTTCCTGTGCGAAGGCGACAACCGGCGCAAGCAAGGCGGCCGTCAGCGCGCCGAGGCGTCCAAGAGAGGTGGAAAGTTTCGTAGATGACATCGAATAGTGCTCCCTGAACGGCGTGATTTACAACGCTTCTGAATCGGTTTCGCCGGTGCGGATGCGCACGGCATGGTCAATGGCGTAGACGAAGATCTTGCCGTCGCCGATCTGGCCGGTCTTGGCGGCTGTGGCGATCGCTTCCACAGCCATGTCGACGAGCTCCGAGGGAACGGCGATTTCGACCTTCAGTTTCGGCAGGAAGCTCACGGCATATTCGGTGCCGCGGTAGATTTCGGTGTGTCCCTTCTGGCGGCCGTAGCCTTTGACTTCGGTCACGGTCAGGCCCTGGATGCCGACAGCAGTGAGGGCTTCGCGAACCTCATCGAGCTTGAACGGCTTGATAATGGCCATCACAATTTTCATCTGGTTTCATCCTTGTTCGCCTCCGGAGGAGGCCATCTCTCCTTGCTGCGGAGCGCCAGTGCGCCGTGCAACCGCACTATGACATTCAAGGGGCGTGCCAGATTCGGATGTCTGTTCTAAGCCTATGAAAAACAATGAGAAAAACGGACGCCGCAGCGACAATGCTGCGGCGCATCAAAAAATCGTCAATTTAGAAGATTAAAAAATAGGCAGATTGAAAAAACTGCCCTTTTTCTATTCAGTTGCCTTTTTCCGGATCAGCCCTTCCTGGGCGACGGAGGCGATCAGCACGCCGGAACGCGTAAAAAGGCTGCCTCTGGTCATCCCGCGGGCACCATGTGCACTCGGACTGTCCTGGGTATAGAGCAGCCAGTCGTCCATCTTGCAGGGGCGGTGGAACCACATGGCATGATCGAGGCTCGCGACCTGCAGGTTCCGATCGAAGACCGAGGTGCCGTGCGCATAGAGCGAGGTGTCGAGCAGGGTCATGTCGGAGAGATATGCAAGGATGGCCGCCTGGATATGGCGCTCGTCCGGAACCGTGCCGACCGCCTTGACCCAGACATCCTGGATCGGCTTGCCGTCATTGCGGGTGAAATAATGCTGCAGCGAGGCCGGGCGGATCTCGATCGGCCGCGGCCGTTCCCAGTAGCGACGGATGGCTTCCGGCGCATGCACGAGGAATTTCTCCTTCAGCTCCTGTTCGCCCGGCAAGGTTTCCGGCATGGCGAGCTTCGGCATTTCGATCTGGTGGTCGAAACCGTCCTCGTCGTACTGGAAAGAGGCGGACATCGAGAAGATCGCCTTGCCGTGCTGGATGGCGACGACGCGCCTTGTGGCGAAGCTCGAACCGTCGCGGATACGGTCAACCTCATAGATGATCGGCACCGATGGATCGCCGGGCCGCATGAAATAGGCGTGCAGCGAATGGACGAAGCGGTCCGCGTCGACGGTGCGCTGGGCCGCCACCAGCGCCTGGCCGATGACCTGGCCGCCGAAGACGCGTTGCCAGCCGACCTGCGGGCTCAGGCCGCGGAAGAGGTTTTCCTCCAGCTTCTCGAGATCGAGAATGGCGAGCAGCGCATCCATGGGCGTGGTGGTCTCGGTGGGGCGCGACATTTCGGCTGTCTCCGATGGTAGGAACGTCGATGGCATTGATCTATATAGACATAAAACGATGCTCAAGTGCGACGGAGAAAGCCGATGCTCGATGTCTTGATTGCCGGTGGCGGCTATGTCGGCCTTTCGCTCGCCGTTTCCCTGAAAAAGGCGGCGCCGCATCTCAGCGTCATGGTGATCGACGGTGCGCCGGAAGGCGCCTGGAAGAAGGACGAGCGCGCCTCGGCGGTTGCGTCGGCTGCCGAACGCATGCTCGATGTGCTTGGCGTCTGGGATCAGATCGTGCCGGAGGCCGAGCCTATCCGTCGCATGGTGATTACCGATTCGAAGGCGGCCGATCCGGTGCGCCCTGTGTTTCTGACCTTCGATGGCGACAGCGGCGATGGCCGGCCCTTCGCCCATATGGTGCCGAACACGGCAATGGTCGGCGCGCTGCGCGGGGCGTGCGAGGACCTCGGCATCGTCAATCGTCAGTCGACGATTGTCGAAACCTTTAAAAGCGGCGACCATGCGGTCGCCGTCACGCTCGCCGGCGGCGAACAACTGGAAGCACGCCTGCTCGTCGCCTGTGACGGGGTTCGCTCCAAGCTGCGCGATGCCGCCGGCATCAAGACGGTCGAATTCGACTACGGCCAGTCCGGTATCGTGACAACGGTCGAGCACGAGCGGCCGCACGAGGGCACGGCGGAGGAGCATTTCCTGCCGGCCGGTCCATTCGCGACCCTGCCGCTCAAGAACAACCGCTCGTCGCTGGTCTGGACCGAGCGCACCGAAGACGCCGAACGCCTGGTCGCCGGCGACGATTTCCTGTTCGAGGAAGAGTTGGAGCGTCGCTTCGGCCACAAGCTCGGACACCTGAAGGTGGTCGGCGGACGGCGGGCCTTTCCGCTCGGCCTGACGCTTGCGCGCGATTTCGTCAAGCCGCGTTTCGCGCTTGCCGGCGACGCGGCCCACGGCATTCATCCGATCTCGGGGCAGGGGCTCAACCTCGGCTTCAAGGACGTGGCGGCGCTCGCCGAAACGATCGTCGAAGCTGACCGACTCGGGCTCGACATCGGCTCACTCGCCGTGCTCGAGCGCTATCAGAGCTGGCGGCGTTTCGACACCTTCCGCATGGGGGTGACGACCGACGTGCTCAACCGGCTGTTTTCGAACGATATCACGCCGGTTCGCATCGCCCGCGACTTCGGCCTCGGTCTGGTCGACCGGCTGCCGTCGCTCAAGAATTTCTTCATTCGCCAAGCGGCCGGGATTGCCGGCGAGGCGGATCCGCGGCTCTTGTCGGGCGAGCCGATCTGAACATCGACCTGAGGATTGCCCCTCACCCTAGCCCTCTCCCCGCAGGCGGGGCGAGGGGACTCGGTCGAATGCGTGGCACTATCTTCATGTCGAAGAGAAGAGGTTGGCGCCGAGTGCGCCACGAGGTTCCTTCTCCCCGCTTGGCGGGGAGAAGGTGGCCGGCAGGCCGGATGAGGGGCGATTACAAACTCCGCACCCAAAGAAGGCGCGCCCTCAATCCTCGATCTTGCGTGCTTCGGAGACGAGCATGATCGGCACGCCGTCGCGTATCGGATAGGCGAGGCGAGCCTTTTCCGAGATGAGTTCGTTGGCTTCGGCGTGGTAGCTGAGGCGCCCCTTGGTCAGCGGGCAGACGAGCAGTTCAAGCAGTTTCGGATCGACCTTGCTGGCGTTGATATCCATTATCCGTCGCTCACTGCAGGATGCTGTCCATATCGCCGAAGTCGCGCGCGAGCACGATCTCGGTGATGGCGATCAGGGTTTCCGCGCGTGTCTTGAGGTCGGGTGCTTCGAGCAGGGCCTGTTTTTCTGCGGGGCCGTAGGGCGACATCATCGCCATGGAATTGACGAGCGTACGGTTGCTCGCCCGTTCGACGCTTTCCCAATCGGCCTTGAGCTTGTTGGCTTCGAGATAGGCCTTGAAGGCGGCAAGCAGAGCTGCCCGGTCGACGAGGGTTTCATCGTCGCGGTTTTCGAGATCGGCGGCAAAGGGGCCGATGCGGAAACGGCGGTAACCGCGCGTCGCTGAGACTTCCGAAAACAGCCGGTAGCGGCAGACGCCGGTGAGCGAGGTGATGTAGCGGCCATCGCCGGTCTCGGCGAAGGAGGTGATGCGGCCGATGCAGCCGACCTCGCAGAGCGCCTGCATCGGGCCGGTGGCAGTCTCGCTGCGGCCTTCGCAGAAGGAAGGTTGCACGATGCCGATCAGGCGGTTGCCGGAGAGCGCATCATCGAGCATGGCAAGGTAGCGCGGTTCGAAGATGTTGAGCGGAAGCTGGGCACCGGGAAGCAGCAGCGCACCGGTCAGCGGAAACACCGGAATGATCTCCGGCAAGTCCTTCGGACCGAGATAGCGTGCATTTCCGACGAGCATTTTCCGATAGACCCTGCAGGTATCCGCTCTTGCCCCGCCCAGGAAGCGTGGTCAACCAGATGAAGAGATGGTGCGTTCCTAGAAAATCTCAAGGGACGAGGACACCGATCTTCATGGGTGAATGTGGATCGTGATCAGGCGCACTTACGAAAAAGGGGCGCAAACAGCGCCCCTCCTCGAAAAAAATGCCTGACGGCTCAGGAGAACAGGATCGACGAGAGCTTGCGCCGTGCGGCGATCGTTGCCGGATCCTTCGGTCCCCAGACCTCGAAGAAGGAGAGCAACTCGCGCCGCGCGCCGTCGTCGTCGAAAGCCCGATCGCGCTTCATGACCGTTAGCAGGTGATCGGCGGCAGCCGTCCGGTCGCCTTCGACATTGCGGATCTTGGCGAGCAGCACGCGCGCCTCGTGATCATCGGGATTTGCGGCAAGGCGCCGTTCGAACTCGTTGGGATCGCCGAGCTTGCGGGCTTCCTCGATCTGGTCGAGCTTCTTGCCGATGGCCGCAATGCCTGCGTCCTTGGCAAGGTCTTCCGGCAGCCCGGAGAGCGCTTCGCGGGCTTCGGCGACCTGGCCGAGCGCGATCATGCAGTCAACCATGCCGGCGATCGCCACGACGTTTTCGGGATCGGCCTGAAGCACGGCGCCGTAGAGGCCGGCGGCGTTCTGGGCGTCGCCGGCGTCGATGAGCGCCTTGGCATCAGCGAGAACCGCTTCGATCTCCGCCTTGCTGTCGTCGACGGCCGGACCGGCGATCTTTTCGATGAATTGCTTGATCTGGCTTTCCGGTACCGCGCCCATGAAACCATCGACCGGACGCCCGCCGACGAAGGCGATGACGGCGGGTATCGACTGGATGCCGAGCTGGCCGGCGATCGAGGGGTGATCGTCGATGTTCATCTTGACGAGCTTGACGCGGCCTGCGGCCTCCGTGACCACCTTTTCGATGACGGGGGTCAGCTGCTTGCACGGGCCGCACCAGGGCGCCCAGAAATCGACGAGAACCGGCTGCTGCCTGGAGGCGTCGAGCACGTCCTTGGTGAAGTTGGCAGTGGTGGTTTCCGTGATCAGGTCACCGCCCGACGCGGCCGCCGGCGCCGGCTGACCGAAGGAGGCCGAGGCCGTCATCTGAGTGCCGAAAGACCCTGCATAGGGATTGTCGCTGCCCGTCATTCTTCTCTCCTCGCCGGCTCGTCTGCCAGCTTACTGCATTCGCGCCAAAGATCGTATGTCAGGCCGTGACTTTCAAGACAAGCGGTTCGTGTCCGGTCGCTTCCATGAAACGCAGCAGATCCCTGGAGGCGATCGAGGTCGTCGCGTCATTGGAGAGCGGATGGCAGTTGACGATGTCGAACTTCATCAGTTCCTCGTCGAGGATCATCTTGACGTTGCCGCCGGTATCGTTGATCGCGCCGAAGGCGGTCACCGCACCCGGGATGACGCCCAGATATTCCATCAGCTTCTCCGGCTTGCCGAAGGACATCTTGCTTGCCGCGCCGATCACCTGGTGAACGGTCTTCAGGTCCACCGTCGCGTGTTCCTCGACGGTGAGCAGGAAATAGTTGTCCTTCTTGTCCTTCACGAAAAGGTTTTTCGTGTGGCCGCCAGGGATCTCGTCACGCAGCGCCACCGATTCGGCAACGGTGAACACCGGCTCGTGGCTCTTGGTTTTATGCTCGATCCCAAGTCCGTCGAGAAAATGAAAGAGGTCTTCGGCGGTCTTCGGCTGTGATTCACTCATGATTCTCATCCCTTGGGCATTCGTTTCGCCTCTGCTTTAGGGGAGAAGCCGGTGGCCGCGCAATCTCACAGGCGGCGACGATGGCCGAAAACGCGGCATTTCCGGGCTTCGTGAAGGGTCTCCAAAAAAATATTCGATTTCTCATCATTTCCCTGTTGCATTCCAAAATCGCTTAGGCCATATACCGCCCGTCGCCGCAAGACAGCGACGCCACGGTCCACCGACTACCCCCGGACCGCGGTTAATGAGCGGGTGTAGCTCAGGGGTAGAGCACAACCTTGCCAAGGTTGGGGTCGGGCGTTCGAATCGCCTCACCCGCTCCAATTTCTCCCAACCACTTCATTTTACTATTGTTCTGGAAATGAACGGCATCCGTCGTCAGGCGCATTCCGCTTCGCAACCGGACGCTTCGCCGTGCGAACACCTGTCCTCGATCGGACACCACGGCTGCCCTTGCGGTGCTCGCCGTCTTTCCCGTTCGCTAGAGATCGTCGACGCCCGCGTGCGCCGCTCAGCTTTTCATGAAGACGTAGTCCGTTTCCTGCCGGAGGATCTCGCCGGGGCGCAGCACCGCGCTCGGAAAATCGGAGTGGTTGGCGGCATCCGGCCAGATCTGGGTTTCGAGGCAGAAGCCGGCAAACGGGCCGTAGTGCCGTCCCTCAAGGCCGGGGACGGGGATGTTCAGCTTGGCGCCGGTATAGAGCTGCACGCCGGGCTCGGTGGTCAGCACCTCCAGCGTGACGCCGGAATTGATGCTGCGCGCGAACGCCGCCGAATGCTTCGCCATGCGCTCGCTTGAAAGACAGAAATTGTGGTCGTAGCTGATGCGCTCGCCCTCGGTCTGGCGACGCAGCGACGTCATTTCGCGGAGATCGAAAGCGGTGCCCTCGACCGCACGCACCTCGCCCGTCGGCACCTGGCGTTCGGTGGTCGGCAGGTAGTGGTCGGCGGCGATCATGATGTCGTGTCCGAGCGCGTCGGCAGTGCCGTCGAGATTGAAATAGCTGTGCTGGCAGACATTGGCGAGCGTCGGCCGGTCCGTTTCGGTCTCGTAAACGACGCTCAAGACGCCGCCGGGCTTCAGCTGGTAAGTGCAGGTGACCTTGCAATTGCCGGGATAGCCGGCGCGTCCGTCCGGATCGGTGATCGTGAGCGTCACGCTATCAGGCGTCTGGCGGGTGATCGTCCAGTTGCGTTTACCGATATTGTCGCTGCCGCCGTGCAGGTGGGTGACGCCCTTCTCGTTCAATTCGAGCTGGTAGGTCTCACCGTCGAGCGTGAAGCGCCCGTCGGCGATCCGGTTGGCGCAGCGCCCCGGTGTGGCGCCGAGGTAGGGCGAATGGGCGAGGTAGCTTTCGAGATCGGTGAAGCCGAGCACCAGTGGCGGTTCGTGGCCTTCCAGGCGGAGGTCCTGGATCACCGAGCCCCAGGTGAGCACATGGGCGGTGAGACCGCCACCGGACAGCACCACACGATGGACCGGCTCGCCGGATGGCAGATGGCCGAAGATTTCCGTGTTCTGATGCATGTCCACCGCTTACTCCCCTCTCCGCGTTGGCAGCAACCTGCGTCATTTCCGAGGGCGCGGCAACCGGAAATCTTGCTGTGTGGCTCGTTAAAATCGTCACCGATTCAAGGGCAAGAACATGCAGCCATCCAAAGCGCTAATGCGACCTTAGCGCATCGTAAGAGACGCGCGGCGCTGCAGAATTTCGGGGGGATTTCAGCGCGACAGTTGCTTGGTGGCATCCTGCAGGCCGGCGAGCGTCAAAGGGAACATTCGCCCCTCGAACAGGCTCTTCACCATGCCGATCGACTGAGTGTAGCCCCAGTGCTGTTCGGGCACGGGATTGATCCAGATCGAACGCGGAAAATGCGCTGTCATGCGCGAAAGCCAGAGTGCGCCCGCCTCGTCGTTCCAATGCTCGACCGAGCCGCCGGGATGGCTGATCTCATAGGGGCTCATAGACGCGTCGCCGACGAAGATGGCGCGATAGTCGCCGCCATAGGTGCGCAGCACTTCGGTGGTGCGGGTGATGTCGACACGGCGGCGGCGATTGTCCTTCCACAGGCCCTCGTAGACGCAGTTGTGGAAGTAGAAATGCTCCATATGGCGGAACTCGCCGCGGGCCGCTGAAAACAGTTCCTCGACGATGCGGATGTGATCGTCCATCGAGCCGCCGATATCGAAGAACATCAGCAGTTTCACGGCATTGCGCCGCTCGGGCCGGGTCACCACGTCGAGATAACCGTGTTCGGCGGTGGCGCGGATCGTGCCGGAAAGGTCGAGCTCGTCGGCCGCCCCCTGGCGCACCCAGCGCCTCAGCCTTTTCAGCGCCACCTTGATGTTGCGCGTGCCGAGTTCGACCGTGTCGTCATAATCCCTGAACTCGCGCCGGTCCCAGACCTTGACGGCGCGACGGTGGCGCGACTGGTCCTGGCCGATCCTGACCCCTTCGGGATTGTAGCCATAGGCGCCGAAGGGGGAGGTGCCGGCGGTGCCGATCCATTTCGAGCCGCCCTGGTGCCGACCTTGCTGCTCCCGAAGCCGTTGGCGCAGGGTCTCCATCAGCTTGTCGAAGCCGCCGAGGGATTCGATCAGGCGCTTTTCTTCCTCGGTCAGGTGTTTTTCCGCGAGCTTGCGCAGCCAGTCCTCGGGGATGACGGCCTCTTCGCCCGTCTCCATGGGATTGACCGCCTCGAGCCCGGAGAAGCAGTGCTGAAACACCCGGTCGAAACGGTCGATATGGCGCTCGTCCTTCACCAGCGCCGTGCGCGCCAGATAATAGAAGGCTTCGACATCGAAGGCGGCGATGCCCGCCTCCATCCCCTCGATCAAGGAGAGGAATTCCCGGAGCGTCACCGGAACCTTCGCCGCCTTGAGTTCGAGGAAGAAGGGGATGAACATCGGTCAGTCCTGGCTTTCTCCGGTGCCGATCCTTGCCAGATCATAGGGCGTCGTCTGGTACATCTCGTTGATCCAGTTGCCGAAGAAGAGATGGGCATGGCTGCGCCAGCGGTTCTGCGGCGGCAGGGTCGAATCGTTGTGCGGGAAATAGTCGTGCGGCATCTTGATCGGCACGCCTGCGTCCACGTCGCGAAAATATTCGTCCGACAGCGAAGTCGAATCATACTCCACGTGGTTGAACATGTAGAGCCGATTGCCCTTCTTCTCGTGCACGAGGCAGACGCCCATCTCTTTCGATTCCATCAGGATTTCGAGGCTGGGCACCTTGTCGATGTCGGCGCGCCTGACCTCGGTCCAACGCGAGACGGGAACCGCGAAGTCGTCGGAGAAGCCGTTGAGATAAACGGAAGAGCGATTGAGGTTCTGGTGGCGGTAGACGCCGAAGGCCTTCTCGTTCAGCGGATACTTCGGCACGTCGTGGAAATGGTAGATCGCCGCCATCGCTCCCCAGCAGACATTGAGCGTCGAATGCACGTTGGTCTCCGTCCAATCGAGGATGCGCTTCAATTCGTCCCAATAGGTGACATCCTCGTATTCGAGCGTCTCGACCGGCGCGCCGGTTATGATGAAACCGTCGAACTTGCGGCCCTTCACCTCGTCCCAGGTCTCGTAGAAAGAAAGCAGGTGATCTTCCGAGGTGTTCTTCGCCCGGTGGGCGCCGATGCGCACCAGCGACAATTCCACCTGCAGCGGCGAGGCACCGATCAGGCGCGCCATCTGGATCTCGGTCTTGATCTTGTTCGGCATGAGGTTCAGGAGCCCGATCTGGAGCGGGCGGATATCCTGACGGATCGCCACGGTCTCGGTCATCACCCGCACGCCCTCATGCACGAGGGTTTCGAAAGCGGGCAGCGTATCGGGAATCTTGATGGGCATGGGCTTCCACTCGATCAATACAAAAAAACCGGCGGCGATTGATCGCGACCGGTCCTCGGAAATCCAACTTTCCTCGGCCCTTTAGCGACTTGTTTAACGTGGCTGCAAGCCGGCCGGCCAAATCACCACGGGGAATTTGATAGCGCGACTGGGGCGCGGGGGTCAAGAAAAACGATTCGGGCGGTCGGGCGGCCCCTCATCCCGCTGCCGCGACCTTCTCCCCGCAGGCGGGGAGAAGGGAGCTTGTGGCACCCGCTCGCGCCTCCCAGGGACCGATCATTTCCGTTCCAGAAAGAAACCCGGACATCATTGTCTCGCGGCGACCGTCGCCATTTTCGTCCCCTCTCCCCGCCTGCGGGGAGAGGGCTAGGGTGAGGGGCAACTTCAGTGCGTGTGAAGATAACCTAAGCCGTCCTGCATGCCGTATCCGAGCCGACGGCTAGCCTCGTCGATGCCGAGCCAAAAGAAGCGGAAGCGGATCGGCACACCACCGCCAAAGGGCGTCATTTCCTGGTGCAGCCATGTTTGCCGCTGTTCGCCGGCAAGGGCGACATGAAAATAGTGCCGGCGATGGCAAATGGTCCTGTCTTCCTTCCGGAAGTGGTAATCGTGCGTGTCGAGATGGCTGAGTGTTTCCGGTGGCGCCAGCCCGGTCTCTTCGACGAATTCCCGCAAGGCCGATGTCTCCGGGCTTTCGCCCGGCTCCATCGTGCCGCCGGGTACCTGCAACTCGATTTCGGGAAAGTCCGGCTCATCGAAGACCAGCAGGCGGTCCTGCCAGGTGGCGTAGATCAGCACCTTGTGGGCGTCCGGCCTCATCCGTCGCGGCGTGCCATGAAGGCCAGGCGTTCGAAGAGATGCACGTCCTGCTCGTTCTTCAGCAGCGCACCATGCAGCTTCGGCAGCATTGTCTTGGCGTCGGCCCGGAGGTCCGCCGGATCGACCTCGTCGGCGACAAGCAGGCGGATCCAGTCGAGCGCCTCGGAGGTGGACGGCTTCTTCTTGAGACCGGGGACCTGGCGGATGTCGTAGAAGGCGGCCAGGGCTGCCGAGAGCAGCGTCTTGCGTATGCCGGGATAATGCACCTCGACGATGCGGGCGAGCGTGTCTGCATCGGGGAAGCGGATATAGTGGAAGAAGCAGCGGCGCAGGAAGGCGTCCGGCAATTCCTTCTCATTGTTGGAGGTGATGATGACGATCGGCCGGTGACGGGCGCCGATCATCTCGCCGGTCTCGTAGACATGGAATTCCATGCGGTCGAGTTCCTGCAGCAAGTCGTTCGGAAACTCGATGTCGGCCTTGTCGATCTCGTCGATCAGAAGCACCACGCGCCGGTCGGCCTCGAAGGCCTGCCAGAGCTTGCCCTTGCGGATATAGTTCCGGACCTCGTTGACGCGCTCGTCGCCGAGCTGGCTGTCGCGCAGGCGCGACACAGCATCATACTCGTAAAGGCCCTGCTGCGCCTTCGTCGTCGACTTGACGCTCCATTCGATAAGATCGAGGCCAAGGGCTGCAGCGATCTGGCGGGCAAGCTCGGTCTTGCCGGTGCCGGGTTCACCCTTGACGAGCAGCGGCCGCTCCAGCCGGATCGCAGCGTTGACGGCGATCATCAAGTCCTTGTCGGCGATGTAATCTGCGGTGCCTTCGAATTGCATAATCGTCTTCCGGTTCAGCATAGGTCTAGCAGGCGGTGTCCATGGACTATCGCATATTGGCCAAAATCGGAATCGATTTGGGAAAAGATGGCGTGAGCAGAAAAGCTCGGTCTCAGCCGCGGAGGGCGGTGACTTCGATCTCGATCAGCATTTCCGGGCGGATCAGGTCACAGACGATCATGGTTGCGGCCGGACGGATCTCGCCGAAGGCTTCGCCGAAGATCGGGAACACCCGGTCGGCGAAGCTGGCATCGGTGACGTAGTAGTGATTGCGCACCACGTCTTTAAGCGAGAAGCCCGCTTCCGTCAGCGCGCTCTCGATTGTCTTCAGGCAGTTGCGCGCCTGCTCTTCCACCGTCTCCGGCATGGTCATGGTGGCGTAGTCGTAGCCGGTCGTGCCGGAGACGAAGCACCAGTCGCCCATCGCGACGGCACGTGAATAGCCTGCCTTCTTTTCGAAGGGCGAACCCGAGGAGATGAGCTTGCGCGCCATATCTTAGCTTTAAGCCCAGGGGCGCGAGGCGCCGACCGTCTTCTCGAAGCTGTCGATGGCGGTTGCCTTTTCCAGCGTCAGGCCGATGTCGTCGAGGCCGTTCAGCAGGCAGTGGCGCTTGAAGGCGTCGATCTCGAACTTGATCGAGCCGCCGTCCGGACCGGTGATTTCCTGGGATTCCAGGTCGACCGAGAGGATGGCGTTGGAGCCGCGCGAGGCGTCGTCCATCAGCTTGTCGAGGTCGGCCTGGCTGACGACGATCGGCAGAATGCCGTTCTTGAAACAGTTGTTGTAGAAGATGTCGGCAAAGGACGTGGAGATCACGCAGCGGATGCCGAAGTCGAGCAGCGCCCAGGGGGCGTGTTCGCGCGACGAGCCGCAACCGAAGTTGTCGCCGGCAACCAGGATCTTGGCGTTCTGGTAGGCGGGTTTGTTGAGCACGAAGTCCGGGTTGACCGAGCCATCCTCATTGTAGCGGGCTTCGGCGAAAAGGCCCTTGCCGAGGCCGGTGCGCTTGATCGTCTTCAGGTAATCCTTCGGAATGATCATGTCCGTGTCGATGTTGACGACGGGGAGAGGGGCGGCGACACCGGTGAGCTTGACGAATTTTTCCATAACTTCAGGCCTTCGATTTCAGAAGAATGTTGCGCTAGCGTTTAGATGAGTTTTGCGCCGAAATGAAGGAAAATCTATCCAAACACGCTTCACCGGGCGGGTGAAAATGCCCGCCCGGCGAGAGCTTCGTCCGGATTTCGATTGTCGGGAAGGACTTAGCCTGCCTTCACAGGGCTGTTCATCGCCCAGAGAACGCCGAAAGGATCGCGGAGCTGGCCGTAGCGGTCGCCCCAGAACATCACCTCGATCGGCATCACCACTTCGGCGCCGGCGGCAACGGCACGGTCCCACCAGGCATCGATGTCCTCGACGGTGAGCGTCAGGGTGAAGGCCTGCGGCTTTTCCAGCGGATGGCCATATTCCGGATAGGCATCGGCCAGCATCAGCGAGCTGCCGTTGACATAGAGATGGATGTGCATCGTGCGGCCCTGCTCGTCGAGCGGATGCCGGTTGACCTCCTTGGCACCGAAGGCGCGCTGGTAGAATTCGGATGCCTTGGCGGCGCCATCGACCTGAAGATAGGGCAGAAGCCCGTTCAGGACCGGTGCCGGCTGCGTCGTTTCGGTTTGCTGCGTTTGGGTATCCATCGGGTTTCTCCATCCTTTATGACGAGCCAGGAGTAGGCTGCCTGTCTCAAGGACGGGCGCGGAACGCCCGATCCGACATGGGGATGGAAAAATTTCGCAGCCGGCTGAATGCGGCTTTGGATGGACGGCAACAGGGGCTCGAGCCGATCACGGATCGGCTCGATTGCGGATCACTGCGATCGCCGGGATCAGAGGTCGATGATCGTGCCGCGACCGTCGTTCCAGATGCGCATCTCGCGCTGGCCATGAGCGGCGCCTGCGGCAGCCGGGCGCGCCGTGGCGCGGGCTGGCCTGAAATTCAGCCTTGCGGCAATGGCGCTGCCGATCACGACGACGGCGGCGATGCCGGCCAGTGCCAGCGCCAACGAAGCGGTCAGCACGAAGGCCGCAAACGTGATGGTCAGGGCTGCGGCCGTAAAGAGAACAGAGCGAATGCTTTGCATAATCGTCACCTTTCTGATGGCGATGTGGTGGTTCGGGCCTGCACTTGCAAGAGGCGGGCTTTCGAAAGAGGTGCGGCGGTTCGCCTCGCCTTGCGGAACGGGGCAAAGGCGGGCACAACTGGGGCATGAGCAAATCGACAGAACATCACCCCGTGCGCCTGCGCCGCTCGGTGCTTTGTGTGCCCGCTGACAACGCCCGGGCGCTTGCCAAGGTCGCCGAACTGGCGACCGACGCCGCGATCTTCGATCTTGAGGACGCGGTTGCGCCTGAACGCAAGGTGGAAGCACGCGCGGCGCTGGTACAGCACCTGACGGCGAACCGGCCGGATTGCGAGATCGTCATCCGCATCAATGCGCTCGGTTCGGGATTTGGCCAGGACGATCTCGCTGCGGTGCTTGCGGCCAATCCCGACGCCATCCTCCTGCCGAAGGTCGAAAGCCCGGCGGATATCCAGGCGGCGGCCGACTGGCTGACCGAAAACGATGCGCCGGAGACGCTGCGTCTCTGGGCGATGATCGAGACGCCGCGCGGCGTCATCAACGCGCCTCTCATTGCCGAGACCGGCCGCACCTTCGGCGGCCGGCTCGATTGCTTCGTCGTCGGCCTCAACGACCTGCGCAAGGATACCGGCGTTCCGGATCGTCCCGGCCGTCCCTATCTGATCCCCTGGCTGATGCAGATCCTGCTGGCCGCGCGCGGCGGCGGCCTCGACGTCATCGACGCCGTCTTCAACGATTTTCGCGACGCTGATGGTTTCGACGAGGAATGCCGGCAGGGCCGCGACATGGGCTATGACGGCAAGATGCTGATCCACCCGGCCCAGATCGGCCCGGCGAACGAACGTTTCGGCGTCGAGCAGATCGCCGTCGACGAGGCGCGTGCGATCATCGCTGCCTTTGCGCTCTCGGAAAACGCCGGCAAGGGCGTCATCAATCTCAACGGACGGATGGTCGAGCGGCTGCACCTCGACCAGGCCGTGATGCTCGCCGCCAAGGCGGATCTCATCGAAAAACGAAAGACAAGATCTTGAAACTCTATCGCTTCCTGACCGGTCCCGACGACGCTTCCTTCTGTCACAAGGTGACGGCGGCGCTGAACCTGGGCTGGAGCCTGCACGGCTCGCCCACCTATGCCTTCAATGCCGACACGCAGCACATGCAGTGCGGCCAGGCGGTGTTCAAGGAGGTCGAGGGCAAGGATTACACCCCGGATATCAAGCTGTCGGAACAGTAAAGCGGACCGTCAGGCACGTTTGTCCCTCACCCTAACCCTCTCCCCGCAAGCGGGGAGAGGGGACGAGGGCCGAAGCTCCGTCGTCACTTGGTGTTGTCCTCTGCGGGAGCGGTTCTTGGAAACGAGCGGTTGCCGCGCGTTTCCTTCGCCCCGCTTGCGGGGAGAAGGTGGCCGGCAGGCCGGATGAGGGGCAAAGCGAAACGGTGAGCTTGTCAGCCGCCGACGTGCTCGACGCTCGCCTCGATCCGCTCCATGTCGTCGTCGGAGAGGCCGAAGTGGTGGCCGATCTCGTGGATCAGCACATGGGTGATGATGTCGCCCAGCGTCTCTTCGTTCTCTGCCCAATAATCGATGATCGGGCGGCGATAGAGGGTGATGCGGTTCGGAAACTGGCCGGTTTCCATGGTGAAGCGCTCGCCGATGCCGCGGCCTTCGAAAAGGCCAAGCAGGTCGAAGGGCGTTTCCAGTGCCATATCCTCAAACACGTCATCGCTCGGGAAATCGGCAACTTCGATGACGAGGTCGGTCGTCAGCTGGCGGAATTCCTGCGGCAGGTGGCCGTAGGCTTCCAGCGCGAGCTGTTCGAAGGTGGTAAGCGTCGGTGCGTGGCGTTCCCGCCAATCATCGGTCTGGTCAATGCGGGCCATAGGCACTCCTTGTTGCCCTCCATATAGCGATTTTGCCAGTGTTTTTCGAGTGTTGAATTCCGCGGGTATAGGCACAGGAATAAATTCTTAGAATTGGCTGTTGACTCATTTAGGAAGCTCTGGAATCTAATAGAACATAACATGAACATTTATGATGGGAGTTGACCGTCATGGTCGACAAAGCCGTGGAGCGGGAGACGGTACTTTCGCTCCGAGAGACCATAGCCAGGATCGAAAACCGTCGGCTTCCGGGCGTCGTGCGAGCCGCCAAGGCGGCCGATCCCGGCGGCTTCCGTCAACGCGAGGAAGATGAACCCGGCCGCCGAGCGCTTGCGCTCGGCGTAGCGGATCTGGACGACCTTCTCGAAGGCGGCCTACCGCTCGAGGGCATGACGGAAATCCGCAATGCCGAGACGCGCGATGCTGGTGCTGCCGCCGGTTTTGCCGCGGCACTCAGCGTGCTCTGCCAGCAGGCGCGGCTCGAAAAGGGTGAGCCGGCAGCTCCGGTTCTCTGGATCAGCCAGTCGAAGGCTTCCAACGAGGCGGGCATGCCCTATGGATTGGGTCTCAAGGCCTATGGGCTCGATGTCCGTGGCCTCGTCTTCAGCCTGCCGCGAACGGTAAAGGACGCGCTGTGGATCGCTGAAGCCGCCCTTTCCGTCCCGAGCTTCTGCGCTGTCATTCTCGAAATTCGCGGCAATCCTGGCGCCCTTGCGCTCAGCGAAAGCCGGCGCCTGCACGTGCGCTCACGCGCCGGCCACGTCCCCCTTCTGCTCCTGCGCCAGTCCGGGCACGAGGAGGCCAGCAGCGCCTTCTTCCGCTTCCTCGTCGAGCCGGCGCCGGCGCGCGAGCGTCCCCTACCGGATGGATCGATGCTTCGCGGCAGCATCGGCCATCCCGTCTTTCATGTCATCGCCGAGAAGAGCAGAGCTCCTGCGCCGCTCGGCTTCCTGCTGGAGTGGAATCCCCATGACCGCCGCCTTTACCCCGTCGAGCCCCTACCAGCCGCTGCTGCGGCAGATCCAGAACCAGCGCATTCTGTCGCTCGCCTTTCCGCATCTTCCGGCCGATCGGGTCGCGCGCAAACGCTGGGGGAACTCGTGGCTTTCCCGCGGGCGTCCTGAGCATCCGCCCGTCGTCTTCGCCGACAAGGTGAAGAGCGCGATGCGCCTCGTCGCCCTCGATGGTTTCGCCGAGAAATGTGGGTTTCACATTGGCCAGGGCGTTGCCGAAGCACGGGCCATGTGTCCCGAGATCGACGTGCTGCCGGCCGATCCCGCCGCCGACCGGGCTCTGCTTGAAGGGCTTGCGGATTGGTGTTGCCGCTATACGCCGCTCGTCGCGCTCGATGGTGACAGCGGTCTCTTTCTCGATATCACCGGCTGCGCCCATCTCCTCGGTGGAGAAAAGGCGCTGCTCGACGATCTGCTTGCCCGCCTCTTTCACTTAGGGGTCGAGGCCCGGGCGGCGATCTCCTCGTCCGCCGGTCTTTCCTGGGCGGTGGCGCGTTTCGGCTCCGACGGCATTCTCGCCCCGGACGAGGCGGCGCGGGTGCTGGCGCCGCTGCCGATGGCGGCGCTCCGGCTGCCGCAGGAGACGATCGAAACGCTTGGCCGGGTCGGGCTCAAGCAGATCGGCGACATCATCGAGGCGCCGCGCGCACCGCTTGCCCGGCGGTTCGGCGCAACCCTGCTTCTGCGCCTCGATCAGGCACTGGGACGGGAGGACGAACCACTGTCGCCACGGCTGCCGGTCGCCGCCCTTTCGGCCGAGCGCCGTCTCGGCGAACCGGTCCAGGGCGAAGGCGATATTCTCGGCCTGACGGAAGAGCTGGCGATGCGGCTGAAACCGGAACTGGAAAAGCGTGGGCAAGGCGGACGGCTGTTCGAGCTTCTGCTCTTTCGCGTCGATGGTGCCGTCTTCCGCATCGCCGCCGGTACATCCTCGCCGCTCAACGAGCCGCGGCGTGTCGCCGGTCTTTTCCGCGAACGGCTGCAGGCGGTGCACGAGGATCTTGATGCGGGCTTCGGTTTCGAGATCCTCAGGCTCTCGGTGCCGAAGAGCGAAAAATACGAAGTGATGCAGGAGGATTTTTCCGGCACGCCGGATCGCGTGCGTCCGCTTGCCGCCTTTGCCGACCGGGTGATGGCAAGGTTCGGGGCGGAGAGCCTGCTGGTACCGACTCTCTCGGAAAGCCATGTGCCGGAGCGGGCGGCAAGTTTCCGCCCACTCACGGACCTGGGGCTCATGAGCAAGGCCCAGGGAGTGGAGAACATCCCGGCGCCGCTGCTCGCCGCGGCGGCCCGGCCGCAGCGGCTCTTTCCAAGCCCCGAACCGGTAGAGGCGGTGGCCGAGGTACCGGAGGGGCCGCCCCGAAGCTTCCGCTGGCGGCGCACGCTGCACCGCATCGCGCGCGCCGAAGGGCCGGAGCGGATTGCCGGCGAGTGGTGGCTCGATGGCGAGCCGGCGATGGAGCGCGATTATTTCCGGGTCGAAGACGAACGCGGCCGGCGGTTCTGGCTGTTTCGCGAGGGCCATTATGGCGCCAGCACCCCGCCGCGCTGGTTTATGCATGGAGTCTTCGCATGAGCACCCCCTATTTCGAGATCGGCGCCTGGTCGAATTTCTCCTTCCTCGAAGGCGCGTCCCATCCGGGCGAGATGGTGGTTGCGGCGAGCCGCCTCGGTATTGGTGGGCTTGGCATTGCCGACCGCAACACGGTTGCCGGTGTGGTGCGCGCGCATGCGCAGGCCAAGGTGGAGAAATACGCCTTCCAGCCTGGCGCGCGGCTCTCCTTTGCGGAAGATCTGCCCGATGTGCTCGCCTATCCCTGCAATCGCCGCGGCTGGGGCAATCTCTGCCGGATGCTGAGTGCCGGAAACCTGCGGGCCAAGAAGGGCACCTGTACGCTCTACGAATCCGATCTCATCGAATGGGGCGAGGACCTGCTGCTCGCGGTGGTGCCGGACCCGGTGATCGGCGCGCCGGAGGCAACCCTGCTTGCCGATTTTCTCAAACGCCTGAAGCCGCATTTCTCGGGTCGGCTCTATCTGGCGCTGGTACCGCGTTATGACGGCTTCGACCAGCTTGCCTTTGCCGGGCTTGCGACCATCGCCCGCCATGCGGCGGTGAAGCTCGTCGCCACCAACAGTCCGCTGTTTCATGCCGCCAACCGCCGGCCGCTTGCCGATGTCGTCACCGCTATCCGCGAGCATGTGACGATCGCCACGGCCGGCTATCGGCTGCACGCCAATGCCGAGCGGCATCTGAAGACGCCTGAGGAAATGGCGCGCATCTTCCACGACTATCCGGAAGCGATCGCCAATACCGGGCACTTCTTTGGGAGGCTGAAGTTCTCGCTGTCTGATCTCGAATATCAGTATCCGGACGAAAGCATTGCTGGCGAGACGCCGACGCAGACCCTACGGCGGCTGACGATGGAAGGTGCGCACGAGCGCTATCCGGATGGCATTTCGCAGAAGGTTTCCAAGCAGATCGAATACGAACTCGAGTTGATCGCCAGCAAGCGTTACGAGCCCTACTTCCTGACGGTGCGCAATATCATGCAGTTTGCGCGCAGCGTGCATATCCTCTGCCAGGGGCGCGGTTCGGCGGCGAATTCCACCGTCTGCTATTGCCTGCGCATTACCGAGGTCGACCCGCTTTCGACCACCCTGCTCTTCGATCGCTTCCTCTCGACCGAGCGAGACGAGCCGCCGGATATCGACGTCGATTTCGAGCACGAGAAGCGGGAAGAGGTGATCCAGCATATCTACCGCACCTACGGCAGGGAGCATGCGGGGCTGACGGCGGCCGTCATCAGCTACCGGGCGCGCTCGGCCGGCCGTGAGACCGCCAAGGCCTTCGGCTTTTCCGAGGATGTGCAGTCGGCGCTGGCCGGTTCGGTCTGGGGCTGGTCGGTGGCCGACCTTTCCGAGCGCGAGGCGCAGGCTGCGGGTCTAGACACAAAGGACCCGACGACTGTCCGGGTGCTCGATTATGCCACGGAACTGATGAGCTTCCCGCGTCACCTCTCCCAGCATGTCGGCGGCTTCGTCATTACCCGCGACCGGCTCGACGAGGTCGTGCCGATCATGAACACGGCAATGCCCGACCGCTACATGATCGAGTGGGACAAGGACGATCTCGACACGCTGAAGATCCTGAAGATCGACGTGCTGGCGCTCGGCATGCTCACCTGCATCGCCCGCGCCTTCGAGCTGCTCGACCGGCATTACGGCGAGCGGAAGAACCTGCATCAACTCTTCAAGGATGACCAGAAGGACGTCTACGACATGATCTGCCGCGCCGATACGATCGGCGTCTTCCAGATCGAGAGTCGGGCGCAGATGAGCATGCTGCCGCGGTTGAGGCCGCGCATCTTCTATGATCTCGTCATCGAGGTGGCGATCGTCCGGCCCGGGCCGATCCAGGGCAACATGGTGCATCCCTATCTGAAACGGCGGGAGCAGCGAGATCTCAGGATACCCATCGAATATCCGAGCCCCGAACTAAAGGTGGTCCTGGAGCGAACGCTCGGCGTACCGCTCTTCCAGGAGCAGGCGATGCAGATCGCCATCACCGCCGCCGGTTTCTCGCCCAGCGAGGCTGACCGGCTACGGCGTGCCATGGCGACCTTCAAGCGCACCGGCACGATCCATACCTTCCACGAGAAGATGATCGAAGGCATGGTCAAGAATAACTATGACAGGGACTTTGCCGAGCGTTGTTTCAAGCAGATCGAAGGTTTCGGCGAATACGGTTTTCCCGAGAGTCATGCCGCGTCCTTCGCGCTCTTGGTCTATGTCTCCTCCTGGCTGAAGACCTATTACCCGGATGTCTTCTGCGCGGCACTCCTGAACTCGCAGCCGATGGGCTTTTACGCGCCCGGGCAACTGGTGCGCGACGCGCGCGAGCATGGGGTCCGGGTGCGTCCCGTCGACATCAACCATTCGGTCTGGGATGCCGATCTCGAAGAGGGTGGCCTCGATAAGGGTGCCATCGAGCCGCGTCATCGCGAAATGGAGGACGTGATCAAGACTGGCAAGGCGATGCGTCTCGGCTTCAATTCGATCAAGGGGCTGAACCAAGAAGAGATCGAGAAGAAACTCGTCGCCAACCGGGGTACCGGTTACGGGACGGTGCGTGACCTCTGGCTGCGCTCGGGTCTCTCCCGCTCCGCGCTCGAAAGGCTCGCCGATGCGGACGCTTTCCGTTCGATCGGGCTCGATCGCCGCAAGGCGCTCTGGGCGGTGAAGGCGCTGGACGAAAAGAGCGCTGCCGAAAGGCTACCGCTCTTCGAAGGCGCAGCGAGGGAGGAATTGCGGCCGGAACCGGTGATGGTCCTGCCGGAGATGCTGCCGGGCGAGCAGGTGATCAACGACTATCGTTATCTCTCCTTCTCGCTCAAGGCGCATCCGGTCTCCTTCCTGCGAGAGGCGCTTTCCGAGAAGGGCATCGTCACCAGCCGCACGCTTGCGACCGCCCCGGTCGGGCGGCGGATAACGGTCGCCGGGTTGGTGCTCGTTCGCCAGCGTCCGGGCTCCGCCAAGGGGGTGATCTTCATGACGATCGAGGACGAAACCGGCGTTGCCAATGCGATCGTCTGGCCGAAGGTGTTTGCGACCTATCGGTCGGTGGTCATGGGCGCGCGGCTGGTCAAGATCCGCGGCCGGCTGCAGCGCGAAAGCAGCGTCATCCATGTGGTTGCCGAACACATCGAAGACATCACGCCGATGCTGGGACTGTTGCGCACAGAGACGCGGCGGTTCGGCGCAAGCGACCGTGCCGATGAAGCACTGAGGCCGACCGGCGACGCGCGCGAGAAGAAGGCGCAGGGAGATCTGCGCCCGGCCGCAGCGCGGCGTTCCGGTGGCAGCCCGGAGCAGACGACGGCCGAGGTAGCGGACGTGATGCCGAAGGGGCGCAATTTCCATTGAAGGCAGGGCTCCGACCCGCGCTGCTTCAACGGGCAGCCGGGTGGGCCTTTCGAGGAAAAAGCAGATCGACTTACCTAGGTCCGGAACGGTCCGGATCATCACGTGTGGAGGCCACAGTCGGGCTCTTCATAGTAGGGTAGCGTCTGTGGTGTGTAAAAATGTCGCAGGAGACGCGCGGCATGATCGACCTCTGGTCTACAAGAATAGTCGTTCATGTTCCTCTAAAATTCTGAAAAGACGAAGCTTTTTATCAAGTTTAGAGTCGTTCTAATCGACCTGCAACTTCCGCTCGCGGAGTTTTTAGTTGACACTAAATGTCCTGTTTTGCTTTATGCGCCAATACAGGGCGTTGCGTACGACAGGCGAGACGACATGCTGGTTTGCAGCTGCAATTTCATCACGGAAAAAGAGATCGAGGACACGATTGTCGGCCTCCTCGACGAGGACTGTTGGCAGCTGATCGTGCCGGCAAAAGTCTATCACGCGATGGAAAAACGCGGCCGTTGCTGCGGCTGTTTCCCCAATGTCGTCGACATCATCATCCGCACCACCGAGCAATATCACGCGCACCGCGACTCGACGGACGCCGAGATATTTGATTTCATGACCCGCCTCAAACAATTCCATGAGGATAATCGGAGGGCGGATCTTGAAAGGCGACAAAAAAGTCATCGAGCAGCTTAACGAAGCGCTCTATCTCGAACTCGGTGCCGTCAACCAGTATTGGCTGCACTACCGCCTCCTCGAAGACTGGGGTTACACGCTTCTCGCCAAGAAGGAGCGCGCGGAATCCATCGAGGAGATGCAGCATGCCGACAAGCTCGTCGCGCGCATCATCTTCCTTGAAGGCCACCCCAACCTGCAGACGGTTGCACCGCTGCGCATCGGCCAGAACGTCAAGGAAGTGCTGAAGGCCGACCTCGCCGGCGAATACGACGCCCGCACCGCCTACAAGAAGTCGCGCGACATCTGTCATGCCGCCGGAGACTATGTCTCCATGAAGCTCTTCGAAGAACTGCTCGCCGACGAAGAAGGCCACATCGACTTCCTGGAAACCCAGCTCGAGCTGCTCGACAAGATCGGCGAAGAGAAATACGGCCAGCTCAACGCTGCCCCGGCCAACGAGGCCGAAGCCGACTGAGTTCGGCGCAATATTTGAAAGAAAAGCCGGCGATCTCGCCGGCTTTTTTTGTCAATGAGAACGGCTGCGCACTTTTGCGCCACATGCCTTACGGCGCGAGATGCGCGAAGACCGTGACGACCTCCTCGTAGACCTTGCGCTTGAACGGCACGATCAGCTTCGGCAATTCGCGCATCGGCTTCCACTCCCAGGCGTCGAATTCCGGATCGTGCCCGCCCGGCGGCGGGTTGATGGCGATCTCGCTCTCCTCGCCCTCGAAGCGGAAGGCATACCAGCGCTGTGTCTGGCCGCGATACTTGCCCTTAAGGCCGATGCCGATCAGGCGCTCGGGCAGATCGTAGTTGATCCAGCCCGGCGCTTCGGCGAGCAGCGACACTGTGCGCATGCCGGTTTCTTCGTAGAGTTCGCGATAGGCGGCCTTCAGCGGATCCTCATCCTTGTCGATGCCGCCCTGCGGCATCTGCCATTGCTGCGGCGAGCCATCATATTCGGAATTGCCGACGGCGATGCGATGTCCGGCCCAGACGAGACCCGCGCTGTTCAGCACCATGACCCCTACGCAAGGACGATAGGGAAGGTCCTCCGCTCTCAGTTGTTTGCCCTTGTCCTTGCTCATCGGCTGCCTCTTCTTTCCAATCGTCAAATCATCCTGTCGGGATGGCTGTAAGCTAGTTCTGTTGCGGATCCTTGACGAGTGCGGAAACGCCGACGATCTCGATGCCGCGCCCCTGTGCCTCGCCGATCCAGGAGGCAATCGCGCCGACGCTTTCGTCGAAGGCGGAGGCAACACCGATAGCCGTGCCGTTGCGGCGCGCAATACGCTCGAGCTCGTCGAGCTTCTTCAGGATCGCGCTGCGGCTGAGCTCGGTGTCGAGTGTCAGGTCGGCAAAGCCATGCGGCACATCGAAGGCATCGGCGAGCTTGCCGGAGAGCGACTGCGCCGAGGTACCGTCGTCGAGGAATAGCAGGCCGCGCTTGCCGAGATCGCGCATGACCGGCTCCAGCGCATCGGCATCCGACAGGAAGCGGCCGCCGAGATAATTCATGATGCCGGTGTAATTGGTGATCTCGGCGAGGTTCTGGTGCAGTTCGGTCAGGTTCTTCTTGGCGTCGAGACCGATGCGCAAGGCGTTGGGACCGGGATCGTTGGCCGGATAGTCGAACGGCTCCATCGGCACCTGCAGCAGGATCTCATGGCCGCTTCGGCGGGCCTCCTGCATCCAGCGCTGCAGGCTGTTTCCGGCGGTAGCAAAGCCCAGCGTCACTTCGCCCGGCAGATCGCGGATCGCCTTCTGCGTCCCGGTCTGGCTGAGACCGAGACCGCCGACCACCAGCGCGATGCGGGTGCCGCGCGCGCCGGACCAGGGACGCGCATATTGATCCATCGGGCGCAGCCCGTCCGGACCGGTGGTCGGCAGGCGCCCGGCGGGGCTCTCTTCCAGGAGATCGTCATTGGGCATGGCCGCCATGCGCGGATCCTGGCCCCGGATCGGGCCGACATTGATGAGGGCAGGGCCCTTGCCGTCGCGGCTGCGCGGCGAAAACGTGGTAACGGTGGAACCGTCATCGGTGAGCGTATGTTCGACGTCGGCGCCGGAATAGGCGGTTCCCGGCTTCATCGTGCCGCCCGCGCCCGATTGGCCATTTTCCGCCTTCGGCGGTTTCTCGCCAGCGCCCTTGGCGCTCTCGCTCGCCGCGGTTTCGGCCTGACCGCGCTTCAGCCCATCAGGCGCAAGGGTGCCCCAAAGTGACAGTCCGACGACCGACGCAATACAGAGGCCGAGAAAAGAGAACCCGAGCATGCGTCGGGGATTGCGCTTCGCCGCTGGCTTCACCTGCCGGTTCTGGCCCAGGGGGGCATTGAGATCAGTTCCCAAACGGAGCCTCGGTCGATCTGTGCGATGTTGCCGCTTCTGCCCGCCCGCCTATGATCACAGTCGATCAAAGGACAAAACACGCAGCAATTCAAAGTGCTGCAGCGACCTTTGCGCATCGAGCAGGACGCGCGGCGCTGCAGTGCGAGGCGGCGCTGAGACGCTTCGCCTGTTCTTCCCTCAGCGCGCCGGTGGCCTGAGAATCAGTGGCCGCGACAGCGCCTGTACCCCTATAATTTAGCGGTGTCGCGTTGACCAGTGCATCTGCCTTGGGCGGAGGATGCGCCCTCCTGAAATGCAGAGCGCCGCGTGTTCTTTCGAACACGCGGCGCTCTCAATTGCATACCTTGCAGGCTTACTTCTTGAGCTGCGCCTGTTCCGGGTTGGCCGGGAAGGTCGGATCCGTCTTCTTGCCACGCAACAGGTCGAGTGCGTAGTTGAGCTGCAGGTCGTCCTTCGTTTCCGGCGGCACATAGGCGACCGAGCCCGAACCTTCGTCGGTCTCGCTTTGACCCTGGATGTGACCGCGCAGGTCGGATTCGCCCTGCGCTTCGACCTTGCCGAGCAGTTCCGGCGGCAGCGGCTGTTCGACCTTGATGTCGGGCGAGATACCCGTGCCCTGGATCGATTTGCCCGACGGCGTGTAGTAGAGCGCCGTCGTCAGACGCAGCGCACCGGCTTCGCCGAGCGGGATGATTGTCTGGACCGAACCCTTGCCGAAGGAGCGCGTGCCGAGAACGGTTGCACGCTTCAGATCCTGCAGGGCGCCGGCGACGATTTCCGAAGCGGAAGCGGAGCCGCCGTTGACGAGCACGATCACCGGCTTGCCATCGGTCAGGTCGCCCGGCGTCGCGTTGAAGCGGCGGGTTTCGTCCGGGTTGCGGCCGCGGGTCGAAACGACCTCGCCACGCTCGAGGAAGGCGTCGGAGACGTTGATCGCCTGGTCGAGCAGGCCACCCGGATTGAGGCGCAGGTCGAGCACGTAGCCCTTGAGCTTGTCGGCCGGCACTTCCGCCTTGATCTTCTCGATGCCCTTCTTCAGGTCGTCATAGGTCTTCTCGGTGAAGGAGATGACGCGCAGGTAGCCGACGTCGCCTTCGGTGCGGAACTTGACGGCGCGAACGGCGATGACGTCGCGAACGATCGTCAGTTCGATCGGCTTGTCCGCGCCCTTGCGAAGGATCGTCAGCTTGATCGGGGTGCCGACGGCGCCACGCATCTTTTCAACGGCGTCTTCGAGCTTCAGGCCGCGAACGTCCGCACCGTCAATCTTCGAAATGAAGTCGCCGGCAAGCACACCGGCGCGCGCTGCGGGCGTGTCGTCGATCGGGCTCGTCACCTTGACGAGGTCGTCTTCCATCGTGACTTCGATGCCGAGACCGCCGAATTCACCGCGGGTCTGGGTGCGCATGTCCTCGGCGTCGGCCGAGTTCATGTAGCTCGAATGCGGGTCAAGCGAGGAGAGCATGCCATTGATGGCATTCTCGATCAGCTTGTCGTCCTGCGGTGGCGTCACGTATTGCGCGCGCACGCGTTCAAATACGTCGCCGAAAATTGCCAGTTCGCGATAGGTCGAAGTGTTGGCAGCGACGGCCGGAACGACAGCCGAATAAACCACGCCCATCGCGGTCGCGCCCATGAGCGCTCCGACCAGAACAAGTGAAGCCCTACGTATCATTTCGCGCCTTTCCAACCTCTGCTGCGGTCCACCATGGTCGGGAATCAACCGGTTTTCCGTCTTTTCGGAATTCAATGTAAAGCGTCGGCCGGTCCGTTTCCAGCGCCAAGGCCGCAGCACTTGCGACTCTTTTTGCGCCCATCGTCGCCAGCGGTTCACCCGCCACGACAAATTGTCCGGTCTGCACGCTCACCGTCTCCATGCCCGACAGCACCACATGGTAGCCGTCACCAGGATTGAGAATGATCATCTGCCCATAACTGCGGAAATTGCCTGCATAGACGATCCAGCCATCTGACGGCGCAGTCACCAGCGCGCCGGGATTGGTTTCCAGCATGATCCCTTGCAGGGAGTGCCCCGTGCCATCGGCATCACCAAACTTTCGCAAAAGCGATCCCGCGGCCGGATAGGCAAGCTTGTTCCTCAGCTCCGAAAACACGTATGCTGGCGCAATGCGGTTTTTGTCGGGCACTGCGTTGCGGGCCAATTCGCGTGCCGCTTCGCGCTCGGCCTCGCTCATGCGTAGGCGCTCTTGCTCCTGGGCGCGGGCTGCTTCTGCGGCCTCTCGAACAGAGGCGATCTGGCTTTCGAGCGAGCCGATCAGGCCCTGGAGATTGGTCGCCTGGCTGGCAAGTTCCTGCGCCTTACGCTGCTCGGCGGCGAGCTCGCTGGCGCTCGACTGGCGCAGCTTCTCCTTTTCGGCGACCAGCATCGACATGCGGCGCTCTTCTTCGACATTGGCCGTCATCGTCGCGGTCAGCTCTTCACGCTGCCGGTCGATGCCGGCGCGAATGTCGGCCAATGCCTTAAGGTCGGCCACCAGGTTTTCGGTTTCCTTGCGAAGACCGGGTACGACGGCGCCGAGCAGAATGGCGCTTCGCACCGACGACAGCGCATCCTCCGGCGTCACCAGGATCGCCGGCGGCGGGTTGCGTCCCATCCGCTGCAGCGCGGCGAGAACCTCGGCAAGTACCCCGCGGCGCGAGTGCAGGGACTTTCGGACGGCGTCCTCCTTGGTTCGCAGATCACTCAGTTTCTTTTCGCCGTCGACGATCTGTTGCTCAAGACCCTGGCGCTTTTTGGCGGAATCGACGATCGCAGCGCGTAGCGTCTCGTTGGTCTTGTCGATCTCGGCGATGGTCTCGGTCAGCGCGTTGGCGCGCTCTTGCGATAGCGTGATGGTCTTCGACAGTGCGTCGAGTTCGCTGCGCGTGCTGTTGCGGCGAAGGGTGAGGTCGGCGGCAGGATCGGGCGGCCCCTGTTCCTGGCCGGCCATCGAGGCGCCGGGCGGCGTGACCTCCTGGGCGCCTGCCGGCAGGCCGATCGCCAGCGCGAGCGCAAAGGCCGCCGCTTTACGGGCAAGCCGTCCTGCGTCGTCTCTTCCCATGCTGAAAACGCTGGTCCTGCCGCGGGGCGTCATCGGTTCGCGTGCGTCCATCCGAAAATATGAAGAAAAAACCTAATCTGATTTGTCGCGCACGACCAAGCATATTCTCGTTATCGGTGCGTGTTGCCGGGTGAAGGATCCCGCGGAAAACGGCCCACCTGGCCTAGACCCGATGATAGGGGTGGCCGGAGAGAATGGTGACGGCGCGGTAAAGCTGCTCGGCGATCAGGATGCGCACCAGCTGGTGCGGCCAGGTCATCTTTCCAAGGTTGAGCACCGCATCGGCGCGGGCGTGAAGGCTCGGGTCGAGGCCATCGGCGCCGCCGATCGCGATCATCAGGTCACGCTTGCCACTGTCGCGGAAGTTACCGAGGAGCGATGCCAAGCCTTCGGAATCGAGCGCCTTGCCACGTTCGTCGAGAAGCACGAGCAGGCTGCCTTCGGCAAGCGCCTTCTCAAGCTGGGAGGCTTCTTCCCGCTTGCGCGTGTCGGCATTCGACGCACGGCTTTCGTTGACTTCGACGACGCGGGAAAGTTCCAGACCGATTGCCGGACCGGCCTTGGAAAAGCGATCGAGATAACGGGCCGCGAGATCCTTTTCCGGCCCCGCCTTGAGGCGGCCGACTGCGAAAAGTCCGATACGCATGACCTTATCCGTCCTCGCTTGCGCTGCAACGCGCACTGCATAGTTCCTGAAATCGGGTCGATTCAAGGAGAATCTTATGCCGCGTCCATGGAGCCTTGCAGCGTCGTTCGCGCCTGGTCCGGATAACGAGCCCAAAAGGTTACGATCAGTCGCAACAAACTTCCGGCTGACAACGCCGCGAGCGGCGCCAGCCCTTCAAATTCATGCATGACCGTATCTCGGCTCGTCCGGCATTCAGCTGCGCGGCGACCCGGTCGGTCTCAATGCAAGGTGCCGTCCTCGATCTCAGGAGCCGCCCACATCCTCTCGATGTTGTAGAACTCCCGGATCTCCGGCCGGAAGATGTGAACGATCACATCGCCGGTGTCGATCAGCACCCAGTCACCGCCTTCCAGACCTTCGACACGGGCATTGCCAAAGCCCCCGTCTTTCAGGTCGGTCGTCAGGTGATCGGCAATGGCCATCACATGCCTCGTCGATCGCCCGGAGACAACGACCATGAAGTCTCCCAGCGCCGATTTTCCGGCAATGTTGATGCTGACGATATCTTCTGCCTTCGAGTCCTCTAGGCTTTCGAGGACCAGTTGAAGCGCACGGACAGCGGCTTCGTCGCTAGATCCCGTGCTGCGCGGGAACGCGGAGACCGCATATCCCTTGGCGTGTGCTGTTGTCAGGGTCTTTCCTTTCCACATGAACAGAACAGGCACTATCGATTCGAACAAAGATCGAACCGTTAGTGAATGTAGGCATCAAACCGTAGCGGTTTCAAGACAGGAGAAGTGAATCATGGGAATTCACGTAGGCTTCGCCGCCCGAAGCGCGGTCGAGCTCATCGATGAGCGCGGCCCATGGATGAAAGTCCAGGCGGGGGCTGCGTGATAGGCCAGACGGCGGGCGTCGTCCTCGTCGATGCGGGCATAGTCGAAGGTCCTGGCCATGCGTGAGGAGAGATAGGCAAGCGTCGAGCCCGGCCGGTCGATGACGGCGATCGGGAAGGTGCGGGCGATCTTCTGCCAGTTCTGCCAGCGGTGAAAACTCTTCAGGTTGTCGGCGCCCATGATCCAGACGAAGCGAATACCGCGATTGCGGGCGCGCACCATCTCCAGCGTGCGGGCGGTGTAGCTCTGGCCGAGCGCCTGTTCGAAGGCGGTCACCTTGATGCGCGGGTTGGGCGCGATCTTCTCGCTCATCGCGATGCGGTCGGCGAGCGGCGCCAGATTGTTGTGGTCTTTCAGCGGATTGCCGGGCGTCACCATCCACCAGAGCTGGTCGAGCCCCAACCGCTGGATTGCGGTGTCGGCGACCAGCACATGGCCCTCGTGCGGCGGATTGAAGGATCCGCCGAAGAGCCCGACCACCATGCCGCTCTCCACATGGGGCATGCGCAGGTAGCGGGCGTTCACCTTGCCCGCCGTCACTTCAGGGCCTGACCTGTCCAGCACCACGCACCCGATACTTGAAGGAGGTCAGTTGCTCGACACCGACTGGTCCGCGCGCGTGCATCTTGCCCGTCGCGATGCCGATCTCGCCGCCCATTCCGAACTCGCCGCCATCGGCAAACTGCGTCGAGGCGTTGTGCAAGAGGATCGCGGAATCGATCTCCGCAAAGAAGCGCTCGACCACCGCAGCATCCTCGGCGATGACGGCCTCCGTATGGGCCGACGACCAGGTGGCGATGTGCTCGATGGCGCCCGAGATGCCGTCGACCAGTTTAACCGAAATGATGGCGTCGAGGTACTCCGTCGACCAGTCTTCGTCGGTCGCGGCCTTCAGCCCGTCGACTGAGCCTGCGAGTTCATCCGACACACGCACTTCGCAGCCGGCGGCAAGCAGCGCCTTCAGCAGCGGCTTGACCAGGCGCTCGGCGTCGGTGCGGTCGATCAGCAGCGTTTCGGCAGCACCGCAGATGCCGGTGCGGCGCATCTTGGCGTTGACGACGATCTTTTCCGCCATGGCAAGGTCGGCCGAAGCGTCGACATAGATGTGGCAGAGGCCTTCGAGATGGGCAAAGACCGGCACGCGTGCCTCGTTCTGGACGCGGGCAACGAGGCTCTTGCCGCCGCGTGGCACGATCACGTCGATCGCGCCCGCGAGGCCCGAAAGCATGGCGCCGACCGCGGCGCGATCGGCGACCGGCACCATCTGGATGGCATGTTCCGGCAGGCCGGCGGCCTTGAGGCCTTCGACGAGGCAGGCGTGAATCGCGCCCGAGGAATGGAAGCTGTCGGAGCCGCCGCGCAGGATCACGGCATTGCCGGCCTTGAGGCAGAGCGCGCCGGCGTCTGCCGTCACGTTGGGCCGGCTTTCGTAGATGACGCCGATGACGCCGAGCGGCGTGCGCACGCGCTCGATATGCAGGCCGTTCGGCCGGTCCCATTCGGCAATGACGTCGCCGACCGGGTCCTTGAACTCGGCGATGGCGCGGATGCCGTTCGCCATGTCGCGGATGCGACCTTCGTTGAGCGTCAGGCGGTCGATGAAGGCGCTGGCGACGCCGGTTTCGCGGGCGTTTTCGAGGTCGATCGCGTTGGCGGCCAGGATCTCGTCCATGCGCGCGACGATCGCATCAGCCATGGCGATGAGGGCCGCGTGCTTGCGCTCGGCGCTGGCGACGGCAAGCGGTCGGCTGGCGGCCTTGGCTCTGCGGCCAATTTCCAGCATGACGCTCTCGACGTCGTCCTTGTTCTTCACCTCGTCAAGCATGGACCTCATCCTTCCGACTGCCCTCTTCTTGGGCGCGTTTTCCGGTCATCACCATATCGTCGCGGTGCACCATGGCGGCGCGGCCGGCATAGCCGAGGATCGCGGCGATCTCGGCCGATTTCTTGCCGGCGATCTGGCGCGCCTCGTCGGCGTCGTAGCCGGCAAGCCCTCGGGCGATCTCGCGGCCCGATGTGCCGAGAATAGCGATGGTATCGCCGCGGCTGAAGCTGCCGGTGACGTTGCGAACGCCGGCCGGCAGCAGGCTCTTGCCAGAGCGCAGCGCCTCTTCGGCGCCGGCGTCGACGCTGAGCGTTCCGGCCGGCAGCAATTGCCCGGCAATCCAGGTCTTGCGCGCGGTCACCGGCGAGCCCGACGGGGCAAACCAGGAGGAGCGGGCGCCTTCCTCGATCGCGGCGAGCGGATGGTCGGGCTTGCCCGACGCGATGATCATGGCACAGCCGGCGGTCGTCGCGATCTTGCCGGCATCGATCTTGGTGCGCATGCCGCCGCGCGAAAGTTCGGACGCCGCACCACCGGCCATGGCCTCGATCTCAGGCGTGATCTCGGCGATCGTTTCGAGGAACTGGGCGTTCGGGTCGAGATGTGGCGGGGCGGTATAGAGCCCGTCGATATCGGAGAGCAGCACCAGAAGGTCGGCGCCGACCATGGTGGCGACGCGGGCGGCGAGGCGATCATTGTCGCCATAGCGGATTTCGGTCGTTGCGACCGTGTCGTTCTCGTTGATGATCGGCACGGCGCCGAGCTTCAGCAACTGGTTGATGGTGGCGCGGGCGTTGAGATAACGGCGGCGCTCTTCGGTGTCGCCGAGCGTCAGCAGCACCTGGCCAGCGACGATCGCATCGGTCGAGAGGCTCTCCGACCAGGCGCGCGCCAGCGCGATCTGGCCGACGGCGGCGGCCGCCTGGCTTTCTTCCAGTTTGAGCGCGCCCGCAGGCACATTGAGCACGGTGCGGCCGAGCGCGATCGCGCCCGAGGAGACGACCAGCACTTCGACGCCCTTGGCCTTGAGATTGGCGATATCGGTGCACATCGCGTCGAGCCAGGCTTTCTTCAGCCCGGTGGCGCGGTCGACCAGCAATGCCGACCCGATCTTGATGACGACCCGGCGATACTTCAAAAGCGGCTTGCGGGTCTTGGTCATCTTAGAGGTTCTCCTCGCCGAAGCCTTCACCAGCCTTGGCGGCGACGATGACGCTGCGCAGCGCCCTCAGCGCCTCGGTCATGCCCTTTCCGACGGCGGCGGAGAGCAGAAGGGGCTGTTCGCCACAGGCCTTTGCCAGCGCCTTGGCCTTCACCTTCAATTCGTCCTCGTCGAGCACGTCGATCTGCGACAGCGCGACGATCTGCGGCTTGTCCTCGAGGCCGCCGCCATAGGCTTCGAGCTCGTACTTCACCGTCTTATAGGCCTTGGCGACATCTTCTTCCTGGGCGGACACCAGATGCAGCAGCACGCGGGTGCGTTCGACATGGCCGAGGAAGCGGTCGCCGATGCCCACACCCTCATGCGCGCCTTCGATCAGACCCGGGATATCGGCGATGATGAATTCGTTGCCGTCAATGGTCGCGACGCCGAGATTGGGATGCAGCGTCGTGAAGGGGTAGTTGGCGATCTTCGGACGTGCGCGGGTGCAGGCGGCGAGGAAGGTCGATTTGCCGGCGTTCGGCAGGCCGACGAGACCGGCATCGGCGATCAGCTTCAGCCGCAGCCAGAGGGTCTTCTCATCGCCTTCGAGGCCTGGATTGGCCCAGTTCGGCGCCTGGTTGGTGGACGACTTGAAGCGGGCGTTGCCGAAGCCGCCATTGCCGCCAGCGGCCAGCCGGTAGCGCTGGCCCTCGGCCACCATGTCGACGATCAGCGTCTCGTTGTCTTCCTCGAAGATCTGGGTGCCGACCGGCACCTTCAGCGTCACGTCGTCGCCGCCGGCGCCGGTGCGGTTGCGGCCCATGCCGTGCTGGCCGGTCTTGGCCTTGAAGTGCTGCTGGTAGCGGAAGTCGATCAGGGTGTTGAGACCGTTGACGGCCTCCACCCAGACATCGCCGCCGCGGCCGCCATCGCCTCCGTCCGGTCCACCGAACTCGATGAACTTCTCGCGCCGGAACGAGACGGCGCCCGCGCCGCCGTCGCCGGAGCGGATATAGACTTTCGTTTCGTCGAGAAATTTCATTGGGCTGCCATCTGTTCGGTGTAGGTGCGCGGTCTTAATTTGCCGCCATCGATATAGGCGGTTTATTCGGAGGTCAAAGAATATCGTGCGGTTCGTCAGCTACAACATCCAATACGGTATCGGTCTCGACGGCCGCTTCGATCCCGAACGCATCGCGGCCTCGATCGGGGACGCCGACATCATTGCGCTGCAGGAAGTAACGCGCGGTTTTCATCGCAACGATCACGTCGATCTCGTCGCCCGCTTCGAAAAGTTGTTCCCGGCTCATTTCGCGGCCTTTCACGCGCCCTGCGATATCGACATCGGCTCGGCGGTCGAAGATGGCCGCGCCGTCAGCCGCCGTTTTCAGTTCGGCAACATGATCCTGTCGCGCTGGCCGATCCTTGCGACGCGGCTGATCCCCCTGCCACGCACCCGCACGATCAGCCCGATGAACCTGCAGCGCGGTGCGACCGAAGCGTTGATCGCGACACCTGATGGTCCGCTCCGGGTCTATTCCGTGCATCTCGATCATGCGTTTCCCGCCGAGCGCATCGCCCAGATCCGCTACCTGAAGGACCGGTTACTCGGCTATCCGCTCGAAGGCGGCGCGATTACAGGGGCGGCCGATTTCGGCCTTGCCGAGCCGCCGCACCCGGAGGATTTCGTCGTCATGGGCGATTTCAACATGGAGCCGGAGACGCTGGAATACAACGCCATGGTCGGTGCGCGTGACGCCTACTACGGTCGTTCGCTGCGGCTTGAGAATCCGGTCGACGCGCTTGCCCATCTCGAACGTCTGACGCCGGAAAGTTATAGCTGGATTCATCCCGAAAACCCCGAAAAACGCATGCATCTCGACTATTGCTTCTTAAGCGCCGGCCTCGTTCCGCGGTTGACGGACGCCTGGACGGATTATGAGGCCAAGGGCTCCGATCACATGCCGGTCGGCTTCACGCTTTCATGAAAAATCCCCCGCGAAGTCGAGCGTCGCGGGGGATGTCTTTCAATGCGGTCGGTGCAGATCCGCCGCCGTCAGTCGCGTTTCGATATGCGCGACCATCGCATTGCGGGCGAGCGCATAGACCTGGGTGCAACCGGTGACCTTAAAGCCGATCTTCTCCTGCACCTTCAACGACCCCGGATTGTCGGCAAAGACGCCGGAGTGCAGCGTCGTTTCCGGCATGCGGCGGAAGAAGCGTTCGACCGCGGCATAGACCGCCTCGGAGGCAAAACCCTTGCCCCAGTAGAAGCGGTTCAGCCAGTAGCCGACATGCCATTGGCCGTGCCTGAGCTCGATGCCAATGCAGCCGATGTGCACGTCGTCGCCTGACGTGATGGCGAGCGTCCAGTCGGGCGTCAGGCCTGAGGTCTGCGCCGTCAGCCAGTCGAGCGCGTCCTGCAGGTCGTAGGGCGCCGGCACGCGCGCAAGCATGCGCGCTACCTGGAAATCGCCGAGTGACTGGGCGATCGCCTCGGCGTCATTTCGCCGATGCGGGCGCAGCACAAGACGCTTGGTCTCGATGACCGGGCAGGGGCCGGGACCGGGGCGGGCGATGATCCGCTGGCGTTCGGAAACGAGCGCGTTCATCGCATGCCTCCCCAGCTTCTCAAGGACACCCAGGTCTTGCGGTCGAGCCGGTACCACTCGACGGCGATCGAGCCGCCGAGCGCCAGGCTGCCGACCATGCCGCTTCCCTGAAACTGGAAGCCGCACTTCTGGATGACCCGGCGGGATGCCAAGTTCATGACCCGGCAGCGCGCATCGATTTGGTCGATGTCGCGGGTGCGGAAGGCCATGTCGGTCAGGACCTGTGCGGCCTCGGTGGCATAACCCTGGTTCCAGTAAGGTTCGCCCAGCCAATAGCCGAGTTCCGCCGTCTTGCCGTCGGGATGCGGTTCGATACCGCAGCAACCGAGAAATGCGCCATTGTCCGCCTTGGTAATCGCGTAGACGCACTTGCCAATCGTGCCGGCTTTCGCGCGTCGCACGAAGTCGGCGGCATCGGCCGTCGTATACGGGTGCGGCATGCGCGAGACCATGGTCGCGACATTGGCATTGTTGGCAAGATGGGCAAGGGCGTCGATATCGTCTTCATGGGGGGCGCGCAGAACGAGCCGGGGTGACAACAATATCGGGCAATCGGTCCTTGACCGTTGGGGCCTCAGCCTCTGCTCGGGAGACCGGGATTGGTCTTCCCTCAACAATTCGGTTTGCATGGTTTCCTCCAGAAACGAAAAAGGGGAGTTGGGTATTGCCCCATCTCCCCTTTGAAGTCTGGCTTGGAACCATCAGGTGCGTCAGCCGGGTCGATGAGACGCCGGCTGTTTTAGAGCGCTACCGGCTTATTCCGCTGCTTCGGCTTTCGGCATTACAGACACGTACACGCGGCCATTGGCCTTCGTACGGAAGTCCACGTTGCCGGCCGTAAGTGCAAAAATCGTGTGGTCCTTACCGAGGCCGACATTGGCGCCCGGATGCCACTTCGTGCCGCGCTGGC
This sequence comes from Ensifer sp. CCNWLY38, assembly GCF_037120565.1. NCBI lineage: Bacteria > Pseudomonadati > Pseudomonadota > Alphaproteobacteria > Hyphomicrobiales > Rhizobiaceae > Ensifer > Ensifer sp. CCNWLY38. The sequence continues at coordinate 289,511 of NZ_JBBBBO010000005.1, forward strand.
GCACGATGATGTTGCCTGCAACGACGTTTTCGCCGCCGAACTTCTTCACGCCAAGGCGCTTGGACTCAGAATCGCGACCGTTACGCGACGAACCGCCAGCTTTTTTGTGTGCCATTGGTGTTCTCCTTTAAACCTTAGATCCCTGAACTCAGTTTGCAGCGGCTTCAGCGGCGGCTTCGGTCTTCTTCGAAGCCTTCTTCGCCTTGCCACCGGCAGCAGCGATGTCCAGGATGCGGACGGTCGTCTGGTGCTGGCGGTGACCGCGCGAGCGCTTGGAGTTCTGGCGGCGACGCTTCTTGAAGGCGATAACCTTCTTGGCGCGGCCCTGTTCCACAACTTCAGCGCTGACAACGGCGCCTTCGACAAACGGAGCACCGATGGTTGCATCGGCGCCAACGCCGACCATCAGGATCTCGGTGAATTCGATCTTGTCGCCTGCAACGCCTTCCAGCTTTTCGATGGTGAGGACGTCGTTGGCGGCCACGCGGTACTGCTTACCGCCGGTCTTGATGACTGCGAACATTTTTTATCCTTTCATGTTCGATCCGGCTCTCTGTCCGAGGACAAGGCCGTCTTTTTGTCAGTCGACAGTTGAGTGGAATTCCCAAAAGGATATCCACCGGTGAAAGGGCGCAAATCACACCCGATGCGGGATGGCCAGGCCACACCACTTCATTGCGCGGATTACAAGGAATCGCGCGGGTGTGTCAAGGCGAAAGCAACAGGGCCGTTACATATTCTTCAAACAGGCACTTGCCAGCACCCGAATCTGCCGCTATGAACCCGACCGCGCTAACCAAGCGCCGACCAGCAAAGCGGAGAGGTGGCTGAGTGGTCGAAAGCACCGCACTCGAAATGCGGCGTACGGGCAACCGTACCGTGGGTTCGAATCCCACCCTCTCCGCCATATCTTCTTCGACTCGATCGTCGCAATCATGCCGCAGTTCGTCAAACGGCCAGATGGCGGCGCGAATTTCGTAGTTCCGTCAAGTGCCCGTTGAACGACGGTCCTGTTCCGGCAGTGCCTGCGTCAGGCGACTTTCAGAGCTGCCGATATTTCCGACAAGGTGGCTTTCTCCGCGTCGCTCACCGCGACTCCACCGAATCCCATGAAGCCACCTTCCTTGGCGGCTTCCGCGACCTTCTGGCTGATCTGGTACAGCCATGCGGCGAATGCCCCGGCATCGCCGGGCGCCTTGGTCTCGACGGTGGTTCTCGCCTGTTGCAGTGTCTCTATGCATCTGGCCTTCATGTCCTCAGGCTTTGCGCCCTTGAGTTTTGCCTGCAGCCCGTCGCGCGCGGCGGTCCGCCCTTCCGAGGTCTCGAAGTCGGCGACCAGCGCTTTGACAAGCGGGCTTGCCGCCGCATCCGATTTTGCCTGCAGAAGCGCGCTGCTGTTGGCGATGCCCTCCTTCAGCATACCCCAAAGGCCGCTCGGCTCGGCGGCCGTCACGGCAATGCCGGCCATCATCACGCTCTCCAAGAGCAACGTCCATTCGTCCGGGGTGAATGTCGATTTGTCGGCCATGGCTGATCCTCCTTCGTTCGATTTTGTCGATGACAATTGCCGCCGGTCCGCGCAGCGCGCAAAAGGCCGGCGGTCTCTCTATCAAGTCGATCCGTCAGGCCGACAGGCCGGCGAGCTTGGCCTTCAATGCGTCGATCGTCGGCTTCAGGATGTCCGAAACGCCGGGGATGGCCAGCACTTTGTCGAACAGCCCGTTGAGCGTCGGCATCATCGGCCCGACCAGTGCCGAAAGCGCTGCCTTTTGCTCGGTAGACAGTTGCCCGGCCGTGCTGCTTACCTTGTCGAACCCGCCTGAGATCTCCTCCAGTTTCGGCAGCGCCGCCGTGGCTGACGCCGCGTCGGTAATGCCGGTCAGGGTTGTCTGCAGGCCGGCCATGCCGTCCTTGACCTGTTGGCCGATGTCGACCCCGCCGACTGTCAGTCCTTGCCCTGCCGTGCCGGCCTCGGGCGCGACCTCCCCGCTCGGCCTGCCGAACAGATAGAATAGCACGGCCGCAAGCGCGAGCACGGCAATCACCCAGTAGAGCCAGTTGCGCGACCCGGAAGGCGTGGCCGTCGCCGCGGTCCGCTGTGCCGCAGTGCCGACGGTTGCCGCTGCATCGCGCGCCGCCTGGCCGGCGGCGGTCGCGGTCGCCTGCGCAGAGCCGCCGAGCGCGCCAAGAAGGCCGCTGCCGCCCAAGAGCTCCCTGGCGCCGGCTGGCAATGCGGCCGCGATGTTGTCCTTCTGGCTCGCGAGCAGTCCGGCGATGCCGTTGGCGCTGAGATCCCCGCCGCTCTGCCGGGCAAGGCCGCCTATCACGAGGGGAGCGAGTGTTGCCAGCAGCGAACCGCTCGCCCGCTGGTCCATGCCGGAAACCCCGCCGATGGCGCTTGCAAGCGCACCGCCATCCTTGGCTCCGAACAGCGAGGAGATGATCTGCGCCCCGCTCTGGGCAAGCGACGCCTGATCGCCACCCGAAAGCATCCCGAGGAGATTGTCGAGTGATCCGCCCTGTTGCCTGGCGGTGTCGGCGATCCTTTGCGCGCCGCCTGGTTGCGCCGCAATACCTGTCAGTCCCGCCAGTACCGCAGGAATGGCAGCGCTGACGGCGCCTTGCACCTTGCTGCTATCGAGCCCGAGCGCCGAAGCGATGCGTGCGATCATGTCAGGGGTAAGCATCTGCGCGATATAGGAAACAAGATTGCTGGCCATTGGCTTTTCCTCCACGTTGATGTCGTCGAACATCGACAGCACTCATGGAGCGGTCGTCCGACGGCGCGGCAATTGGCTGCAAGCAATTCGCGTTTATCTGATTATCGTCTGCGAGACCGGTTCGTCTGGAACCCTCGGCGCAAAAATATTAGCACTTGTGGATGTATTTGCCCAGTTCACGGCAACTTGCGGAAACTGCGGCCCCGGCGGATGCATGGGACTCGACGCGATATGGGTTAGGGGCAGAAGCAGCCGCAGCGCGCCGGTGCTTCAAACGGGTTTGCGAACATCCTCGAACCTCAGGCCGAAGCGGGTCAGGTACTTGGACAGGCGGTCGGCGTCGTTGCTGCTCTTCTTTTCCAGACGCGAATGCGCAAACAGTGTCCGGCCGGCTGCGCTGGCAGTCGCGTGGCTGCGGCATGTCTCGATCACGGCGGCAAGCTGGGCCTTGTCGAAAAGATCGAGTTTTGCGGCAGCCGTGCTCCCCAGGCATTCGACGAGGAGATCATCGCTTTGGAACGCCAGGCGGGTCTCGCCCCATGCGGCCCGCAGGCGAATGATTTCCTGATCGACGACGTCGGTGGTGATGCGTCCCTGCGGGGCGAGCGTTGCCATACGGGTCACGGAGGCAGAAAGGTCGCGGAAGTTGGCGCTCCAGGCGGCGTCCGGGCCGGTCGCGAAGGCAAGGTAACGTTCTCGCGCTTCCTTGTTGAAGGTGATGTTCTGGCCCTCGCGCTCCAGAAAGCGGCGAAGCTCGAAATCCAGGTTGGGTTCGATATCCTCCTGGCGCTCGCGCAGCGCGGGAAGTTTAAAGGTCCACAGGTTGAGCCGCGCGAACAGGTCCTCGCGGAAGCGCCCGTTGCGTACGTCTTGCCGGAGGTCGCGATTGGTGCCGGCGAGAAGCTGGAAGTCTGCCGAGGCCTCCCTGTCGGCGCCCACAGGCAGGAAGCGCTTTTCTTCGATGGCGCGCAGGCACATCGCCTGTTCGTCGAGGCCAAGCTCGCCGATCTCATCGAGGAAGAGGACGCCCTTGTCGGCGGATTTCAAGAGGCCGGCCCTTTCACCGGCGGAGCCCGTGAAGGCGCCTCTGACGTGGCCAAAGAGCGCCGACATCGCCTGGTCGCCGCGAAGTGTCGCGCAGTTGACCTCGACAAAATCGCCACTCACTTTGCGCTGCGCCTTCTTCAGTTCGTAAATGCGCTTCGCAAGCTGCGACTTGCCGGCGCCTGTCGGTCCGGTCAGGAGCACCGGTGCGGTCGAGCGGATGATGACGCGCTCGATTTCGTCGATCATGCGGTTGAAGGCGGCGTTGCGTGTCGAAATCCCTGATTTCAGGAACGAGCGGGCGTCATCGCGTTCGGAGGCGAAGCGCTTGGCAATCTCATCATAGCGCGAGAGGTCGAGGTCGATGATCCGGTGGGTGCCTGCGAAATCCTGGCTGGGCTCGCGGTCCCGCGGTGGTGAAAGCTGCAGCAGGCGGCCGGGAATGATCCGGGCCTCGGCCAGCAGGAACCAGCAGATCTGGGCCACGTGGGTACCCGTGGTGATATTGACTAGATAGTCTTCCATATCCGGATCGAAGTCATAGGCGCGGGCGAAGTCCCGCAACTTTGTGTAGACTTCGGAGAAATCCCAGGGATCACCAAGATTGATGACGTGCTGGCGCACCTCGGTCGCCGGCGATACCGTTTCGATGTCCTTTATGATGGTGTTCGCCAGGTGGCTCGCGTGGTTGTCGTGAATGAGTTCCAGGCGATCGATGAACAGGCCCTGTTGCTGGGCGAGGCCGACATTGGGTCGCCATCGCCTCCATCGATCTTCGCGGCGCCCCGTGTCGAGCGTTGTGCCGAGGATGCTGATGGCGATACGACGCTTCATATTTATATTTTTCTATAAGTTCCTATAATCCTGGATAGACTACACGCTTTGCTTGCGGTGCGCAAATTCATGTCCGTATCGAGACATGAATTTTTTCTCTTTTTAAATTCAATCAGATACCGGAAAATTTCGCGAAAAATCGTGGAGCGCTGCGCGTTTGGCACGCGGCTTGAAATGTATCTGGCATGAACAACCATCGAGGTGCAGCCATTGTGAACAAGGCGATCTTCAAATCCTATTTCGGCAAGCTCATCGCGGGCACGAATGCCGTAAATCGCGAAGGGGCCGCAAGCTATCAGCTCACGGCGCGCGAAGCACTTGCTCAGTATGCCGTGACGGGCACCTTCAACGATACCTTCTACGCGGATGCCGGAGAGCAGCTGGAGGCCGTCGCAAAACTCGCTCTTGAGGTTGAGCCGGCGTTTCTGGCGAAAGTGGCGATCTACGCCGCCGAGAAGGGCCATATGAAGGATATGCCGGTCACGCTGCTGGCAATGCTCTCGGCCATCGAAAGCGATGCTTTTGCACGCGCCTTCCCGAAGGTGGTGAAGAGCGGCAAGATGCTGCGCGGCTTCGTGCAGGTGATGCGGTCCGGCGCGGCCGGGCGCAAGTCGCTTGGAACACGTCCGAAGAAGATGGTGCAGGCGTGGCTCGAGCGGCTCACCACCGAGCAGTTCCTGCAGGCGATGGTCGGCAACGATCCCTCGCTCGCCGACGTCATCAGGATGGTTCATCCGAAGCCTGCGGATGCCGAGCGCGCAGCGCTCTATGCCTGGACGATCGGCAGACCATACGACCTTGCTGCGCTGCCTGCGAAGGTCGCGGCTTTCGAAGCGTTCAAGCGGGACACGCGCCTGCCGTTGCCGGCGGTCCCGTTCCAGATGCTGACTTCGCTCGGCCTGAGCAAGGAACAGTGGGCGCAGGTTGCGCTCGCAGGATCCTGGCAGATGGTGCGCCAGAACCTCAACACGTTCGCACGAAAGGGTGTGTTCGAGGTTGACGGCGTCTCCGAGCGGCTGGCGGCGAAGCTCGCCGAGCCCGAAGCGGTACGGAAGGCCAGGGTCTTCCCGTACCAGCTGATGGTGGCGTGGCAGATGGCGGACCCGTCCGTTCCGGCGGTGGTTCGGGATGCCTTGCAGAACGCGATGGAGGTCGCGATCTCAGTGGTGCCGATGGTCGCCGGCAATGTCGTGGTCTGCCCGGATGTGTCCGGTTCCATGTCGTCGCCGGTTACCGGTTATCGCAAGGGTGCGACGTCGGTCGTGCGGTGCATAGACGTCGCCGCGCTTGTCGCCGCTTCGTTCCTGAGGAGCAACCGACACGCACGGGTTCTGCCGTTCGAAGAGGATGTGGTGAATGTTTTGTTGAACGGACGCGACAGCGTCATGACCAACGCCGCCAAACTCGCGGCGGTCGGTGGCGGCGGCACGAACTGCGCCGCGCCGCTCCGCCTGCTTGTCCAGGAGAAGGCCAAGGTCGATGTCGTGATCTTTGTCTCGGACAACCAGTCCTGGATGGATGCGCTAGGACAGGGGCAGGCAACGGCGATGATGGCCGAATGGTCGCGGATCAAGAGGGTGAACCCGGCCGCAAAGCTGGTCTGCCTCGACATCCAGCCGTATGTCGAGACACCGGCGACGGGCGAGGACGTGCTGAATATCGGCGGCTTCTCGGATGCCGTCTACGGCGCCATCGCCAGCTTCGCGGCCGGAAAGTCCGGCCCGGACGCATGGATCCGCAAGATCGAGGCGATCGATCTTTGAAAGACGTCTCGCGGCGCTCACAGGCGGCGCGAGACACCGTGACGAATGCCGGATGGAACTACAGACTGTTAATCTCCAGGTCGCGGGTTCAAATCCCGCCGGGTCCCCCAAAGGACCCGTAGCTCAGCGGACAGAGCGGGCGTTCCACCACCCTTGTCGTCACGGACGAATGACTGAGAATACCATGGCGAATGCCGGGGAAACTACATCGGTAACCCGAAAGGGGAGCGGGTTCAAAGCCCGCGCCGCCGGCGATCCCATAAGGGAGAACCAGCGGATGTTTCCCTCCTTTTGTCGCCATGGCCGGAATACAGCGGCGAATGCCGGACGGAACTACAGCCACCACTGGATGGCCTGGCAGGTTCGACTCCTGTCTTTGGCGACGCTCTCTGGCACGGGCGGGGCCATCTGCGTTTCGTCCAACCTCGTCGCCGCTGCTGAAATACACGACCGCCTGGCGAATACCGGCGGGACGACAGGATAGAGCGTCCCGCCAGAACGTCGTCGCCGGGCGACTTAGGCGAACCCGGGTGAACGTCGCCCTCCATGACTGCGACGTCGTCCGGGGTATGACAAGAGCAAAACACAGAAGGACTGCAGACGCAGAAAAGATGATGATACAGGTAGTTAGCGGACAGGATCTGATCGACGCCGGCATGCCGCAGGGCAAGTGGTTCCGTCCGGCGCTCGATGCCGCCAACAAGCTTCTGAGCGAGGGCCGGTCGATGGAAGAGGCGCTGGCGGCCGCACTGGCTCTTCAGCCCGGCCCGACGCTCGCACTCCAGATGGACAACGACGTCGAGATCTATTCGAACATCCGCGCTGAAGACGCTTTTGAGCAGGACAACGTCGCCAAGGTGAATGCCACGATGCGCGCGCTCGTTCGCACGCCGGTCGTCCGCGCTGCAGCGATCATGCCGGACGCCTGCCCTTCCGGGCCGGTCGGAACCATTCCCGTCGGTGGTGTGGTGGCGTCTGAGGCGATCCATCCGGGCATGCACTCGGCGGATATTTGCTGCTCCATGGCGATCTCCGTGTTTCCGGGGGTGGACCCGAAATCGCTGCTGGACGCCGTTCATGCGGTTACCCATTTCGGTCCCGGTGGACGTCCGCGCGGGGCGCAGATCAAGCCGTCGGAGGCGACGCTCGCTGCGTTCCAGCAGAACGCCTATCTGCAGGAGGGGCCGCTTAGCGCCTGCATCGAGCATTTCGGAACGCAAGGGGACGGCAACCACTTCGCCTATGTCGGAACGATGAAGTCGAGTGGCGAGACGGCGCTCGTTACCCATCATGGATCGCGGGCACCGGGCGCCCGGCTCTATGACCGGGGCATGAAGATCGCCAATCGTTTTCGCGAGTTGCTTTCTCCGGAAACGCTGCGGGACAACGCCTGGATTCCAGCCGAAAGCGAGGAGGGCGAGACCTATTGGTCGGCGCTCCAGATCGTGCGCCGGTGGACGAAGGAGAACCACTACGTCGTGCATGACATGGCGGCTGAAAAGTTGTCGGCGAAGGTTTCCGACCGCTTCTGGAACGAGCACAACTTCGTGTTCCGGAAGTCGGACGGCCTTTTCTACCACGGAAAGGGGGCGACGCCGGCCTTCGACAAATGGGCCGAGGATGCGACCGATCTGACGATCATTCCGCTCAACATGGCGGAACCGATCCTGATCGTGCGTGGTTCGAACGCTGTCCACGGTCTCGGCTTCTCGCCGCACGGTGCGGGCCGCAATTTCTCGCGCAGCGCCCACATGCGGCGTCTCGCCGAGGAATATGGTGCGGATGCCCGGGGTCTCAGCCCGAACAACATCGCCGACATCATGGCGAAGGAGACCGCGGGATTGGACGTCCGCTTCTTCTCCGGTGCTGCCGACGTCTCGGAGTTGCCGGGCGCCTACAAATCGGCCGCCAATGTGCGGGCGCTGATCGACCACTACGGCCTCGCCGAAGTGGTCGACGAGGTGATCCCCTATGGAAGCATCATGGCCGGCGATTGGCAGCGCGATGCGCCCTGGAGGAAGCGGCGCCGATAAAAGGAGGGAAGGCGGAGGTCCGCCTTCCCTCAACTCTTTGCAGGAGTGCGATCCGGGCTCTAACGTCCCGTGCCGAAGGTGAGTGTTTGCCCTTTCCCGGCCCTGGATGGTCGAGGACCAGGTCGGATCACGTCATTTCGTTGGCGATTTTTCCGCAGGTGCCGGGGCCTGCAGGTCGCCGAGTAGCGAGGAGATGGCGTTTTCGCCATTGAAGCCGGCCTCCTTCAGCAGCTGGTCGAGGACCGGCTTGTTGGCCTGGTAGGCGAGCAATTGGCCCGCAAGGCCGTCGCCGAGGCCGATGCCGTTCTTGGCGCCTTCGCCGCCTGCACCGCGGCCGAGCATGCCGCCGGTGTCGAAGATGCGGATATCCGAGATCTTCTCGATCGGCTTGACCGCTTCAGCCAGCGCTTCCGGAATGATGCGGATGCGTTCGCGCAGGATCTCGAACTCGATGATGGCGGAGCTCAGCTTGTTGCGGGCTTCGTTGAGCAGGGCCTCGCTTTCGGCTGCCGCCTTGCCGGTTTCGAGTACGCCCTTGGCCTTGATGATGGCCGCCTCGGCTTCGGCGGTTGCGAGCGTCTTGATCGCATCCGCCTGATCGAGGGCCGCCTGCTTTTCGGCTTCGGCGCCGACGGTCACGGCCGTCGCTTCGGTTTCGGCATTCTTGCGGGCGTCGATGACGGCGATCTGGCGTTCGCGTTCGGCGATTTCCACGGCCTTCGCGGTCTCGACCTTTTCTTCCGCCGCAATGGCGAGGGCGCGTGCGGTTTCAGCCTGGGCCTTGGCTTCCGATTCCTCACGGCTCTTGTTGGCGACGGCGATCGCGCTTTCCTGCGAAACGATCTGCAGGTCGCGGCGAGCCTCGGTGTCGCGCTGCTGGACGGCGCGGGTGGCGTCGATGTTGGCGCTTTCGCGCGCCTGCTTGGCAAGCGCCTCGCGTTCGGCGATCGCCTGTTCGGCGGCGATGCGGGCCTCTTCCTCGGCGCGCTTGGCCGCCTGTTCCTGCTGCGCGGTTTCGGCACGGGTGGCGGCCGACTTGTTGGCGATGTCGCGTTCCTGGTTCAGTTCCGCCTCGCGCTTGGTGCGCTCGATCGTCAGCGATTGCTGGCGGGCTTCCAGGTCCTTCTGGGCGATGGCGACTTCGGTGTCGCGGACGATCTCGTTGCGCTCCTTCTTGCGGCCCTCGGTGATGCGGGTCAGCGCCGCAAGGCCGTGGGCGTCGAAGAAGTTGTTGGCGTTGAAATGCTTGATATCCGTCTGGTCGAGACGGGTCAGCGAAACGGATTCGAGCTCGAGACCGTTCGACTGCAGGTCGGCGCCGACCGCCTCCTGCACCGCCTTGACGAAATCCATGCGCTGCTCCTGCAGCGCGTCGAGGCTCATGGTGGCGGCAACCGAGCGCAGGCCGTCGACGAACTTGGCCTCGATCAGCACGCGCAACTGTTCGGCGTCGTTGGTGCGGTCGCCGAGCGTCTGAGCCGCAAGCGCGATCGAGGAGGCATCGGGTTTCACGCGGACGTAGAACTCCGCGCCGATATCGACGCGCATACGGTCCTTGGTGATCAGCGCATCACCTTCGCCGCGGCGGACTTCGAGGCGGAGCGTCTTTAAGTTGACGCGGGCGATCGAGTGGAAGATCGGCAGCACGATGGAGCCTCCGTCGAGGACCACCTTCTGGCCGCCGAGGCCGGTGCGCACATAGGCCTCGTCGCGGCTCGAGCGGGTATAGAGCGATGCAAGTACAAAACCGATGCCGAGGATCAGGACAATGCCGATGCCGGCCGGCACCAAGAGGTCGTAAAACATGGTTGCTCCGATGAGGAAGGATTAAGGGTTTGGCGGCGTCAGCAGGTCCGACGGCGCGGATATCGCAATAAAAATGTCTGATGCGCGATCAACGATCAGCACCTGCGCGCCGATGGCGATCGGCTGCTCGTTGCGAGCGGCCCTTGCCCGCAGCACATGCCAGTTGCCGTGGCGATCCTTGAGACGGATGCGTCCCGGCAGGCCCTGGTCAAGCGGACCGACGGTGACTTCGCCGCTGCGGCCGACGAAATCGCCGAGGTCGACGACATAGCTTTCGTCACGCGGAACGATCTTCGCCACCCACCGGCTCGAAACGCGAACCGCGGGGAGCGAGAAGGCGAGCGCCGGCAGGGCTGCGGCAAGCGCCGGCAGCGGCGCCCACAGGGCTCCTGCCACCGCCTGAATGACAAAACCGGTCATGGCGAAAAGGCCAAGGAACAGCATCAGCAGAACAAGCAACGGCACGCCGCCGACATTGAACCAGGACATCAGTCCGCCCAGCGCGTTGTGGTCGTCCAGCCAGGCTTTGTCGATCGCCTCGCCCAGCGAGAAGCCGAGCAGCAGGCAGAGGATCTCGATGCCGGTGAAGGCGGCCAGCATCACCGCCGCAATCGCGAATGGCAGGGATTCCGGGGCGAGGAAGAACAGCATGGGCGTTAGTGCTGCTTTGCCTTGAACTCGGCCAGCCTTGCCTCGATCGCCCTGTCGCGATGCAGGCGATCGAGCTCATCCAGTTCGGCGCTGTCGCTGTGATCTCCGCTCGGAACTCCCGTAGCGCGGGAGACGGCGGCGGCGGCACGGGCCGCACCTTCCACGGGGCTGGCCTTTGCCAGGCCTGAAGCTTTGCTTTCGGGGAACTGGGCGATGCTGCGCTTGAGATCGGCGAGCCGCGCTTCGGCTTCGCGGCGGGTGGCGAGGACCGCCTGGAGCGCCTGCTGGCCCTCTTCGAGATCGGTGCGGGCGCCGGCCAGCGCCTTGTCCAGAGCGGCAAGCTGCGATTCCAGATCGATCTGGCGTGCGACGCCGGCCTTGGCGAGGTCCTCCCGGGCGGCGGAGATCGCGGTCCGGATCTTTTCGTCCAGCTTCTTGAGATCGGCGCCGATTTCGTCGTGGCGGCTGAGGATGCGGTATTCCTCGGCACGCGCCTGACCGATATCGACCCGGGCCTCTTCGGCGGCCGCGTCGATTTCGCGGAGCGCCTGTTCGACGATCACGATCTTGTTGCTGCCTTCCGCCTTGTCGACGGCGGCATTGGCGAGACCGGCGATCAAGCGGCCCATGCGGGATAGGATGCCTTCATTCGTCATCATTTTCTTCTCCGTTCGGTCGGAATGCGTGGTGACGCCGATGTGGATCTGATAGCCGCCGTCTTGTGCAACGAGCTGGGCGGCGAAGATATTCAAGGTGCCGGGCGAATAGCCGGCGACGTCGTAGGGGATGGCGACGCGACCGCGCACAGTGGCGACAGTCAGATCCGACGGTCCCTTGATGGCAAAAAGCTTGTCGTCCAGCGGCAGCCTTTCGGCGTTGGCCGCCTGTCCCCTGTTTGCCGCGAAGTCGCGCAGTCCCAGCGTGACCATCCGCGCCGGAAGTCCCGTGCGCTCCCGGACTGCTTCGTAGGCAAGCTCGTGCAGGGTTACGAGATTGGCGCCTGCCTTTTCACCGGCCAGTTCATCGAGCATCGCCAGCATGTTGGCATAGGCGACGAAGGTTTCCGCGAGCGCGTGTCTGGCCTCCTCGTCAGGCGCGAGGTCGTAGCACAAGATCGACGTGTGGTTGCTCTGAGCCATGATCAATTACATAAAGCACCGCTTTTGTGCTTTCAAGGATCGGCTCAGTTTTAGGTTGCAATTTTCTTACATTGAACGCGGCCGCGACCGTTGCGCTCGCAAAGCGCGTCGGAACCAGCGGAGGAGGGTGACGCCGGAGGTGCGAAATCGGCCGGAGGACTCAATCCACTGCGTTGTTGCGGAGCCAGGTTTCCAGTGCGGCGATGACGGACAGTCGCAGGCTTGCACCCTTGGACAAAGCGCGGGTGAGGGACATGTCGTCGCCTGCAAAACCCATCTCGGCCATGATGTCGTTTGCCCGCATACGACGGCGGTTCATGATGGTGCGGATTTCGGCGATCGTCTCGGGAAGCAGGTAGCGACCGCTGGCAATCGCCGCGGCTTGGTGCGCCACGAGCGGCGGATCGTTTTCAGCGTGTGTGGGCGCCATTTCCACGGCGCCATTGCTTCTCAGCCATTTCAGGAAAGTCTCACGCTCGGCGGGGCTTGCCTTGGTCCAGGAATTCTTGAGTTTGTCGAGGCGGGTGCGTTCGTCCTTGAGCCCTGCCGCGACAAGCGCCTTGCGCAGCGATGGGATGCGGCCGGCCAGCAGGTCCGCATGAATATCAGGGAAATCGAGCTTCAGGCGCTGCACGTCAACGGTTTCGTCGCGCTTGATTTTTTTCGACATGCTCGTTCCTGCGTCGTTCGTCCGCGACATGCTCTAGCGCGCTCGCGCGCCCGGCGCGAGCGAAATAGGTCGCTATCCTCTATCCTTTGCGGGTCGTTCCCGTTAGGGAGCACATGGAGAGTAACGCGAAGCAGCGCAGAGTGCCCTTCCTCGCACATCATGCGTCCAGCTTTACGCAAGTCCCTTCGCCTATCGTCACCTCAATGGCCGGGATGTGACACGGCGAATGAAGGACAATGATATGTCAAACGATATCGAGCATTACCGCGACCCATCCGATTCGATGGTCGCTCTCTATCTCGCGAACAACGACGGCGACGAACTGACGGATGCTCTGGTCGCCGCGCTCGAAGACGCGTTCCGCATTCTCCGCGACGAGATCTCCGGCGAGACGATGCACTGAAGCGGCTACCGGCTGTCGCGGCGGCATCGCGAACGGCGGCCGGCTGTGATGGGCATTCCTTGGCGCAGCCAGCCTCTTGGGTGCTCGACACCTAATCCGGGCGTCGCGTCACCTCTCCTGCAGCAGCGCTTCCACCGAGAGCGCCGCTGCTAGCACGGTTGCATCCGTTCCATTTCGCCCCACCAGCATCAGCCCGGCCGGTCGCATGAGGCCCGGCATGGGCAGGGTGATGGCGGTGAGATCGAACTGGTTGGCAACCTGGCAATTGCGCAGGAGCAGACCCTCGACGCGGTTGTATTCCGCCAGGTCCGTTTCGACGCTTGCGATCGGCACGGCGGCAATCGGTGTCGTCGGCAGCGCGATGAGATCGTAGGGCGAAAGCCGCTCGTCCATGGCGGCGGCGAGCTCGCGCCGCGTTTCCAGCAGGGCCGAGATGGCTGCATCCGGCACGGTGAGGCGGCGGCGAAGCGGGAGCTTGACCCTGTCATCGACGGGAGCAGCATCATCGTTTAGCCAGCCGGCATGGATGCGGCTTGCTTCCAGGCCGGCGATCGAGCCGATGCGCGTTGCATCGGCAAGCCGCTCAATCAAGTCATCGAGTGTACAGTCGACGATCTCGGCGCCCGCTTTGGCCAGCCGCTCGAGGCTTGCGGCGAAGGCATCGGCGATTTCGGGCGAGAGCTCTTCGAGCAGCCTCCCCTGGGGAATGCCGATGCGAAGTCCTGCAATGGGGCGGGCGACAGGCGGTATCGGTTGCTCGCCGGCCATCACGGCGTCCGCTATCGCGCAATCGGCAACGGTTCGGGCGAGCGGCCCGAGCGAATCGAGGACGGGCGACAGCGGAAAGGAACCATCGAGCGGAATGCGGCTGGCTGTCGGTTTGAAGCCGACGATGCCGTTCAGCGCTGCGGGGATTCGTATGGAGCCGCCGGTGTCGGAACCGATGGCGATGTCGCAGGTGCCTTCGGCCGCCGAAACCCCGGCACCGGACGACGAGCCGCCGGAGATGAGGCGCTGGTTGGTGGCGTTTCCGGGCACCGGATAGTGCGGGTTGAGGCCGACGGCGGTGAAGGCGAACTCGGTCATATGCGTCTTGCCGATGATCACGGCACCCGCGGCGCGCAGCCGCTGGACGACGAGCGCGTCTCTTTGGGCCGGTGCCGCATTGCGGCGGATGATGGAACCGGCAAGCGTTTGCTCACCCGCAACGTCGAAGAGATCCTTGATCGAAACGATCTTGCCGTCGAGCGCACCAAGGCCCGTGCCGCCTCGCCGCCGGCGGTCGGAGGCATCGGCTTCCGCGCGGGCACTTTCCGCATAGAGGCGCACGAACGCTTTTTCTTCGTGCTGGCGATCGTTGAGCCGGCTCAGGATCTGTTCCAGGCGATCGCGGGCGGGCGTGTTGGCGAAGTGAGACACGATGATGACCTGTCGATTTCGGTGTCGCCGTGCGGCGGCATCATTGCCCGGATTCGCGAATGCTGCCGGGCTATCTACTTTGATAGCAGCATTGGCGGCGAAAGCCATTGCTCCGATGCCGAGCGAAGTGCCCCTACTTTCACCGAACTGTCGCCAAACCGTTCAAATAGTTTCATGCCGTTGTTACGTCGCTGACATCGGCATGACCAAAGGTCCGGCACGCGCGATTGCGCTGCCGAATCGGAGGTCTGTTTGGCCGATATCCTCAAGACGCTTTCGCGGCGTTCTTTCCTACTTTCCGCCGGTGCCGCGGGCTTCGTGGCCTCATCCGGTCTCGCGACACCGTTCTATGCGAGAGGCTACGGCCGGCCGGAGTTCATTCACGGCGTGCAATCCGGTGATGTCGATACGTCCTCCGGCATGATCTGGACGCGGGTGGATCGGCCGTCGAAGGTGTCGGTCGAGTATTCGACCACCGAGAGCTTCTCCAATCCGGTTCGTCTCGCCGATCTCACGGCGACGGCGCAGACGGATTGTGCGATCAAGTGTTCGCTCGACGGACTGCTGCCGGACCAGGACATCTTCTACCGGTTCACCGCCACGGATCTCTACGACGTCAACCGTGTTTCCGAGCCGGTGATCGGACGGTTTCGCACAGCACCCTTGCGCAAGCGCTCGGTCCGTTTCGTCTGGTCCGGCGATACCGCCGGCCAGGGCTGGGGCATCGATGATGTCGGCATGAAGACCTATTCGACCATGCGGCTGCATGAACCGGATTTCTTCATCCATTCCGGCGATACGATCTATGCCGACAATCCTATTCCCGACGAGATCCAGCTGCGCGACGGCGGCGTCTGGAAGAACCGGGTGCTGACGCATGAGAAGCGCGACGTGGCGCGCACGCTCGAGGAATATCGCGGGCAATGGAAATACAATCTGCTCGACGATCATGTCCGGCAGCTGAATGCCGTCTGTCCCACCTTTTATCAATGGGACGATCATGAGGTGCTGAACAACTGGTCGGCCTCGACCGACCTTCGCGACGATGCCCGCTATCCGGAAAAGGACGTCGCCGTCTACGCGGAACGGGCAGCCCGGGCGTTTCACGAGATGACGCCGATCCGCAACGTCGCGACGCAGCCCGGCCGCATCTTCCGCAAGGTCGGCTATGGGCCGCTGCTCGACGTGTTCTTCGTCGACCTGCGCTCCTATCGCGGCGCCAACCAGGGCGAAGACGGCGGCGGCGCGCTGTTCGGCTGGCGGCAGGCGGATTGGCTGAAGCGCGAGCTTGCCGCCTCGCGCGCAGTCTGGAAGGTGATCGCCTGCGACATGCCGATCGGGCTCGTGGTCTGGGACGACTACACGAATAAACGCGGCTCCGACGCCATCGCCGATGGCGACAATGGTCTACCTGCAGGACGAGAACTGGAGTTCGCCGATCTCCTGCGTTTCATTCGCGACAACGGCATCGACAATCTCGTCTGGCTGACGGCGGACGTACATTATACCGCCGCACATCACTACGATCCCACGCGCGCCGCCTTCAAGGAATTCACGCCTTTCTGGGAGTTCGTGTCGGGGCCGCTTCATTCCGGCACCTATGGGCCGAAGGAACTCGACATGACCTTCGGGCCGGAGGTCCGCTTCATCAAGGCGTCGGGCGGCGGCATCGACAGCAACCTGCCGCCATCGGCCGGTCTGCAGTTCTTCGGCATCGTCGATATCAACGGTCAGACGCAGCAGATGACCGTGCGGCTGATGGACAGGCAGGACCAGGAACTGTGGCGCGTGACGCTCGATCCGGCCGCGATTGCATGACGAATCTGGTCGCGGCTAACAGCTTTCCAAACCCCTCACGCGAGACCCCCAGCGGTTGCAAACCCATGGCCTACCGGCATTTGACCGCGGCGCTGATGCGCGCGCCCCCTTTCGCAATCGCAAAAAAACCTGTATGAGCGCGACCATTGAAAAAGCGGCGTGGCCCATCGGGGCTTGCCCTGAACCTCCGAGACGAAAAATGAGCATTCGTAACATCGCGATTATCGCGCACGTTGACCATGGGAAAACGACCCTTGTTGACGAGCTCCTGAAGCAGTCGGGCTCGTTCCGCGAAAACCAGCGCGTTGCCGAACGCGTCATGGACTCCAACGATATCGAAAAAGAGCGCGGCATCACCATTCTCGCCAAGGCGACCTCGGTCGAGTGGAAGGGCGTGCGCATCAACATCGTCGACACCCCCGGCCACGCCGATTTCGGCGGTGAAGTCGAGCGCATCCTGTCGATGGTGGATGGTGCCATCGTTCTTGTCGATGCCTCCGAAGGCCCGATGCCGCAGACGAAGTTCGTCGTCGGCAAGGCGCTGAAGGTCGGCCTGAAGCCGATCGTCGCGATCAACAAGATCGACCGTCCGGATGGTCGCCACGAAGAAGTCATCAACGAAGTCTTCGACCTCTTCGCCAACCTCGACGCCTCCGACGAGCAGCTCGACTTCCCGATCCTCTACGGTTCGGGTCGTGATGGCTGGATGAACGTCGCCCCGGAAGGTCCGAAGGACCAGGGCATGGCGCCGCTGCTCGATCTCGTGCTCAAGCACGTGCCCGAGCCGACGGTTGCCGAAGGCCCGTTCCGCATGATCGGCACGATCCTCGAAGCCAACCCCTTCCTCGGCCGCATCATCACCGGCCGCGTTCATTCGGGTTCGCTGAAGCCGAACCAGGCCGTCAAGGTTCTGGGCCAGGACGGCAAGCTGCTGGAAAATGGCCGCATCTCGAAGATCCTCGCCTTCCGCGGCATCGAGCGTCAGCCGATCGAAGAAGCGCATGCCGGTGACATCGTTGCAATCGCCGGTCTCACCAAGGGCACCGTCGCCGACACGTTCTGTGATCCGTCCGTCGCCGAAGCGCTGACCGCCCAGCCGATCGACCCGCCGACCGTCACCATGTCGTTCATCGTCAACGACAGCCCGCTTGCCGGCACCGAAGGCGACAAGGTCACCAGCCGCGTCATCCGCGACCGCCTGTTCAAGGAAGCCGAAGGCAACGTTGCGCTGAAGATCGAAGAATCCTCCGAGAAGGATTCGTTCTTCGTGTCCGGCCGCGGCGAACTGCAGCTCGCCGTTCTGATCGAAACCATGCGCCGCGAAGGCTTCGAGCTTGCCGTGTCGCGTCCGCGCGTCGTCATGCACAAGGACGACAACGGCCAGATGCTCGAGCCGATCGAAGAAGTCGTCATCGACGTTGACGAAGAGCATTCCGGCGTCGTCGTGCAGAAGATGTCGGAGCGCAAGGCCGAGATGGTCGAGCTGCGTCCGTCCGGCGGCAACCGCGTCCGCCTGGTGTTCTTCGCTCCGACCCGCGGCCTCATCGGCTACCAGTCGGAACTTCTGACCGACACCCGCGGCACGGCGATCATGAACCGCCTGTTCCACGCCTACCAGCCCTACAAGGGCGAGATCGGTGGCCGCGTCAACGGCGTTCTCTTGTCGAACGATGCCGGTGAATCGGTTGCCTATGCGATGTTCAACCTGGAAGACCGCGGCCCGATGATCATCGATGCTGGCGAGAAGGTCTATGCCGGCATGATCATCGGCATCCACACCCGCGACAACGATCTCGAAGTGAACGTGCTGAAGGGCAAGAAGCTCACCAACATGCGCGCCGCCGGCAAGGACGAAGCTGTTCGCCTGACGCCGCCGATCCGCATGACGCTGGAGCGCGCGCTCTCCTGGATCCAGGACGACGAGCTCGTCGAAGTGACGCCGAAGTCGATCCGTCTGCGCAAGATGCATCTCGACCCGAACGACCGCAAGCGCTTCGAGAAGGCCCGCACTGCCGGCGCGGCTTAAGCATTCTGAACTTACCGGGCCTGAAAAAACCCCGGAGCGATCCGGGGTTTTTTGCTGTGTGTGCCACGGATGGGCGACTTGCGGATAAAGTTAAAAAGGCGTTAACCTTCCATAGGGTGCCGTTAAAGTTGCCTGTGGGTTAACGCTGGCCGGCAACCGGGCGGGATTCCTGTTCGCCTTGTGTGCGTTTAGAGTCGCGAGTCATGAAGACTGTTTCGATAGAGATTCGGCCCGGAGAGCCGCAGGAAGCATCGGCGATTGCCGATGTGCACCGCGTTTCGTGGCTGCAGGCCTATGGCGGTCTCATCCCCCACCGTCCGCTGGTTCAGATGGTCAACCGCCGCGACGAGGTCTGGTGGCGCAAGGCGACGCGCGGTCCTGCAACGCTGCTCGTCGTCGACGTGGCCGGAACCATTGCCGGCTATGCAACGCTCGGCCTCAGCCGCGCCAAGGCCCTGCCGCAGGAAGGCGAGATCTACGAGATCTATCTCAGGCCGGAATATCAGGGCATAGGTCTCGGGCGCATCCTCTTCGGCGAGGCCAAGAGCCTGTTGCGTTCGCTCGGCTGCCGCGGCCTCGTCGTCTGGTGCCTCGAGGATAGCGAGCATGCCTACCAGTTCTTCCAGGGCGCCGGCGGCAGCGATATCGCCGAAGGCATGGAAGATTTCGGCGACAAGCATCTGAAGAAGGTCGGCTTCGCCTGGAACTAAAGCGCGTCGCGATCTTTCAGATTCGCTCCTTGCGCTTTAAGTTCTTGATATTTCGCATGTCGTTGTCGCAAAACCGCTGCGCACTTTTGCGCGACAGGCTTTAGGCTTTCCCGCTTCCGGTTGAGATCAGCCGCTATTCCGGTAGTTCGTTGCGCGGTGCGCTTGCCTTGTCGCCTTGCGTGCCATGGTAGACCGCCTTGTCGACGCCACAGCGGAAGGTCGGCGCCACCTCGTCGGCGATCTTGCGGGCGAGCGCGTTGGGATCGGGATTTGCGAGCGCATCGACATAGCCGGCGACGCAGCCCTTGCCGTCGTCCTTCTGGGCTACCGTGGAGACGACGAGAACCTGCCCTTCAAGCGCCGGTGCCGATCCTCCTGTCTCCGGGTCGGGGTCTTCGATGAACCAGCGCAGGATCGTCGCGACCGGGGTGCCGCCTTTGGCGATGCGCCATTCCACCGTGGCGCCGGCGTGGTTGAAGGGGATGAAGGTTTCGAACGCCTCGTTGCGGTAGCGCTCGTTGAGGTGACCGAAGGAGAAGCTCTGGCGGATATCCATCTCCTTGAAATGAGCCGGATAATCGCCATGGCCCGGGCAGGTCATCAGGGAGTACCTGCCCGGCTCCTCTTTAATCGTCTGGCACTTTTCTCGGCTGACGTTGACATAGACGCTCTCATTGGCCACCGCGGGTCCGGCGGACAACAGGACCAGCGACAGGCATGCAACCTTTCCGTTCATCGTGATCTCCCTCGAACGAGATTTTGACGATCATGAGGGTCGTTCGGTGATGACAAAACGACCGGTTGAATCTGCATTTCGGACGAAAGTTATGTTGCATCGCGGCATGTTTCCCTTTATCCGACGGGCAAACTCAACTGACCCTGGAGTAGATCCATGCGCATCGACGCGATTTCCATCGGAAAGAATCCACCAGAAGATGTCAACGTCATCGTTGAAGTTCCCGTCGGCGGCCATCCGATCAAGTACGAGATGGACAAGGAAGCCGGCACGCTGGTCGTCGACCGCTTCCTCTACACGCCGATGACCTATCCGGGTAACTACGGCTTCGTGCCGCATACGCTTTCGGACGACGGCGACCCGATCGACGTTCTGATCTGCAACACCCGTCCGCTGGTTCCGGGCTGCGTCATCAACGTCCGCCCGATCGGCGTGATGATGATGGAGGACAATTCCGGCCAGGACGAAAAGATCATCGCGGTTCCGTCGGCTCACCTGACGCAGCGCTACGACAAGGTGCACGAATACACCGACCTGCCGGAAATCACGCTCAAGCAGATCGAGCACTTCTTCGAGCACTACAAGGATCTGGAGCCCGGCAAGTGGGTGAAGATTTTTGGTTGGAAGGATGCTTCCGTCGCCAGGCAGCTGATCAAGGAAGCCGTCGAGCGCGCCAAGGGCGCCAAGTAAGCTTCGAGCGGCGCAGTTCGGGAAAGGAAACTGCTTCAGAGTTTCCCTGGGACCGCGCTATTGACCGACAAGCTCTGCAAGTCGTTTGACTATGTCCTCCGGGTCGCCATCGATCCGGAGGATTTTTTTGCGCTGCGTCTCGCCTGAGATGAGAGAAAGCTTGCTCTTGGCAAGCCCGAACTTCTTCGAAAGAAGGGCAATCAGCGCCTGGTTGGCCTTGCCTTTTTCCGGGACTGCGCTGACGCGCACTTTCAGATGTTCTTCTCCGTCGGCAGCCGCTTCCAAGCCGTCAATGGCGTCGCGGCCGCCGTGCGGCGTCAAGCGTACCGTCAGGCGAACGTGGTCGCCATGCGCGGTGAAGGCCGGATGGCCATCATCAGCCAAGCAGCGCCTGCGCGATCGTCGTATTCAGGAAGAGCTGGATGAAATAGAGGATCACCAGCACCACCAGCGGCGACAGATCCACGCCGCCCATGTCTGGCAGAACGCGGCGGATCGGGCGATAGAGCGGCTCCGTCAGCTGATAGAGCGAGCGGCCGATCATGTTGATCGCCTGGTTGTTCACGTTGATGACGTTGAACGCGTAGAGCCAGGAAAAGATGGCCGACGCGATAACCAGAAACCACGCGATGTTGATGATGAAGTTCAAGGTGCCGATGACAGCAAGCATGCCGGTCTCCAAATCGTTATTGACAGACATGTAGACATTGAGACCTAAACGAGCAAGTACGCCGGTTTATCGGGCGCGATCATGTTTAACATGGGGTCGCACGATAACCGAGCCTCAGCAGGAGCCCCTTCCGCATGTCCGCCGTTCATGCCTCGCATCGTTTTGCCGCCTTTCGGCATGTCGGCTATCGCCGCTATTTCTTCTCGCGCTTCCTGGCGTACTTCGCAATCCAGATCATTTCTGTCGCAGTCGGCTGGCAGATCTATGACCTCACGCGTGACCCGTTCGATCTCGGCTTGATCGGCCTCTTCCAGTTTCTGCCGTCGCTGGTGCTGATCCTCGTCACCGGCGCGGCTGCGGACCGCTACAACCGGCGCATGATCATGGGGATCTGCATGGTCATCAGCACGCTCTGCGCGACGGCATTGCTGCTTCTGACGGTATCCGGATTGTTTTCACCCTGGCCGGTCTATGCGATCCTCGTTGTCTTCGGCATCGAACGCGCCTTCCTGGCGCCGGCGTCTCAGTCACTGGCGCCCAACCTCGTACCGCCCGAAGACCTGCCCAATGCGATCGCCTGGAATTCCACGTCCTGGCAGACGGCGATGATCGTCGGTCCGGTCGCGGGCGGCCTGATCTATGCGCTCGGCGCCGTCGTTCCCTATGCCGTCGGCGTCTGCTTCTTCCTGGCATCCGCGCTCATGGTCTTTGCCATCCCGAAACCGGCGACCCGCACGCAAGCCTCCGCCCAGAGCTGGGAGACGATCACCGCCGGTTTCCGCTACATCAAGGCCGAAAAGGTGGTTCTGGGCGCGATATCGCTCGATCTGTTCGCGGTACTGCTCGGCGGTGCGGTGGCGCTGATGCCGGTCTTTGCTCGCGACGTTCTCGATCTCGGTCCGTGGGGTCTCGGCCTCTTGCGCGCCGCTCCGGGTATCGGTGCCGTCAGTATGGCGGTCTGGCTCGCGGCGCATCCGATCCGCCACCGTGCCGGTTTCTACATGTTCACCGGTGTCGCGCTCTTCGGACTCGGTACCGTTGTCTTCGGTCTCTCGGCGACGCCCTGGATCTCGATCGCCGCGCTCGTCGTCATGGGCGCCGCCGACATGATCTCGGTTTATGTGCGTGAAATCCTGATCACGCTCTGGACGCCGGACGAGCTGCGCGGCCGGGTCAACGCCGTCAACATGGTGTTCATCGGCGCGTCGAACGAGCTTGGTGAATTCCGCGCGGGCATGATGGCTTCCGGCTTCGGCGCCGTCTTTGCAGTGGTCTTCGGCGGCATGGGCACGCTGCTCGTGTCAGGGCTCTGGGCGCTCGGCTTCCCGCAATTGCGCAAGATCGACACGCTCGACGTGCCTGAACATCACAGGTAAGGGCGCGCGCCCCAGGGGTGTTCCAATGGGGTCTTACACTTTTCCTGGAATTGCTTTCTCGTCGCGCAGGAAGATCAGTTCCAGGAAGTTTTCCATCCAGGTGCGCAGCGGCCCGTCATGCTGCATGCGGCCATCGAGATGCGCCTTTCCCACCTGGGCGCCGG
Organism: Ensifer sp. CCNWLY38; assembly: GCF_037120565.1. Classification (NCBI taxonomy): domain Bacteria; kingdom Pseudomonadati; phylum Pseudomonadota; class Alphaproteobacteria; order Hyphomicrobiales; family Rhizobiaceae; genus Ensifer; species Ensifer sp. CCNWLY38. The sequence continues at coordinate 312,183 of NZ_JBBBBO010000005.1, forward strand.
GCATCTCGAACCGGTGCGCGCCGTGTACGACCCAACGGTGCATCATCGCGCGTGTCAGCTCGCCGTGAAACTGGATGCCCCAGGCATTGTCGCCATAGCGGAAGGCCTGATTGGGGTAGGTGTCACCGGTTGCGAGCAGCTCGGCGCCGGCAGGCAGGTCGAAGCCTTCGCGGTGAAAATGGTAGACCATATCAGGCCAATCCATCAGTGCCTTGCCGGCATCGGTTGCGATCAGCGGATACCAGCCGATCTCGGTCATGCCCTCGTGATGCGGCGCCACGGAGCCGCCGAGATTGCGCGCCAGCATCTGCGCGCCGAGGCAGATGCCGAGATAGGGCTTGTTCTCCTTGAGCGGCACGGACAGCCAGTCGATCTCGCGGCGGACAAACTCTTCCTCGTCATTGGCGCTCATCGGGCCGCCAAAAATGATCGTGCCGCTATGATGCTTCAGGGTCGGCGGCAGGTCATCGCCAAGTGCCGGCCGGCGGATATCGAGCCGAAAGCCCTTCTGCTCCAGAATCTGGCCGACACGGCCGGCACTCGACCGCTCCTGATGCAGGATGATCAGGACTGGTTTTCGCGCGCTTGTGTCCGGCATCGGCATTTCAGCTTTCCTGTTGCGGCTCGGCGTCCTCGACGGTGTCGCTTCTCGCGGCGGCCTCCTGCCGCTGCAACACCCGGTCGCGCCCGGAGACGGCGAGCAGATCAGCGATGCGCCAGATCACGTGGTCTTCCATTTCGCTGCGTTTGCCGTCGGCATAGACGATATCCCAGAGCATGCCGACGAGTTCGATGCGCTGTTCCTCCGAGAGGTGGCGCTTGAGCTCGGCGGTGAACTGGTAGTAATCGATCGCCTCGCTTTCGGCAGTCTTGCCCGCTTCGATCAGCGCGGCAAGCGAGGCATCGTCGAGCTTGTAGTTTTGCTTGATGACCGATCGCATCTTGCGCCGTTCGGACGCAAGAATCCGGCCGTCGGCTTCCATGACCTGGAAACAGAGGGCGATGACGGCCACGCGTGGATCGCCGTGCTCTATCCGCGTCGCCGGGCCGGTCAGGCCGTCGAGAAACGTCCGTAAGCGTTCAAACATGTATTTTGCCACAGCCCCTTGAGAGTTCAGAACAGTCGGAAACTAGCCTTTTCCGGCGCCTTCTCGCCGGTGGCTGGATCGCGCACGCCGGGATCATCCGGCGGACGGCCGAAAAAGGGATCAGGCATGTGCTCGCCGTTGGTAACCTCTTCCTTCTCTGTCTTCTTGACCGGAGACTTGTCGGCGATCGGCTCGGGCGGTTTGCGCTCCGTGACCTTGATCGGCAGCGGTTCCGGGCGCGGCTCCTCCCGTTCGGCCTCGAGTATGACGGGCGCTTCGCTGCGGCGGGTTGCGGGTGCCGGTTCATGCGCATGCGGCTCCGTGGCCACCGGCGGCAGACTGCGGATCGCTTCGTCGGCATTCGACTGGTCGTGGTCGACGGTCGCCGAAAGCGCGTGCGGCGGCGCTTTCCATTCGAACGCATCGAGCCGTCCGCTGACGGGCGAGACCGGCAGCCAGGTCGGCGACGTCACGCCGTCGGCAGTCCAGGCCGGGTCCCGTGGGCTGCGCAGGGCCTGCGCCATCCAGTGGCGGATGCGGCCCTCGTCGGCGGTGTCGGCTTCTTCTATGTCGGCGAGCAACAGGAAGACGCTCTCGGTCGGATCGAGCCTGGCGGCGGCTTCCGCCTTGGTGCGGGCCAGTAGCAGTTCGCGCGCTTCGAGCGCGGCCTCGGCGACAGCTGCCATCGCCGCGGCATTGTTGGGCCTGAGGGCTTCAAGCTTGCGCGCCCGCTTCAACCGGTCGACGGCGGTGTCGCCGCCGCGGGCACGCACGTAGAGCCGCGCCACGTCCGGGTGAGGCTCGTGCTTCCAGTTTTTCTCCAGGATCGAGGTCCCCTTGCGCAGGTTGTCCTCGCGAAACAGCGCCTTGGCGGCCGTCAGCGCCGCCGGCACCAGGTGTTCGTCGAGCTTCAATGCCGCAAGCGCATCGTCTCGGGCACCCTTCACGTCGCCGTCGAGCTTTGTGACCGCCCGGGCGGTCAAAAGCACGGCCTTCTTACGGTCGGCCTCCTTGCGTTCGACCACATGGGCGGCGCGGCTCTTGTCGAGAAGACGCAGAGCATCGTCCCACTGTCCGGCCTGGCTCTGGCTGTCGAGCGTCGCGAGAGCCGCCCAGGGCAGATGCGGTGCTTTCTCGGCGGCGCGTTCGGCATATTGCCGGGCGGCCTCGTGGGCACCGAGGCGCTTGGTTTCGAGGTAGAGGCCGCGAAGCCCGAGTTCGCGGGTCTCCGGATCGTCGGCCATCAGCTCGAACTTGCGGCGCGCATCGTCGTACTTGCCTTCGATGAGGGCGGTTTGCGCTTCGAGTAGGTGGATCAAAGGCTCCTGGTCGGCGCTGATCAATCCGCGGGTACGGGCGGTCATCTTGCGGGCAAGATTGGCGTCGCCAGCCCCGGCAGCGATCAGGCCGGTCGAAAGCGCCTGGTAGCCACGGTCGCGCTTACGAGCGCGGAAGTAACGGGTGACGGTGTGGGGAGAGAGCCAGATGGTGCGCACCACCCAGACGGCGATCAGCACGGCCGCGATCAGCGAGATCAGTAGTGATGCGGCCCGCATCAGGCTCATCTCGATGAGCTGACCTTGCCAGACGAGCGAGAGCTCACCCGGCCGGTCCGCGAGCCACGCGAAGCCGAGGCCGAGGCCAAGCACGATCAGGATGAAAATCAGAATGCGGATCATATCTGGTACCCTCAGCCCTCTGTGCCGGGCTTTGCCATTGTCGCGGCGACGGCGGCATCGATCGCGGCTTCGACACGCAGACGCTGGTCGAGCTTGGCCTTGAAGGCCTCGCCCGCCGGTTTGGCGGCATCCGGCAGCCCCTCCCACTCCAGAGCAGCGCCCTTGAGATCGCCATTGTTCAGCTTGTCCTCGATACGGGCGATGACGGCTTCGGGCGTCTCACCCTCGACGCTGCCGACGGGGCGCACGCGAATGCCGGACATGGCGCTGGACACCAGCCGGTCGAAGATGCCCTCGTTCGGATCGGGCTGATTGAGGGCGTCGAGCATGGCGTCGGCGGTTTTCGGAAATTCGCGGCGCAGGTCGGTGCGGGTCGGCACGCCAACCTGGGCATCCTGGGCCAGAGCAGCGACGGCCTGTTCGTCCGGTGCGATGCTGCGCAGCGCGTCGAGTTCGGCGAGGAAGGGTCCGCCGCGATCGATTGCCGACTTCAGCGCCGTGACCGCGACCGCCTTGGCCATCTGGATGTCGTTGACCGGCTCGTTGAGCTTCTGCTCGGCGGATTCGATGCGGCTCGTCAGTTCCGCCTTCTCCGTTGTCGCCGTCTGTTGGGCGTCGGCGAGTGCCGTCTTCAGCCCTGCAAGTTCCTTGGTAAGGTTGTCGATCTCCGCCTTCAGCGTTTCGACCTCGGCACTCGGCGCGCCGTTCGTGCCCGGTTGGGCGGCTGATTGTTCGAGGGCGGCGATGCGGCCTTCGAGCGCCGTATTGTCGACGACTGCGGCAGGCGTGGGCAATGCTGCGATCTGATCGCGCAGTGCCTGCAGTTCGCCGGAGATGTTCTGCTCGACGCCACGCTCAGGGCCAAGTCCGGGAACGATGCCGGCATATTGCAGGCCGCCAAAGCCGAGCAGCGTTACGAGGCCACCGAGGATACCGGCGGCAAGCGCGCCAGAGTTGGACACTGGCTTTTGCCGCGGCGCCGGTTCCGGCTCCTGTGCCGCGTGCGGCGGTTCTTCGGCGAAGACGGCTGCGGCCGCGTCGGCGCGCTGCTCCTCGATCTCTTCTTCCAGGCGCGATCCGGCGGCGCTGTCGTCGCTGCTGTCCGTTGTCGTCTCATCCGCCTTGGCGTCGCTTGCCGGGCTTTCGCTTGCCACGTCCGTCACCGTCTCGCGGGTTGTTTCGGCCTCGGCCGGTTCCGCAACGGTTTTTTCCGCTTCGAGGTCGATCGTCAGCGGTTCCTTCTCGGACTTCGAGCGGCGCGGCGGGTTTTCCGATACCATGGTGACCTCTTACCGTTGTTCCTGTCGGCTCTTCTCTCAAACCTAGTCAGCCCGAACGGTGAGGGAAAGCCCCTCCGTTTCGATTTTGGCTGAATCGGCCCTGGCGTGACGTGGAATGCGGGCGGAAAACCGCCAACATTTTTCTTCATCCCATTTTAGATCAAACTAAAAAGGTTTTCTTCGTCGGGCTTAGCGGCGATCTGCGCCATGACGTTGCTTGGCAGCGCCTCGGCGACGGCAGCGCTCAGGCAGAGATAGCGCGGGCTGAAGGACGCAGCGTCCAGGCTGGCCTCCTGCAGCAATGCCGCCAGGCGTCGAGCCGTCTCCCGGGAATAGAGCAGAACGGCGTCGGGCCGGTCGGTTCGCGCGAGATCTTTCAGCGCACCGGGCGGCTGCACCGTCGGTTCCATGCGATAGCATTCGACCGTCCTATACTCGACGCCATGTTGCCGGAGCGTGCTTTCGAGGCCGTCGGAGCGCGGAGAGCCGGTCAGATAGATCAGCGGCTGTTTCGGCAAGGTGCCGACGGCCGAAACAATCAGCCCGGCCAGCGCTTCGCCGGTGCCATCGCCGATGCGGAGATCGGTGAAGCCAAGTTCTCGTGCTGCCCGCGCAGTCGCCTCGCCGACGCAGAAGCATGGGGTTTTCAGATGCTTTTCCATTTCACCGCCCAGAGCGGCGAGGACCCGAACCGCTTCGGCGCTGGTCAGGACAATGGCTGCAAACGGGATGTCTAGCGCTGCTTCGGCAATGGCGGTGAGATGCATGGCCTGCATCAATGGCAGGAGGATCGGCTGGTGGCCGGCCGCCTCCAGCCGGCGTGCCGTCGCCTCGGCGGCGGGAAGCGGCCGGGTGACGAGCACGCGCATCGGCTCAGGTCCAGCTCGCAAAGAAGCCCGGGCCGGCCTTGGCACGGATTTCCTCGCCCGCCTTCTTGCCGAGCGCTTCGGCGTCGGTGGCCTTGCCTTCGATCGTGACGCGATGATGGGTCTGGCCGTCGGGCGTGAGGATCATGCCGGAAAAACGGAGATGGGTGCCATCCGAGATGGCGAGGCCGGCGATCGGCGTGCGGCAGGAACCGTCGAGCGTCGCGAGGAAGCCGCGCTCGCAGGCGACCGCCTCATGGGTGCGCTGGTCGTCGATGGCCGCGAGCAGGTCGTTGATGCGGCTGTCGCCCACCCGGCTTTCGATGCAGATCGCGCCTTGCGCCGGGGCCGGGGGGAAGTCCGTCGGGTCCAGCAGTTCGGTCGGAACGTCGGTCATGCCGAGCCGCTTCAGGCCGGCATAGGCGAGCAGCGTCGCGTCCACCTGGCCCTCGGCGAGCTTTCTCAGCCGCGTTTCCACTTGGCCGCGATAGGTGATGACGTGGAGATCCGGCCGCAGCCGGCGGATCAACGCCTGGCGGCGCAGCGACGAGGAACCGACAGTGGCGCCTTCAGGCAGTTCCATCAGCTTGCGCGCCGAGCGGCCGATGAAGGCGTCGCGAATGTCCTCACGCGGCAGGAAGGCGGAAAGACAGAGCCCATCGGGCAGCTTCGTCGGCATGTCCTTGGACGAATGCACGGCGAAATCGAGTTTGCCCGACAGCAATTGCTGCTCGATCTCTTCGGTGAACAGGCCCTTGCCGCCGATCTCGGCGAGCGAGCGGTCGGTGATCCGGTCGCCCTTGGTCGAGAGAATGACGACCTCGAACATTTCCGGCGCCAGACCATGCGCCGCTGCGAGCCGGTCGCGCGTTTCATGGGCTTGAGCGAGCGCCAGCGGGCTGCCGCGCGTGCCGATCCGGAAAGGTTTTGTTTGCATCAAAGGCTATCCATTGTTACCGGAGTTCCGTGTACCCACCTTTCGGTGCGACCGCAATCTTTGAGTATACTCTGATGTCTCCGCCCCTGCGCATCCTCGGCATAGAAACAAGCTGCGACGAAACCGCCGCTTCCGTTATTTTGCGCGATTCCGACGGCAAGGGCCACATTCTCGGCGACGTCGTTCTGAGCCAGCTGGAAGAGCATAGCGCCTATGGCGGCGTGGTTCCCGAGATCGCAGCGCGCGCCCATGTGGAAGCGCTCGATACGCTGATCGAGGAGGCGCTTCTGCGCGCCGGCGTCACGCTTGCCGACATCGATGCGATCGCTGCGACAAGTGGTCCCGGTCTGATTGGCGGCCTGATCGTCGGGCTGATGACCGGCAAGGCGATCGCGCGCGCAACCGGCAAGCCGCTCTACGCCGTCAACCATCTCGAAGGCCACGCGCTGACGGCGCGGCTGACCGACGGGCTCTCCTTCCCCTATCTGATGCTGCTCGTTTCCGGCGGCCATACGCAGCTTATCCTCGTCAAGGGCGTTGGTGACTACGAGCGCTGGGGCACGACGATCGACGATGCGCTTGGCGAGGCCTTCGACAAGACGGCGAAACTGCTCGGTCTTCCCTATCCGGGTGGCCCGGCGGTCGAGCGCGCGGCGCTCGCCGGTAATCCCCAGCGTTTCGATTTTCCGCGCCCGCTCGTCGGCGACGCCCGGCTCGATTTCTCCTTTTCCGGGCTGAAGACGGCGGTGCGCCAGGCGGCGCAATCGCTGGAGCCGGTGACGGAGCAGGACATCGCCGATATCTGCGCTTCCTTCCAGCGTGCGATCTCGCGCACGCTCAAGGATCGCGTCGGGCGCGGGCTGAAGCGCTTCAAGGCGGAACATGCCGGCGTGGCGCGTCCGGCCCTGGTGGTTGCCGGCGGCGTTGCCGCGAACCAGGTGCTGCGTTCGACACTGCAGACCCTGTGCGCACAATCCGGTTTCGACTTTATCGCGCCGCCGCTTTCGCTCTGCACTGACAATGCCGCGATGATCGCCTGGGCCGGTGCGGAGCGCCTGGCGGCGGGCATGGTGGCCGATGGCCTCGACGTTGCGCCGCGCTCGCGCTGGCCGCTCGACGCCCAAGCGCAGGCACTGCTCGGCTCCGGCAAACGCGGCGCCAAGGCATGAGGGGCTCAGCCAGGGCATGATGCCAGAATGTGACGGATAGAGAATGAACGACAATTCCAAGATCGGGCCGAAAATCGTCGTGGTTGGCGCTGGCGCCTTTGGCACTGCCTTGGCTGCGGTTGCGGCCTCGGCGGCAGGCAGCGACGTGACGCTGCTCGCCCGTCGGCAGGAGATTGCCGAAGCGTGCCGCAATACCGGCCGCAACGAGGATGCCCTGCCGGGCATCGATCTGCCGCCGGCGCTGAAACATACGGCGGATGTCTCCGTTCTCGCCGAAGCCGAAGTCGTGCTGTTCGCCATGCCGTCCCAGGCGCACCGTGATGCGGCGCGGCAATATGGCCCGCAGATCAATGCCGCCGCCACGATCGTCACCTGTGCCAAGGGCATGGAGCAAGCGACCGGCCGGTTGCTGACCGACGTTCTGGCGGAGGAATTGCCCGGCCGTTCGATCGGCGTGCTCTCGGGTCCAGGTTTCGCCGCCGATATCGCCAAGGGCCTGCCGACTGCGATGGTAATCGCTGCCGCCGATGCGGAGACGGCGACGATGCTGGCAGAGGTGCTTTCAGGCCCGACCTTCCGGCTCTACCCGTCGCAGGATCGCATCGGGGTGCAACTCGGCGGCGCGCTCAAGAACGTGCTGGCGATTGCCTGCGGCATTGTCGAGGGCGCGGGTCTCGGCGATTCCGCCCGCGCAGCGCTGATCTCGCGCGGCCTTGCCGAGATGTCGCGCTTCATCGCCGCCGAGGGTGGCGAAGCCGACACGGTGCGTGGTCTCTCCGGCCTCGGCGATCTCGTGCTGACGGCCACCAGCCACCAGTCGCGCAATCTGCGCTTCGGCATCGCGCTCGGCCGGAACGGCCGCGCCGATGGGGGCAAGGGCGAGCTGGTCGAAGGCGCCTTTGCCGCGTCGGTCGCCGCGCGCGTCGCCCATGATCTCGGCGTCGAGATGCCGATCACCGAGGCGGTGGCGGCGATCATCGACGGCAAGCTCGATGTCCGCACCGCACTCGAACAATTGATGACACGCCCGATCACCCAGGAATAATCCGGCAGCGGGGTGCGGAAAAGTGTAAAGCGGTCTTCCGCTCGCATCCCTCGCCAACGACAACTTCAGGAGGAAGCATGCTCTTCGCACTTCATTGCACCGACAAACTCGGCGCGCTGCAGCTTCGGCTCGATACCCGCCCCGATCATGTCGCCTATCTCAATGATCTCAACGCCAAGGGCATTCTGAAGATGGCGGGCCCGTTCCTGGGGGACGACGGCAAGCCGACCGGCAGCCTGGTGATCGTCAAGGCCGAGACCATCGACGAAGCCCGCGCGTTCGCCGAAGCGGATCCCTATGCCAAGGCAGGTCTGTTCTCCAATGTCGAGATCAAGGCCTTCAACTGGGTCTTCAACAATCCGGAGGCTTGAGACGCGATGGCGCATTGGCTCTACAAATCCGAACCCTTCAAATGGTCCTGGCAGATGCAGAAGGATGCCGGCGCCAAGGGCACCGAATGGACCGGCGTTCGCAACTACCTTGCACGCAACAACATGCGGGCGATGCAGATCGGCGACAAGGGTTTCTTCTACCACTCGAATGAGGGGCTGGAGATCGTCGGCATCACCGAGGTCTGCGCACTTTCATATCCGGATTCGACTGCCGAGGGCGATGCCCGCTGGGACTGCGTCGACATCCGTGCAGTGATGGACGTGCCGCGTCCGGTGACGCTGAAGGAGATCAAGGAGAACCCCAAGCTCGCCAACATGGCACTGGTCACCAGTATGCGCCTGTCGGTGCAGCCGGTGACCGAGGACGAATGGATCGAGGTCTGCCGCATGGCCGGGTTCGATAACCCGCCGCGGTAGTTTTGTTTTTCCGCCTATCCGGAAACCGCCTTCGCCTTTCGGATAGGCTCGGAGAGTTTTCGTGAAGACCGATCCGGAAAGTTTCATCCTCGCCAATACCGGCGTGCTTTCGCCGCCGCATGTGCCGGAGGTGCGCCTGCATCTGGCAACCGAGGCGCATGAGCTCTGGTTGAAGACCGAGGAGGAATTGCAGGAGATCGGCCTGCCGCCGCCGTTCTGGGCCTTTGCCTGGGCCGGCGGGCAGGGGCTTGCCCGCTACATCCTTGATCATCCCGAGACGGTGCGCGGCAGGCAGGTCGTCGACTTCGCCTCCGGTTCGGGCCTAGTGGCAATCGCCGCGATGAAGGCGGGGGCGGCTTCGGTTCTTGCCGCCGATATCGATCCCTGGGCGAAAACGGCAGTCCGGCTCAATGCCGCACTCAACGGCGTCGCCCTTTCCTATACGGACGAGGACGTGACCGGTCGCGATCTTGGGGCCGATGTCTACCTCGCCGGCGACGTCTTCTACGACAAGGCTTTTGCCTACCGGCTGAAACCGTGGTTTTCGGATCTGGCGGCGAAGGGGGCGACGGTGATCGTCGGCGACCCCGGCCGTTCCTATTGCCCGCGCGAGTTGATGACGGCCCTTGCCACCTACGAGGTTCCCGTGACCCGCGCGCTGGAGGACAGCGAGGTCAAGCGTACGACCGTCTGGCGTTTCGGGGGCACTGCGAACACGGACAGTTGACAGCCCAAAGGCCTTCGATTCCAATCCCCGCAAAAACGGGGGAACGAACATGGCATTTGCGGGCATGAACTATCTGGCGGTGCTGATCGCCGCCATCGCAGCCTTCGTCATCGGCGCCATCTATTACGGCGTTCTCGGCAGACCCTGGATGAAGGCGGCGCGCATCGATCCCGCGGCTGCGCAAATGTCGCCGGTTCTCTTTGCCATTTCCTTCGTCTCTGAACTGGTGATGGCGACCATGGTCGCCGGCGTCGTCGGCCACCTCGGGCCGGGCGAGGTCACGCTCGCCAACGGCGTCGTCTCGGCCTTCTTCCTCTGGCTCGGCTTCGTCGCGACGACGCTCATCGTCAACCATCGCTACCAGGGTTTCGGCTGGGACCTGTCGCTGATCGACGGCGGACACTGGTTGCTGGTGCTTCTGGCAATGGGCGCCATCATCGGCACCATGGGCGTGTGACGGCGCTGTGCCGGCTGGCAGCGCCGTGACTATCGCCGGATCACGCAGACGCCGTGTTCATAGGCGCAGGAGCCGTTCATCGTCTGCGGTGTGACGTTGATGATCTTGCCGCGTTTTGTCTGCGGCGGCGCCGCGTACGCACTGTCATCGGCATAACCGTAGTCGCCTTCCTGGTTGAAGTAGATGCCGTTGCCGAGATCCACATAGGCGGAAATGCCGCCGACATAGGTGCCGATGCCCGGAATGATGTCTGGATATGCATCGCCGCCATAGTAGCTCTGGCGATAGTCGCGGCCCTGGCCGCCGGACGTCCAGATCTCGCGGCCAGCCCTGTCGCGAACCCATCCGCCGCCGCTTCCCCAACGTTCGACATAGGGGCCGGAATATGGGCGATACTGCGGGAGGCGAACATGCCGCGTACGTGTCTCGACTTCCGGCAGTCCGTTGGCGATGCGGCGACCATCGTGGCGGCGGCCTCCGGATGTCCAGATGTCGTTGCCTGCCCTGTCACGAACCCATCCGCCGCGATGCTCCCAGCGCCCGGCGTAGGAGCCGGGATAGGGGCGGTATCGGGGAAGGCGAACGTGCCGGGTGCGGGTGTTCACGTCCGGCAGACCGTTGTTGGCCATCCAGTCGCGACGGGGCATGCGATTGCGGTTCCAGCCGTTGCGGTAGCCCATGCCGCCGAACTCGTAGCGCGGACCGGGGCGACCTTGATATATGCGGACATGGTTGGTTCGCGTCTGAACGCCGCGTGCTCCGCCCCAGTCGCGGGCCTCCAAGGGGATGCAGGTCGTGGCGATGACCAGGCCGGCGAGCGCTAGCACTTTGGTCGCATGGATTGCCTTGAACAAAGTCATTCTGTTCGCCCTCCGGATGACGCTTAACAATTGGTTAAGATCACTCTCGCCCACTTTCGCGGGAAAGTCACGGAATTGCTTGGCTTTTTGCGGCTATCGTTAACGGATGCGCATGTCTCCGGCAGGCTGGAAAATGGCGCAATTCGTCTAATCGATTAAATTGATTTTGCACTGCAAACACACTTGTCGTTAAGCAATATGGTGATTAAAGGTCCGAAGGACTGAATTGCGCACAATCAGGTGCGATACCGGACTAAAATCGTCCAGTTTTTTGGGCGTAAATCCGGGCATTTCCGTGAGGTTCCGATGACGGATGTCACAAGAAGCCGGCCGCTGTCGCCGCATCTTCAAATCTATAAGCCGATCCCGACAATGGTGATGTCCATTGTGCACCGCATCACCGGCGGCGCGCTCTACTTCGGCACCATCCTCGTTGCCTGGTGGCTGATCGCAGCCGCATCGGGTGCGGCCTACTACGACTGGGTCAGCTGGCTGTTCGGCACGCTGATCGGCAAGCTGGTGCTCTTTGGTTATACCTGGGCGCTGGTGCACCACATGCTCGGCGGCTTGCGCCACTTCATGTGGGACCTCGGCTATGGCTACGAGAAGCACTTCGCCACCAAAATGGCCAAGGCGACGATCGTCTGTTCGGTGGCGCTGACGCTGCTGATCTGGGTGGTCGGCTATCTCGTCCGCTAACTGAGAGGAAAGACATCCATGGATATGCGCACACCTCTCGGCAAGGTTCGCGGCCTCGGTTCGGCCAAGGAAGGCACGGACCACTTCTGGCGCCAGCGCCTGACGGCGGTCGCCAACGTTCCGCTGTTGATCTTCTTCGTTATCTTCCTCGTTCGCTACGCCGGCGCCCCGCACGCGGATGTCGTCGCCGCGCTTGCGAACCCCTTCGTTGCGGTCGTCATGGCGCTCGTCGTGCTCTCGGGCCTCATCCACATGCGGCTCGGCATGCAGGTGATCATCGAGGACTACGTGCACGGCGAAGGCATGAAGATCGTCCTTCTCATGCTCAACACATTTTTCACGATCGCGGTTGGCGGGCTCTGTCTTTTCGCCATCCTGAAGATCGCTTTTGCAGGGTAATTTCGCCATGGCATCGAACAGTTCACCCGCTGCAAACGGCAAGGCCTATCAATATGTCGACCACGCCTTCGACGTCGTTGTCGTAGGCGCCGGCGGCGCGGGCTTGCGTGCGACCCTCGGCATGGCGGAGCAAGGTCTGAAGACCGCCTGCATCACCAAGGTCTTCCCGACGCGCTCGCACACGGTTGCCGCCCAGGGCGGCATCGCCGCCTCGCTGCAGAACATGACGCCGGACAGCTGGCAGTGGCACCTCTACGACACCGTCAAGGGTTCCGACTGGCTCGGCGACGTCGACGCCATGCAGTACCTCGCCATGGAAGCGCCGAAGGCGGTCTATGAGCTCGAGCACTACGGCGTGCCCTTCTCGCGCAACGCGGAAGGCAAGATCTACCAGCGGCCGTTCGGCGGCCACATGCAGAATTACGGCGAAGGCCCGCCGGTGCAGCGCACCTGTGCGGCTGCCGACCGTACCGGCCACGCGATCCTGCACACGCTCTATGGCCAGTCGCTCAAGAACAACGCCGAGTTCTTCATCGAGTATTTCGCACTTGACCTGATCATGTCGGATGACGGCCGCTGCACCGGCGTCGTCGCCTGGAACCTCGACGACGGCACGATCCATCGCTTCTCCGCCAAGATGGTGGTGCTGGCGACCGGCGGTTACGGCCGCGCCTATTTCTCGGCAACCTCGGCGCACACCTGCACCGGCGACGGCGGCGGCATGATCGCCCGCGCCGGCCTGCCGCTGCAGGACATGGAATTCGTCCAGTTCCACCCGACCGGCATCTACGGCGCGGGCTGCCTGATCACCGAAGGCGCGCGCGGCGAAGGCGGTTACCTCGTCAACTCCGAAGGCGAGCGCTTCATGGAGCGTTACGCGCCGTCGGCCAAGGACCTTGCCTCGCGTGACGTCGTTTCGCGCTGCATGACGATGGAAATCCGCGAAGGCCGCGGCGTCGGCAAGAACAAGGACCACATCTTCCTGCACCTCGACCACCTGGATCCGGCCGTCCTGCACGAGCGTCTGCCGGGCATCTCGGAATCGGCGAAGATCTTTGCCGGCGTCGACGTGACGCGCGAGCCGATCCCGGTTCTGCCGACGGTGCACTACAACATGGGCGGCGTGCCGACCAACTACTGGGGCGAAGTGCTGAACGCCGATGCCCAAAACCCGGAACGCATCGCGCCCGGCCTGATGGCGGTGGGCGAAGCCGGCTGCGCCTCGGTGCACGGCGCCAACCGTCTCGGTTCCAACTCGCTGATCGACCTCGTGGTCTTCGGCCGCGCCGCTGCCATCCGCGCCGGTCAGGTGATCGACCGCAACGAGGCGATGCCGGAGCTCAACAAGGCCGCCTGCGACCGGATCATGGACCGCTTCGACCGCCTGCGGAACGCCAACGGCAGCACGCCGACGGCGGTGCTGCGCGAAAAGATGCAGCGCGCCATGCAGGACGACGCGGCCGTGTTCCGCACCCAGGAATCGCTGGAATCGGGCTGCAAGCGCATCTCGGCGATCTGGAAGGAACTGCCCGACATCAAGGTCACCGACCGCTCGATGATCTGGAACTCCGACCTCGTCGAGACGCTGGAACTCGAAAACCTCATGGCCAACGCTATCACGACGATCTATGGCGCCGAAGCGCGTAAGGAGAGCCGTGGTTCGCACGCCCGCGAGGACTTCACCGAAGGCCCGCTCGGCGGCCGCGACGACGTCAACTGGCGCAAGCACACGCTCGCCTGGGTCAACGAGGCCGGCGACGTCAAGCTCGACTACCGCCCTGTCCATACCGACCTGATTGCCGACGGCATCGATCCCAAGAAGATCGAGCCAAAGGCTCGTGTGTACTGACGATGAGAACACGTTTCGGCTTCACTCTCATCGTTGGCAGCTTTCTGGTCGCCTCGTCCGCCTTGGCGGCCGAGCGCTATGAATTGCGTGCTCCCGGTGGCGTGGGTGCTGCGACGAGCAACGAGGTCGGCGTCTGGAAGACGGTCAAGGCGGCTCGTGGTGCTCGTTCGTCGCTCGTGATTGGCAATCAGTTCATGTCGCCGAATTTGGAATGCATTGTTCGGCCGGGTACCAAGGCCGAAGTCATAAAGCGCGAAGGATCGGTCGCCTATGTGCGCGCGAGCAACGCGGCTTTCGGTGGTTGCAAGGGTTTCGTGAAAACGGAATTCCTGTCGGCAAGCTAGGATTTTATCATGGTTGAACTCGCTCTCCCCAAGAATTCGCAGATGACGGAAGGCAAGGTCTGGCCGAAGCCGCAGGGCGCGACCAACGTTCGCGAATACCGCATCTACCGCTGGAACCCGGATGACGGTGCCAATCCGCGCATCGACACCTTCTACATTGATGTCGACGATTGCGGCCCGATGGTGCTTGATGGTCTGCTCTACATCAAGAACAAGATCGACCCGACGCTGACGCTGCGCCGCTCCTGCCGCGAAGGCATCTGCGGTTCCTGCGCCATGAACATCGACGGCACCAACACGCTCGCCTGCACCAAGGGCATGGACGAGGTGAAGGGCGCGGTGAAGGTCTATCCGCTGCCGCACATGCCCGTCGTCAAGGACCTGGTGCCGGACCTCACCAACTTCTACGCCCAGCACCGTTCGATCGAGCCGTGGCTGAAGACGGTGTCGCCGACACCGGCCAAGGAATGGAAGCAGAGCCACGAGGACCGCCTGAAACTCGACGGCCTCTACGAGTGCATTCTGTGCGCCTGCTGCTCGACCTCCTGTCCGAGCTACTGGTGGAACGGCGACCGCTACCTCGGTCCGGCCGTGCTGCTGCAGGCCTATCGCTGGCTGATCGACAGCCGCGACGAAGCGACCGGCGAGCGTCTCGACAATCTCGAGGACCCCTTCCGCCTCTACCGCTGCCACACGATCATGAACTGCGCCCAGGCCTGTCCGAAGGGCCTGAACCCGGCGAAGGCGATCGGCGAAATCAAGAAGATGCTGGTCGAGCGCCGCGTCTGATAGGCCGGATTGGAAACGAAGTTCAGGAGACGGCGAGCCTTGGCTCGCCGTTTTCTTTTTGAAGTCATCGGTGAAACTGCGATCGACAATTCGTGATTGTGCCGCGGCGACAGGGGATAGGTGATTGGCAATGTGGCGATGACCGCGCCGAGCATGCGTCTTGTCAGGACGTTTCAATCCTGCAACAGGTCGCAAGGAATCGTCGTCGCTTGATTTGTCAGGTGGATTTGCTGTATTTCGGCCTATATTATCGCGTTGCATCATGGTTCGCGGACACGAACAGGAGTAGGGATATGCGGGTTATTCATGCGGCGGCGGGGCTGGCGGTTGTGCTTGCGCTGACCGGATGCCAAAGAACATCGATGGGCGGTTTCGGTTCCCAGGATGTTTCACCCGCTCCCATCCAGGCCGCACCGGTTCCCTCGGTTTCGTCGAACCAGCTTCCGGCGCCGAGCGGCAACACCTCGCAATTCCCGGCTGCACCGGCGAGCGGCACGGCGGTAGCCGGTGGCGCTGTTCAGCAGCCCGGCACGCAGGTCGCTGCGGCGGCAGGCGGCGGCCTTGACGTCACCAAGGAATCGATGGTCGGCAACTGGCGCGTATCGAGCGCCGGCAGCTCCTGCGACATGTTCCTGACGCTTACCAATCTCGGCTCCGGCTCGCGCGGCGGCACCCGCGGCTGCGCCGGCGAGCTGACGACCATGGGATCCTGGGAAGTGGCCGGCAAGCAGGTGGTTCTCAAGGACCGCAGCGGCAACGCCATCGCCCGCCTTTACAAGACGGCCGATGCCCGCTTCGACGGCTCGACCAATGGCGGCCAGCCGGTCAGCCTCAGCCGCTGACGCTTTTCCAGCCCGGTCTCGCGCCGGGCTTTTGTTTTCCGGCTCCTCTCGGGTGAGACGTGCTCAATCCTGACGACAGTATCTACCGCAAGCTCGAAGCGCTCGTTACGAGTGGCGAGCGCAAGCGCGACCCCGCACAGTTTACGATTGCGCGGCGTTTCGATCATCTTTCCGCCGAGCTGCTCGCCAGCCGTCCGTCGCGCAAGACCAATGCGCTCGGTTGGCTGTTCGCCTCGCGCAAGAAGGACCATCCGCCGGTAAAGGGTCTCTACATCCATGGTGGCGTCGGGCGTGGCAAGACCATGCTGATGGACCTGTTCTTCGACACGGTGCCGATCCAGCGCAAGCGTCGGGCGCATTTCCACGAATTCATGGCCGATGTGCACGAGCGCATCTACAAGCACCGCCAGAAGCTGAAGAACGGCGAGACGAAACAGGCCGATCCGATCCCGCCCGTCGCCTCGGAGCTTTTCGGCGAGGCCCGGCTGCTCTGCTTCGACGAGTTTTCGGTGACCGATATTGCCGACGCGATGATCCTTGGGCGGCTCTTCGGCGAGCTTTTCGCAAAGGGCTGCGTGCTGATCGCGACGTCGAACGTGGCGCCTGACGATCTCTACCGCGACGGTCTCAATCGCGGCCTGTTCCTGCCCTTCATCGATCTGCTCAAGGCGAATGCCGAGGTCATTTCCCTGGATACGGACACGGACTATCGCCTGACGAAGACGGATGGCAGCCCGGTGTGGCTCTCGCCGCTCGGCCCGGAGGCGGATGCGGCGATGGCGCGCGCCTGGATGCGGGAAACCCGCAACGAGGCTGTTGCTCCGGCCGAAGTGCCGCGCAAGGGCCGCAAGATCCATGTGCCGGCCGCCGCCGGGCAGAGCGCCCGCTTTGCGTTCGCCGATCTCTGCCAGCAGCCACTGGGTGCCGCCGATTATCTGGCGATCCTCGAACGTTACTCGACGATCTTCGTCGATCACGTGCCGCATCTCGGTCCGCATATGCGCAACGAGACCAAGCGCTTCATCCTCCTGGTTGACACGCTCTACGACAATGGCGCCCGATTGTTTGCTTCGGCCGCGGCCGAGCCGCAGGATCTCCTGACCCAGAAGAAGGGTACGGAAGGCTTCGAGTTCGACCGTACGGTTTCGCGTCTGATCGAGATGCAAAGTGAGGAATATGCCGCCGAGCACCCCGCCAATCGCGTTGTTTCGTGACGCGGTCGTGACGGAAAGTCTTACGTTTACGTAAGACTTTTATGATCTAACCGATTGAAATTGCTTCATCCAAAAGTATCGTTTGATATTTTACCATTTGCCGTTTAATGGCTTTCGGCGAAGGTTTGGCGTTTGCCGCGTTTCAGGCCTTGATCATATTGGGATCACAAAGGAAGCACTTTCATGGCTCGCAACAAGATCGCACTTATCGGTTCAGGGATGATTGGTGGCACGCTGGCGCATCTCGCCGGTCTGAAGGAACTGGGCGACATCGTCCTCTTCGACATCGCTGACGGCATCCCCCAGGGCAAGGGTCTCGACATCGGCCAGTCCTCCCCGGTCGAAGGTTTCGACGTGAACCTGACCGGTGCCAGCGACTACGCCGCCATCGAAGGCGCCGATGTCTGCATCGTCACTGCCGGCGTTGCCCGCAAGCCCGGCATGAGCCGCGACGATCTGCTCGGCATCAACCTCAAAGTCATGGAACAGGTCGGCGCCGGCATCAAGAAATACGCTCCGAACGCCTTCGTCATCTGCATCACCAACCCGCTCGACGCCATGGTCTGGGCGCTGCAGAAGTTCTCGGGCCTGCCGAAGAACAAGGTCGTCGGCATGGCCGGCGTTCTCGACAGCGCGCGCTTCCGCCTGTTCCTCTCCCAGGAATTCAACGTTTCGGTCCAGGATGTCACCGCCTTCGTTCTCGGCGGCCACGGCGACACCATGGTGCCGCTCGCCCGCTACTCGACCGTTGCCGGCATCCCGCTGACCGACCTCGTGCAGATGGGCTGGGTCACCAAGGAGCGCCTTGAAGAAATCGTCCAGCGCACCCGTGACGGCGGCGCCGAAATCGTCGGCCTGCTCAAGACCGGTTCGGCCTACTACGCTCCGGCCGCCTCGGCGATCGAAATGGCGGAAGCCTACCTCAAGGACAAGAAGCGTGTTCTGCCCTGCGCCGCGCACCTGACCGGCCAGTACGGCGTCAAGGACATGTATGTCGGCGTTCCCACGGTCATCGGTGCCGGTGGCGTCGAGCGCATCATCGAGATCGATCTCAACAAGGCCGAGAAGGAAGCGTTCGACAAGTCGGTCGCTTCGGTCGCCGGTCTTTGCGAAGCCTGCATCGGCATTGCGCCGAGCCTGAAGCAGTAATCGCGTCCCGTTGAGCGGATGCTGGCATCCGCTCAACCTCTTTGTTTTTGCCGCATTTGTGCGACGGCAGGTGTCTCACCTGTCTGCAGAATGCTCCAGACAGGAAAAACACCATGAACATTCATGAATATCAGGCCAAGGCTCTGCTGAAGAGCTATGGCGCACCGGTTGCGGAAGGCGTTGCGATCTTCTCCGCCGATGAAGCTGAAGCCGCTGCCAGGAAGCTCCCGGGCCCGCTCTACGTCGTCAAGAGCCAGATCCATGCCGGCGGCCGCGGCAAGGGCAAGTTCAAGGAACTTTCCGCCGACGCCAAGGGTGGCGTTCGTCTTGCCTTCTCGATCGATGAAGCCAAGTCTCATGCCAAGGAAATGCTCGGCAATACGCTCGTCACCGCGCAGACCGGCCCTGCCGGCAAGCAGGTGAACCGCCTCTACATCGAGGACGGCGCCGACATCGATCGCGAACTCTATCTGTCGCTGCTCGTCGACCGCTCGGTCGGCCAGGTTGCCTTCGTCGTTTCGACGGAAGGCGGCATGGACATCGAGGCTGTTGCGCACGACACGCCGGAAAAGATCGTCAACGTCGCGATCAACCCGGAAGCTGGCGTCACCGCCGCTGATCTCGCCAAGCTCACCTCGGCCCTGAAGCTCGAAGGCGAAGCCAAGGCTGACGCCGAAAAGCTCTTCCCGATCCTCTACAAGGCCTTTGTCGAGAAGGACATGAGCCTGCTCGAGATCAACCCGCTGATCGTCATGAAGAACGGCCGCGTGCGCGTTCTCGATGCCAAGGTCTCGTTCGACGGCAACGCCCTGTTCCGCCACGACGACATCAAGGCACTGCGCGACGAAACCGAAGAAGACGCCAAGGAAATCGAAGCCTCCAAGTGGGACCTCGCCTATGTGGCGCTCGACGGCAACATCGGCTGCATGGTCAACGGCGCGGGTCTTGCCATGGCGACGATGGACATCATCAAGCTCTACGGCAAGGAGCCGGCGAACTTCTGCGACGTCGGCGGCGGCGCCGGCAAGGAGAAGGTCGCGGCAGCCTTCAAGATCATCACCGCCGACCCGAAGGTCGAGGGTATCCTCGTCAACATCTTCGGCGGCATCATGAAGTGCGATGTCATCGCTGAAGGTGTCGTTGCGGCCGTGCAGGAAGTCGGCCTCAAGGTTCCGCTGGTCGTTCGTCTCGAAGGCACGAATGTCGAGCTTGGCAAGAAGATCCTGAACGAATCCGGCCTGGCGATCACCGCCGCCGACGATCTGGATGACGCTGCCAAGAAGATCGTCGCCGCGATCAACGGCTAACTGAAGGACCAGACCTCATGTCGATTCTCGTCAATAAGAACACCAAGGTCCTCGTACAGGGCCTGACCGGCAAGACCGGCACCTTCCACACCGAACAGGCGCTTGCCTATTATGGCACGCAGATGGTCGGCGGCATTCACCCGAAGAAGGGCGGCGAAACCTGGACCGGCTCCAAGGGCGAAACCCTGCCGATCTTCGCGTCGGTTGCCGAAGGCCGTGAAAAGACCGGTGCGGACGCATCCGTGATCTATGTTCCGCCGGCAGGCGCCGCGGACGCGATCATCGAAGCGATCGACGCGGAAATCCCGTTCATCACCTGCATCACCGAAGGCATCCCGGTTGCCGACATGGTGCGCGTCAAGGCTCGTCTCGACCGCTCCAAGTCGCGCCTGCTCGGCCCGAACTGCCCCGGTATCCTGACGCCGGAAGAATGCAAGATCGGCATCATGCCGGGCTCGATCTTCCGCAAGGGTTCGGTCGGCATCGTCTCGCGTTCCGGCACGCTGACCTATGAAGCCGTGTTCCAGACCTCCAACGAAGGTCTCGGCCAGA
The DNA here is from genome assembly GCF_037120565.1 of Ensifer sp. CCNWLY38. Classification (NCBI taxonomy): domain Bacteria; kingdom Pseudomonadati; phylum Pseudomonadota; class Alphaproteobacteria; order Hyphomicrobiales; family Rhizobiaceae; genus Ensifer; species Ensifer sp. CCNWLY38. The sequence continues at coordinate 332,244 of NZ_JBBBBO010000005.1, forward strand.
CGACGGCCGTCGGCATCGGCGGCGACCCCGTCAAGGGCACCGAGTTCATCGACGTGCTGGAGATGTTCCTGGCGGATGAGGCCACGACCTCGATCATCATGATCGGCGAAATCGGCGGCTCGGCCGAAGAGGACGCGGCGCAGTTCCTCATCGACGAGGCCAAGAAGGGCCGCAAGAAGCCGATGGCCGGCTTCATCGCGGGCCGTACCGCGCCGAAGGGCCGCACCATGGGTCACGCCGGCGCCGTCGTTTCCGGCGGCAAGGGCGATGCGGAATCCAAGATCGCTGCGATGGAGCAGGCAGGCATCCGCGTGTCGCCGTCGCCGGCCCGTCTCGGCAAGACGCTGGTCGAAGTCCTCAAGGGCTGATGATCGAATGACGACCGGGGCCGGAACGATCCGGCCCTGGCAAGCCTGCCTACCGCGTATTTCCTTGGCTGATTGAAGATCAGGATACGCGGCAGATTGTAGTGCCACGGTGCTTTTAGCGCGTCCTTTCGATGCGCGGCGCCGTAGGAACACCAGGCGCCAACGCGCCGAACGAACATGAACGACCGGGATACCCGGCAACCCAACTTCAGTCAGGAGGCGGACAGAACAGTCCGCGTGAGACCATGACAAGGCAAGAGGCCAACGAGCAATTCCAGCTCACTTCGTTTCTGGACGGCGCCAACGCCGCCTATATCGAGCAGCTCCAAGCACGCTATGAAACGGACCCGGCGTCCGTCTCGGCCGAATGGCAGGCCTTCTTCAAGGTGCTCGCCGACCGGCCGGAAGATGTGGTGAAGGCAGCCAAGGGCGCCTCCTGGAAAAAGAACAACTGGCCGATCCCGGCCAATGGCGAACTCGTCTCCGCGCTCGACGGCGACTGGGGCACGGTCGAAAAGGTCATCGAGAAGAAGGTCAAGGCGAAGGCTGAGGAAGCCGCCGTCGCCACCGGCACTGCCGTGAGCGAGGCAGATATCCTTCAGGCGACGCGCGATTCCGTCCGCGCCATCATGATGATCCGCGCCTATCGCGCCCGTGGCCACCTGCATGCCAAGCTCGATCCGCTCGGCCTTGCTGCCCCGGTCGAGGACTACAACGAGCTTTCGCCCTCGAACTACGGGTTTGAGGAGAAGGATCTCGACCGCAAGATCTTCATCGACAACGTGCTTGGCCTCGAATACGCGAGCATTCGCGAAATGGTCGAAATCCTCGAGCGCACCTACTGCTCGACGATCGGCGTCGAATTCATGCACATGTCCAACCCGGAAGAGAAGGCCTGGATCCAGGAGCGCATCGAAGGACCGGACAAGGGCGTCGAGTTCACGCCCGAGGGCAAGAAGGCGATCCTGCAGAAGCTGATCGAGTCGGAAGGCTTCGAGCAGTTCATCGACGTCAAGTACAAGGGCACCAAGCGCTTTGGTCTCGACGGCGGCGAATCGCTGATCCCGGCACTTGAGCAGATCATCAAGCGCGGCGGCCAGGAAGGCCTCAAGGAAATCGTGCTCGGCATGGCCCACCGCGGCCGCTTGAACGTGCTGTCCCAGGTGATGGCCAAGCCGCACCGCGCCATCTTCCACGAGTTCAAGGGCGGCTCCTACGCGCCTGACGAGGTCGAAGGTTCGGGCGACGTGAAGTACCACCTCGGCGCTTCCTCGGACCGCGAATTCGATGGCAACAAGGTTCACCTGTCGCTGACCGCGAACCCCTCGCACCTCGAAATCGTCAACCCTGTTGTCATGGGCAAGGCCCGCGCCAAGCAGGACCAGATGGCGACAGTCTTCGAAGGCGACATCATTCCGCTGCGTGAACGCTCGAAGGTCATGCCGCTCTTGCTGCATGGCGACGCCGCCTTTGCCGGCCAGGGCGTGATTGCTGAAATCCTCGGCCTCTCCGGCCTGCGCGGTCACCGCGTTGCCGGCACCGTCCACTTCATCATCAACAACCAGATCGGCTTCACCACCAATCCGGCCTTCTCGCGTTCGTCGCCCTATCCGTCCGACGTCGCCAAGATGATCGAAGCGCCGATCTTCCACGTCAACGGCGACGACCCGGAAGGCGTCGTCTATGCGGCCAAGATCGCGACCGAATTCCGGATGAAGTTCCACAAGCCGGTCGTCATCGACATGTTCTGCTACCGCCGCTTCGGCCATAACGAAGGCGACGAGCCTGCGTTCACGCAGCCGAAGATGTACAAGGTCATCCGCGCCCACAAGACCGTCGTTCAGCTCTACTCCGACCGCCTGGTCGCCGAAGGCCTGATGTCGGAAGGCGAAGTCGAGAAGATGAAGGCCGATTGGCGCGCCCATCTCGAGCAGGAGTTCGAGGCTGGCCAGTCCTACAAGCCCAACAAGGCCGACTGGCTGGATGGTGTCTGGTCGGGTCTTCGCTCGGCCGACAACCAGGACGAACAGCGTCGCGGCAAGACCTCGGTGCCGATGAAGCAGCTCAAGGAAGTCGGCCGCAAGATCTCCGAGATCCCGGCAGGCTTCAACGCGCACCGCACGATCCAGCGCTTCATGGAAAGCCGCGCCAACATGATCCAGACCGGCGAAGGCGTCGACTGGGCCATGGCCGAGGCACTCGCCTTCGGCACGCTGGTCACGGAAGGCACCAAGATCCGTCTGTCGGGTCAGGACTGCGAACGCGGCACCTTCTCGCAACGCCATTCGGTGCTCTACGATCAGCAGAGCGAAGAGCGCTATATCCCGCTCGCGAACCTGTCGCCGACCCAGGCCCGCTACGAAGTCATCAACTCGATGCTCTCGGAAGAAGCGGTCCTCGGCTTCGAATACGGCTATTCGCTTGCCCGTCCGAACGCGCTGACGCTTTGGGAAGCTCAGTTCGGCGACTTCGCCAACGGTGCACAGGTCGTCTTCGACCAGTTCATCTCGTCGGGCGAACGCAAGTGGCTGCGCATGTCGGGTCTCGTCTGCCTGCTGCCGCACGGCTATGAAGGTCAGGGTCCGGAGCACTCGTCCGCCCGCCTCGAACGCTTCCTGCAGCTCTGCGCGGAAGACAACATGCAGGTCGCCAACGTCACGACGCCGGCGAACTACTTCCACATCCTGCGCCGCCAGGTAAAGCGCGACTTCCGCAAGCCGCTGATCCTGATGACGCCGAAGTCGCTGCTGCGTCACAAGCGTGCGGTCTCCAGCCTGTCGGAAATGGCTGGCGAAAGCTCGTTCCACCGCCTGCTGTGGGATGACGCCGAAGTGATCAAGGATGGCCCGATCAAGCTGCAGAAGGATTCGAAGATCCGTCGCGTCGTGCTCTGCTCCGGCAAGGTCTACTACGATCTGCTCGAAGAGCGCGAGAAGCGCGGTATCGACGACGTCTACCTGCTGCGCGTCGAACAGCTCTATCCGTTCCCGGCCAAGGCGCTGATCAACGAACTCAGCCGCTTCCGCAACGCGGAGATGGTCTGGTGCCAGGAAGAGCCGAAAAACATGGGCGCCTGGTCGTTCATCGATCCCTACCTCGAATGGGTTCTCGCCCATATCGACGCCAAGTATCAGCGCGTGCGCTACACCGGCCGTCCGGCTGCCGCCTCGCCGGCAACGGGTCTGATGTCGAAGCACCAGGCGCAGCTTGCCGCCTTCCTCGAGGACGCGCTGGGGGGCTGACGCTCCCCACGCTCTGAGCCAATAGAAACAGATATCTGATCAACGGAACAAAAATCATGGCAACAGAAATCCGCGTTCCCACCCTCGGCGAATCCGTCAGCGAAGCGACCGTCGGCACCTGGTTCAAGAAGGTCGGCGATGCCATCAAGGTCGATGAGCCCCTGCTCGAACTCGAAACCGACAAGGTGACGATCGAAGTGCCGGCGCCAGCCGCTGGCACGCTTTCCGAAATCGTCGCACAGGCCGGCGAGACCGTCGGTCTCGGCGCGCTGCTCGGCCAGATCGCCGCTGGTGCTGCTGGCGCTGCTGCGGCCGCTCCGGCCGCTGCTGCCGAAAAGAAGGCCGAGCCGGCCGCTGCCGCTCCGGCTGCCCCGGCTGCCGCTGCCTCGTCGATGCCGCCGGCACCGGCTGCCGCGAAGCTGCTTGCCGAAAACAACCTGTCGGCCGATCAGCTCGATGGCTCCGGCAAGCGTGGCCAGGTGCTGAAGGGTGATGTGCTTGCTGCCGTCGCCAAGGGCATCTCGACCCCTGCCGCCGCAGAGCCGGCGAAGGTCCAGGCCCGTGCGCCGTCGACGGCAGAAGATGTCGTGCGCGAAGAGCGCGTCAAGATGACCCGCCTGCGCCAGACGATCGCCAAGCGCCTCAAGGATGCGCAGAACACCGCCGCCATGCTCACCACCTACAACGAGGTGGACATGAGCGCCGTCATGTCGCTGCGCAACAAGTACAAGGACATCTTCGAGAAGAAGCATGGCGTGAAGCTCGGCTTCATGGGCTTTTTCACCAAGGCCGTGACCCACGCGCTGAAGGAAATCCCGGCTGTTAACGCCGAGATCGACGGCACCGATATTATCTACAAGAACTACTGCCACATCGGCGTCGCTGTCGGCACGGACAAGGGTCTTGTCGTTCCGATCGTGCGCGATGCCGACCAGATGTCGATCGCCGAGATCGAGAAGGACATCGGCCGTCTCGGCAAGGCTGCGCGTGATGGCGCGCTGTCGATGGCCGACATGCAGGGCGGTACCTTCACCATCTCCAACGGCGGCGTCTACGGTTCGCTGATGTCCTCGCCGATCCTGAATGCGCCGCAGTCGGGCATTCTCGGCATGCACAAGATCCAGGACCGTCCGGTCGCCATCGGCGGCCAGGTCGTCATCCGCCCGATGATGTACCTCGCGCTTTCGTACGATCACCGCATCGTCGACGGCAAGGAAGCCGTCACCTTCCTCGTCCGCGTCAAGGAAAGCCTCGAGGATCCGGAGCGTCTGGTCCTCGATCTCTAAGAGTTGGGCGGGGGCGATTGCAGCCCCCGCTTCTTTCTGCGCCGCGCTTCTCCGGATCGCATCGATGTCGTTCGAACTGACCTATCTGCTCTGGAGTGCCGTTCTCGCCTTCGCCTATATGATGGCGCAGGCGGGCGCCTACCGCCTGCAGCACGGCGTCATCGAAGCTGATACCAATCGCGACGTCGTGCCGGAGCCTAATGTCTTTACCGGGCGGGCGGGAAGGGCGCTGCGCAATTTTCACGAGACCTATCCGGTCTTCATCGCCCTTGCGGTCGTGATAGAATTCTCCGGACGGAGCGGACCGCTCACCCAATGGGGCGTGGGGATCTGGTTCTGGGCAAGAGCCGCCTACCTGCCGATTTATATTGGCGGCCTCGGATTGGTTCGCTCCGCTGTCTGGACCGTTTCGGCGGTCGGGCTCCTGCTGATGTTTGCGGGTATTCTGATCTGAACGGAGGAACTGGCATGGCATCCGAACCAAATGTTCCGCCGATCCAGGTGCATCTCTGCGTCAAGGACGGCATGGCAGCGATCGCCTTCTACGAGAAGGCCTTCGGTGCCCAACACACCTTTTGCCAGCTGGCGGAGGATCGCAAGCGCGTGATGCATTCCAATCTCGCGCTTTTCGGCGGCGAGATCATGCTGCACGACGAATTTCCCGAATTCGGCTCGAGCGTTCTTTCGCCGAAGACGGTCGGTGGCGCGAGCGTCGCCATCAACATCAATCTGCCTGATGCCGCTGACGTCGATGCAGCCTATGACCGGGCGATCGCCGCCGGGGCATCGACAGTTCTGGAGCCGCAGGATACCTTCTGGCACGCACGCTACGCGCGCATCCAGGATCCCTTCGGCCACGTCTGGGCCTTCAACGCACCGGTCGCACAATCATGAGCCAATATCTCCTAGAACTCGCATCGCTGATGGCGATCTTTGCCTTCGCCATCGTCTCTCCCGGCGCCGATCTGGCCATGGTCATGCGCCAGTCGATCGTGCACGGCCGCCGTCCTGCCATCATCACGTCCTTCGGTATCGGCACGTCGCTGATGTTCCATGTGACTTACACGATCCTCGGTCTGGGGCTGATCATTTCGCAGTCGATCTACCTCTTCAACATCGTCAAATGGTGCGGCGTCGCTTACCTGATCTATATCGGCATCAAGGCGCTGCGCGCCGGCCAGACGGAGATCAAGGTCGAGCGGACGCAAGGCAATGAGCCGGCCAAGGGGCAGTCGGCCGCCAAGGCTTTCGGCCTCGGCTTTGCAGCCAATGCGCTCAACCCCAAGCCGGTATTCTTCTTCCTGTCGATCTTCTCGACCGTCGTCAGCGCCCACACGCCGATCCTCATCAAGTTCGGTTATGGCCTCGTCATGGCCTCGTGCCTGATCCTCTGGTTCGTCGGCGTCAGCCTGTTCATGACGACGCCGCGCATGCGCGCCGCCTTCACCCGCGCCAGCAAGTGGATCGACCGCGCCAGCGGCGTCGTTTTCATTGCGCTCGGCCTGAAGCTCGCGACGGAGAAGGCCGCCTGATCATGGTTCTTGGTCGCCTCGCCTTGATGCTGTTCTGCACTGCGCTTGCCGCGCCGGCGATCGCTGCCGACTGCAAGCAGTCGCACGCGATTTACGCCGATCGTGACGGCGGCTATGAGCTGCGCTTCGAGCCGGTGGGCTCGGCAAGTGCGGCGACCAGCAACCACTTCAAGGTGGCGGTGCTCAAACCCGGGCTTCTGCTCGACGGCGTCGTGATGCCGGCGGGCGAGCCGGAACGCGCCACGGGGCTGATCATGCACAATTGCCCGGAGGGTGACGCGACCGGCGAGGAATTGCGCGCCTGCACGGTGTGGCAGGGCGTCGTCTATGCGCTCGACAAGGCCGGTGCGATCAGCGAGATCCCTGGTGAAGCCGAGCCAGCGGCCGAGCAGGTGCTGCTTCCCGATTTCGGGCCTTCCCTCAGAGCGTCGAGCGCCTGGGGCAAGGGCAAGGCCGAGGCCGACAGCTGGGATTCTTTCACCCTCAAGGGATGCGCCGCATGAGCGCAGGCCCCGTTCTTCTCGTGACAGGCGGTAGCCGCGGCATCGGCGCGGCTGTTTGTGTCGCCGCGGCGAAAGCCGGCTGGCGTGTCGCAGTCAACTACGCGACGAACCGTGATGCGGCAGATGCGGTTGTCAGCGCGATCGAAGCGGTCGGCGGCACGGCGATCGCGGTTCAGGGTGACGTCGGCTCCGAGGCGGATATCCAGGCGATGTTTACCGCCGTCGATGCGGCCTTCGGCCGGCTGGATGGCCTCGTCAACAATGCCGGAATCGTCGGGCCGACCGCACGGATCGACGAGATGTCGGTCGATCGGCTGGAGCGGATGTTCCGCATCAACGTCACCGGCTCCATCCGCTGCGCCGCGGAAGCTGTTCGGCGCATGTCCACGCGGTACGGCGGCTACGGCGGCGCCATCGTCAACATCTCCTCGGCCGCAGCCGTGCTCGGCTCGCCGGCGCAATATGTCGACTACGCCGCCTCGAAGGGTGCGATCGACACCTTCACCATCGGCCTAGCGCGCGAGGTTGCGACCGAGGGCATTCGCGTCAATGCGATCCGTCCCGGCGTCATCGATACCGAGATCCATGCCTCCGGCGGCCTGCCGGACCGGGCGCGCGATCTCGCCCCCACCATTCCCGTTCAGCGACCCGGCACGGCCGAGGAAGTCGCTGACGCGGTTCTCTACCTCCTGTCAGACAAGGCGACTTATGTGACGGGGGCAATTCTCAATGTCAGCGGCGGGCGGTAACCGCCCTGAAAGAAGGATATTCTAATGGCTTATGATCTCATCGTTATCGGCAGCGGCCCCGGCGGCTATGTCTGCGCCATCAAGGCGGCTCAGCTTGGTCTGAAAGTGGCTGTCGTCGAGAAGCGCGCCACCTATGGCGGTACCTGCCTCAACATCGGCTGCATCCCGTCCAAGGCACTGCTGCATGCGTCCGAGGTGTTCCATCAGGTCGCCCATGGCGTCGACGCGCTTGGCGTCGAAGTCGCAGCACCGAAGCTGAACCTCGAAAAGATGATGGCCCACAAGGACGCGACCGTTAAGTCCAACGTCGAGGGCGTCTCGTTTCTGTTCAAGAAGAACAAGATCGACGGCATCCAGGGCACCGGCAAGGTGCTCGGCCAGGGCAAGGTCTCGGTCACCAACGACAAGGGCGAGGAGCAGATCCTCGAAACCAAGAACATCGTGATCGCCACCGGCTCCGACGTCGCCGGCATTCCGGGCGTTCAGGTCGACATCGACGAGAAGGTGATCATCTCGTCGACCGGCGGCATCGCGCTCGAAAAGGTCCCGGCCAACATGATCGTCGTTGGCGGCGGTGTCATCGGCCTCGAGCTCGGCTCGGTCTGGGCCCGGCTCGGCGCCAAGGTCACGGTCGTCGAATATCTCGATAGCATCCTCGGCGGCATGGACGGTGAAGTTGCCAAGCAGTTCCAGCGCATGCTCGCCAAGCAAGGCATGGACTTCAAGCTCGGCGCCAAGGTGACGGGTGTCGTCAAGGACGGCAAGGGCGCCAAGGTGACCTTCGAGCCGGTCAAGGGCGGCGACGCCGTGACGCTCGATGCCGACGTGGTGCTGATCGCCACCGGCCGCAAGCCTTACACCGACGGCCTTGGCCTCGATAAGGCCGGCGTCGTCATGGACCAGCGCGGCTGCGTCGAGATCGACCATCACTACCAGACGAGCGTTACCGGCATCTACGCGATCGGTGACGTCGTGCGCGGCCCGATGCTCGCCCACAAGGCGGAGGACGAGGGTGTCGCGGTTGCCGAAATCCTCGCCGGTCAGGCCGGGCATGTGAATTACGACGTCATCCCGAGCGTCGTCTACACCCAGCCGGAAATCGCCTCCGTCGGAAAGACCGAGGAAGAGCTGAAGGCTGCAGGCGTCGCCTACAAGGTCGGCAAGTTCCCCTTCACAGCCAATGGCCGCGCGCGCGCCATGCTTGCCACCGACGGCTTCGTCAAGATCCTCGCCGACAAGGAAACCGACCGGGTTCTCGGCGGCCACATCGTCGGCTTCGGCGCCGGCGAGATGATCCACGAAATCGCCGTGCTGATGGAGTTCGGCGGTTCGTCGGAAGACCTCGGCCGCACCTGCCATGCGCACCCGACCATGTCGGAAGCGGTCAAGGAAGCGGCTCTTTCGACCTTCTTCAAGCCGATCCACATGTAAGAATCCTGCGAGGGGGCTGCGGCAAGCGGCCCCCTCGTTCCAGCCGTGTGCTGTTGTCGCAGCCTGTCGGCTGCCTGTCTTGTGTCAGCGCTCGCTGACCTTATCGCTGCCGATGTTTCACGTCCTATGCAAGCGATCGCTCACTCTTCAGACGCAGATCGGAGCGCGTGGAAGCGCTCCTCGAACTCGCGTCGCAGGCTGCGTCGCGCTTCGGCCGCGCGCTGCCGACGCTTGCGGTCGACGGTGTCGGTGACAAGGGCAGGAACGGGCGTAGGGCTACCGTCTGCATCGACCGCGACCATGGTGAAGTAACAGGAATTGGTGTGGCGCCGCTCGCCACTCCTGATGTTCTCGGCCTCGACGCGGATACCGATTTCCATCGAGGTGCGGCCGGCATTGTTGACGGCGGCGCGGAAGGTGACGAGCTCGCCGACATGGATCGGCTGGCGGAAGGTCACCTGGTCGACAGAGAGCGTCACCGCATATTGCTGCGAATAGCGCGAGGCGCATGAGAACGCCACGCGGTCGAGGAGATTGAGCAGCGCACCGCCGTGGACCTTGCCGCTGAAATTCGCCATGTCCGGCGTCATCAGCACGACCATTTCGAGTTCGCGTGTGTCGTGGCTGGTTTCCATGTCCATCTCCAGAATTTGTAACGTTCAGCTTGAGTTATGCAGCTTGTCGGCGCGAAGGGAAGGGGCCCGCCGCATCGGCGAATGACGGCCCCTGCGGCAGACTGGGTGTGACGATTGGACCGAGGGCTGCGACAAGCGGTCTCCTGTCCAGGCACGACGGAGGGCGCAATCATGTTTCAAAGGACCAGCGACGCCGTGGCGTCAGGAGGAAACATGAAACCGAGAGCCGTGGCCACCTCGTTACCGAACCGGCATCTACCGCACGCCGATTGGGCCGACCGTTTCGAGCTCGCGCTCGACGGCAAGGGCGTGACCGCCGCGGAAGCGGCCGAACGTTCGCTTGGCCGTTCGCCGCGATGGATTCGCGAACTGCTGCGCCTGCGCAACCGCGTGGTCTCGCTCGTTGGCCTGAAATCGGCAGCGCCGAAACCGGGTCGCTTCGGGCTGGTCGGGGCATTTCCGGTGCTTTCGAAAAGCGATGACGAAGTGGTGCTCGGTTTCGACGACAAGCATCTCGATTTTCGCATCGTCGTCGATGTCAGGGCAGGATCCGCGGTCAACCAGATCGTCGGCGTCACCACCCTCGTCCGGCGGCACAATGCGCTCGGGCGAGTTTACCTGGCGGCGGTGACACCGTTTCACAAGGTGATCGTGCCGACGCTTCTGGCCCGGGTGGCGGGTCCGGGCGGTCAGATTGGCTAATCAGTCTCCGGCTTGAACGCCCGCTAGTCAGTTGGCGCGCGTGACCGTGAAGCCCTGGGCACGCAGCAGTTCGACCAGGCCTTCGTTGCCCGGCAGATGCAGCGCACCGACGGCCATGAAAGCGCCGCCGTCCTTCAGGATCGGTTCGGCGCGTGTCGCCATCGTCTTGTTGCGGTCGACGATGATGCGCTGCTCGAAATCGGCATAGCCGAAATCCTCCGCTGTGCCCTTGTCGGAAACGGATCTCATCATCGGCATGATCATGCCGGTGTCGCCGGAAAGGTAGAGATCGGTCATTGTCGCGAAGACGTCCTCGATCGTCTTGCCGAGCGCCAGCGTCTCGATGAGCGCGCGCAGGTGCAGTTCGGTCGGAAGCGAATCCATCGCCGCGAGCTGCTCGATCAGCGTCTCCAGGCCCCTGAGCGTCTTGCCCTGATTGACCGCATCCTCGGCAATTTTCTTGTCGAGGAAGGAGGCGCCGGTCGCCTTGCGGCTGATCTCGCAGGCGGGCAAAGCGACGAAGCTCGCGATCATCCAGGGTTTCATGCGCGCAACGAGCGTCAGCGGAATGCCGCGGGCTTTGAGGCCCGCTTCGAGCTGTTCGCGGTCGCCGGGCTTCAGGAAATCGGCGATCGTCTTGTTGTCCGGGAACATGGTGAGGTCGGGCCGCATCAGGATCGCGGCCGCCGATTTCTTCTCGTCGACGATCTCGTCCGATTCGACGATGACGGTCGAGGCCGCCGCGAAAGCGGCCGGCGCTTCGGCCGGAAGCGCCAGCACGCGCGGATCGGTGACGTGCATGGTGCCGAGCAGCCAGGAGGCTGCGATGCCGTCCTTCTCGATCTTCCAGAAGATGCCCTTGCCGTTCGGCACCGCGGCGGCTTCCGCTTCGAGTGCGGCGAATTTGGTCGGATCCGACTTGGCAAGGGCGGTCAGCACATTCGAACCGCCGCATTCGGCTTCCTGCGCATCGGCTTCCGCGACGAAGAAGAGTGCAACGACGAGGCTGGCGGCAAGAACGACGTGCAAGAGGGCAATCAGCCAAAGTGTACCGTCGGCGACCCGCGCAAGCAGGTCGCGGGGCAGGTTTCGATCAGGTCTCGCAAAGGCGGTCATCATTGTTCCCCGACGGCGGACGGTCGTTGCAGAACCCTAGGGCCGGGCCGGTCACGGCTTCCTTAAAGGGCATGGTTAATCCATCGTTTCGCCGAAAATCAGGCGCGCGGATGGGCGCGATCGTAGATTTCCAGCAGCCGTGCGGAATCGACACCGGTATAGACCTGCGTGGTCGACAGGCTGGCGTGGCCGAGCAGTTCCTGGATGGTTCGCAGATCGCCGCCGCCGGCGAGCAGATGGGTGGCGAAGGAGTGTCGCAGCGCATGCGGTGTTGCCGTGTCCGGCAGGCCGAGGGCGCCGCGCAGCTTCTGCATTTCCCGCTGGATGATTGCCGGCTGCAGCTTGGCGCCACGGGCACCACGAAACAACGGTTCATCGGCAGGCGGCTGATAGGGGCAGAGTTTGATATAGGCGGCGACGGCTTCACGCGCAGCCTGTATCAGAGGCACGAGCCGCGTCTTGCCGCCTTTGCCGATGATGCGCAGCGACGAGGGCGTGCCGGCGAAATCGCCCGATGTCAGCCCGAGCGCTTCGGAAATGCGCAGGCCGCAGCCATAGAGCAGGGTCAGCACCGCGGCATTGCGCGCGGCGATCCAGGGCTCCTCGGCAAGCTGCGCCTCCGAGGTCACGACGTTCAGCGCCTCTCGGTCGGTCAGCGGCTTCGGAAGCGATTTCGGCTGTTTCGGCGAGCGCACTGCTGCCGCGCCTGCTGCGTTCGCAAGGCCATTGCGTTCGAGAAAGCGCAGGAAGGAGCGCAAGCCGGCGAGGCCACGGCCGAGCGTGCGTGCGCCGGCGCCACCCTTGCGGCGCTGGGCGAGGAAGCCGCGCAGATCCGCGGGCCTCAGCGTCCGGATGTCGGAAAGGCGCGGCGGTCCGGCCAGATGGCCGGTCAGGAATGTCAGGAATTGACGGGTGTCGCGCTCATAGGCCTCGACGGTGTTGTCGGAGAGGCGGCGCTCCCGCATGAGCCCATCGAGCCAACGTTGGCGTTCGGCAAGGAGTTCCGGATGGCCGATGACGAGGAGCTCGTTCATTGTCGCTTCCCAAGTTGGTCCATCGGCGACAATGCCCTGACGCATCTTATGTTTTTGCTAATGCGCCCTTGGAATCTGTCATTCTTCGATCATATAGAATTGCGATGGTCAGCCGGAAAGAATCGGATCGGACTATGGTGGGACGGGATTCGGTGAACGGATTCGCGCATTTTGCTGAAGTAATCGCCCTGGTCTCACAGGGAAAACCTGGTCACATCGTCGACACCCTGATTGCCGAGCGCGGGCAGCGCATCGTCAAGAGCCCGATGTGGCCGTTGATGCGACCTTTTCTCTACGCATTGCTGAACTACCGCAAGGCGCACGAGTTCGCCGATGCGGTCGCCAACATGCCCGGCTTCCACGCCTTCGAACATCTGAGTTCGCTTCTCTCGCTGGAGGTGCGGGTCGACCGGGCCGAGCGCATTCCGGCCAGGGGCGGCTTCCTGCTCGTCAGCAACCATCCGACCGGCATTGCCGACGGTATCGCTGTTTTCGACCTGCTCAAGACACGGCGGCCGGACATGATGTTCTTCGCCAACCGCGACGCCATCCGCGTCAACCCGCGCTTTGTCGAGATGGTCATTCCCGTCGAATGGCGCGAGGAGCACAAGAGCAAGTTGAAGGCCCGCGAGACGCTGCAGGTGACCAACCGCGCGATCGGCGAGGGCAAGGCGACGGTGCTGTTCCCATCCGGGCGCATCGCCTACTGGGCGGACGGCTGCCTCAACGAGCGGCCGTGGAAGACGTCTGCGGTGGGTTTTGCGCGCAAATACGGCCTGCCGATCCTGCCGGTGCACATGAGCGCCCGCAATTCCGGCCTGTTCTACTGGTTCGCCAAATGGTCGACGGAATTGCGCGACATGACCGTGTTCCACGAGTTGCTCAACAAGAAGGGCGATCTCTTCGATTTCCGCATCGGCAACCTGATCCCACCGGAAGCCCTTGAGGGCGAGGCGGGCGAGGTGACCAAGGCGCTCGAAAGGCATACGGTGTTCGATCTGGCCATGGACGCGGATGCCGCGTTCCAGCCCCGGTTGCAAGCGGCAGCCGCGCTCTAGCGATCAGCCGCGCCATGCCTGCCGGGCTTCACGCCGGGCGGCGGATCGGCTAGGTCTTCAGCCATGCAGCTTCAATCCATGTTTGCCGAAAACTACCGTTCGTTGAAGTCGATCCGCATGGATCTGACGGGCGTCAACCTGTTCATCGGCGAGAACGGCGTCGGCAAGTCCAATCTCTATCGCGCGCTTCAACTCGTGCAGTCGGCGACGCGCGGCACTCTGGCGCGCGAGATCGCCGAGGAGGGCGGCATGTCGTCGGCGCTCTGGAGCGGCCGCCGCCGCGCCGACAAACCGGCGCGCATCCGGCTCGAAACGGAGCTTTTGGACGAGGAACGGGCGATCACCTTCCGCTACCGCATCGAGGCGGGGCTGCGTCCGCCCAAGGCTGCCGCGGGCTTTGCCTATGAGCCTCAGGTCAAGGAAGAGGAGTTGACGGTCGAAACCGGCCGCCGGCCGGTGACGATGATGAAGCGGTCCGGCCCCGGCATCTTCGTGCGCGGCGAGCGCGGGCGGATGGAGGACTATCCGGAAAAGGCTCTGACCTCGGAAACGGCGATCTCGCTCCTCGGCGATGCCGGTCACTATCCGGAGGTCGGCACCTTTCGCCGCGCGGTCGACCAATGGCGGTTCTTCCATGGCTTCCGCACCGATCGCGATTCGCCCTTGCGGCTGCCATGCCTCGCCGTTACGGCCCCGATGCTCGACGAGACGGGCGTCAACATGGCTGCGGTGTTTGCGACGCTCAGGCACACACGCGAGGACACGGTCGATCTCGACCGCGCGATCGCCGACGCCTTCGGCGGCGCCTATCTCGACGTTCCCGAACCGGGACAGTTCGCCGAATTCTCGTTGGTCTTTCCGGATTTTCCCAACCGGCCGTTCTCGCCGCGCGAGCTTTCCGACGGGCAGATGCGCTTCCTGGCACTGGCCGCGGCGCTGCTTTCCTATCGCCGTCCCCGCTTCATCGCGCTGAACGAGCCGGAGACGAGCCTGCATCCGGACATGCTGCCGGCGCTTGCCGACATGATCGCCAGCGCCTCGCGTGAGAGCCAGATCTGGATCGTCACCCATTCGGAGCGGCTGGCGGAGGAAGTGCGTCAGCGCTGCGGCATCCGTCCGCGCCGGGTGATCCGCAAGGACAGCGCCACCTGGATCGATGGCATGCGGCTGACGGGGCTGATGGACGACGACGAGTAGGCAACAAAAAACCCCGCATCGCTGCGGGGTTTTCATTCATTCCTGAAGCAATCAGGCGATCTTCTGGCCGGTCTTGGCCCAGTCGGCCAGGAACATTTCGAGGCCCTTGTCGGTCAGCGGGTGCTTGACCAGAGCCTTCAGCGTTGCCGGCGGCGCGGTGATGACGTCGGCGCCGATGAGGGCGGCTTCCTTGACGTGGTTTACGGTGCGGATCGAGGCTGCAAGGATCTCGGTCTCATAGCCGTAGTTGTCGAAGATGTGGCGGATCTCGCGGATCAGGTCCATGCCATCGAAGGCGATGTCGTCGAGGCGGCCGACGAAGGGCGAAACGAAGGTCGCGCCGGCCTTGGCGGCGAGCAGGGCCTGGTTGGCCGAGAAGCACAGCGTCACGTTGGTCTGGTGGCCGTCCGAGGTCAGCGCCTTGCAGGCCTTGAGACCGTCGAGCGTCAGCGGCAGCTTGATGCAGATGTTGTCGGCGATCTTCGAAAGAACGGCCGCTTCCTTCATCATCTCGGCGTATTCGGTGGCGGTCACTTCAGCCGAAACCGGGCCTTCGACGATCGAGCAGATTTCCTTGGTGACTTCCGTGATGTCGCGACCCGACTTCAGGATCAGCGACGGGTTGGTGGTGACGCCATCGAGAAGGCCGAGATCGTTCAGCTCGCGGATTTCCTTGACGTCGGCGGTATCAACGAAAAATTTCATGGAGTCACTCCTTGGGCACGATTGCCGCTCGGGCGCATCTCTACCGGGGAGGAATTCCGTTGGCAGAGATCGCGCGCGTTGAAACTCTGGTGGAACCGTGACAAACCCTGCGCCGGCAAGGCTGCGGTTCGCAGCGCAGTTTTCTTTAACCGAAACACGTGGCAAGGTCACGGCAAAATGACTCGCGATTCAACCGATTTATTCGGCGATTTGCTCGGGCCGATTTCTGCCCGTCGCGTCGTGCCGGTCCTGGTGCCCATGCCGGCACCGAAAGCCTATTCCTATGCGGTTCCCGACGGCATGGCGGCCGAGCCGGGCTCGATCGTGCAGGTGCCTCTCGGGCCGCGTCTCGTTGTCGGCGTGGTCTGGGATGGAGACGATGACGGCAATGTCGATCCCAAGAAGCTCAAGCCAATCGAGAAGGTTTTTGACTGCCCGCCGCTGACGAGGGACATGCGAACTTTTCTCGACTGGGTTGCTGCCTACACCGTGACGCCGCCGGGGCTGGTTGCGCGCATGGCGCTCCGGGCGCCCGCCGCCTTCGATCCGGAGCCGATGGTGGAAGCTCTGCGCCTCACGGACATGCGGCCGGAGCGCATGACGGCAGCGCGCGAGCGCGTGATCGCGACCGCCAGCGACGGCCTCTCCTGGACCCGCTCTGGGCTCGCGCATGCGGCCGGAACTTCGTCGAGCGTGATCGAGGGACTGACGCAGCAAGGCGTCTTCGAGGCCGTGTTCATGGCGCCGCCGCCGGTGGTTGCCTTGCCCGATCCCGATTTTGTCGCGCCCCGGCTCGAAGGGGCACAGAAGGATGCGGCAGCCGATCTCCTGGCGGCGGTGGAGGAGGGCGGCTTCTCGGTGTCGCTGATCGACGGCATCACCGGCTCCGGCAAGACCGAGGTCTATTTCGAGGCGATCGCCGCGACGCTTCGGGCCGGCAAGCAGGTGTTGATCCTGTTGCCGGAGATTGCGCTGACGTCGAGCTTCCTCGAACGCTTCCAGGATCGTTTCGGTGCGAAGCCGGCGGAGTGGCACTCGGACCTTGCGCCGCGGACGCGCGAAAAGGTCTGGCGCCAGGTGACGACCGGCACGGTGCGCGTCGTTGCCGGCGCGCGGTCCGCCCTGTTCCTGCCGTTCGAAGAGCTCGGGCTCATCATCGTCGATGAAGAGCACGACCCGGCCTACAAGCAAGAGGACCGCGTCTTCTACAATGCGCGCGACATGGCGGTCGTGCGCGGTCGGATCACCGGCTTTCCCGTCGTGCTCGTCTCGGCGACACCATCGGTCGAAAGCCGGGTCAATGGCGAGGTCGGCCGTTACAAGCCGATCCACCTGCCGACGCGTTTCGGCGATGCCGCGCTGCCGCGGCTCGGCGTGGTTGATATGCGTCAGCATCCCCCGGGGCGCGGCGGGTTCCTTTCGCCCGTTCTCATCAACCAGATCGGCAAGGCCGTCGAGCGCGGCGAGCAGGCGCTGCTTTTCCTCAATCGCCGCGGCTATGCGCCGCTGACGCTCTGCCGCGTCTGCGGCCATCGCTTCCAGTGCCCGGACTGTTCAAGCTGGCTCGTCGAACATCGCTTCCGTGGGCAGATCCAGTGCCACCATTGCGGCTATACGGAGAAGACGCCGGAGGCCTGCCCCGAATGCGGCACGCTCGATCACCTGGTTGCCTGCGGCCCCGGCGTCGAGCGCATTGCCGAGGAGGTGGAGCGGCATTTCCCCGAAGCGCGCACGATCGTGCTCTCCTCCGACCTGATGGGCGTCAAGCGGCTGCGGCTGGAACTCGACGCCATTGCGCGCGGCGAAGCGGACATCGTCATCGGCACGCAGCTCGTCGCCAAGGGACACAACTTTCCGCTGATGACGCTGGTCGGCATCGTCGATGCCGATCTCGGCTTGGCCAATGGCGATCCGCGGGCAGCCGAGCGAACCTTCCAACTGCTCTCGCAGGTGACCGGCCGCGCCGGGAGAACCGGCCTCAAGAGCCTCGGCCTGTTGCAGACCTACCAGCCGCAACATCCGGTGATGCAGGCGATCGTCTCCGGCGATGCGGATGCCTTCTACGACCGCGAGATTGCCGAGCGCGAGAAGGCGCTGCTGCCGCCCTTCGGCCGGCTCGCCTCCCTGATCGTTTCGGCCGATACCCGCCAGGATGCCGAGGGCCATGCGCGGAGCTTGCGAATGGCCGCCCCCCGGACCGACGGCATCACCATTCTCGGCCCGGCGGAGGCGCCGCTGGCGCTGATCCGCGGCCGGCATCGCTTCCGCCTGCTGGTGCATGGCCGGCGCAACAGCGACATGCAGGCTTTCGTCAAGGCGATGATCGCCGCCGGCCCCAAAGAGCGCGGCTCGATCAGCGTCCAGCTCGACATCGATCCCCAAAGCTTCCTGTAATTTCAAGTTTCCTGTGATCGTCGCGTTGAAGAGGCTGCGGGCGATTCACAACCGGGGCGACATGCGCTAGAGGTCGCGGACGCGCCGCTTCGACCGAAGACGAAACGGCATGACAAGGGCTCATCTGCGGGAACGGGCATGGAATTCTACATTCCGACGGAAACCGGCGAATTCCTCGCCTTCTGCGCGGCCGTGGCTGCGGCGCTGATCGGCGTCGTCATGTTGTTTGCGCCGCGGCTTACCTTTCGTGCGGCCGGCATCGGCATTGCCGAGGGGCGGCGCGGCGGTTATGCCGAGGCACGCTCCACCATGGGCGGCATGCATGTGGGGCTCGGTCTTGCCGCGATCCTCCTGGCGCAGCCGATGGTCTACCTTGCCGTCGGAGCGGCGTTCGCGCTTGCCGCTTTCGGCCGAATCCTCTCGATGATGAGCGATAACGGCGGCACGGTCTACAACTGGCTGGCGCTCTTCGTTCAGGCGGCACTCGCCATTCTTCCGCTCGCCTACGTCTTCGGCATGATCTGATCGTGCGCGCGGGCCACTCCGCGATTCACAACGCAGGAAACGAATTTACGGCAAAATTCGGCCAAGGTGGCCGACTTATGCCGCATTCCTGCCGTTCGCGTGTTGCGAGTCCAAACATCCTATGCTAGACGAACCGCGAATTGCGGGGGAAGTGGGTCGCCAGGCCTCGATATCCTGCAAATTATTGCAGCAAATTCAAGAATTTAAGTTGACGGCCCACCGCCAGCTCGGTTCTTGGATGAAAATGAGAGAAGCTTGTGCCCGTGGCAGACACATCCCAGCTTATTTCCGGTGTTGCAGAAAGATACGCGTCCTCGCTTTTTGAACTCGCGCTTGGCGCCGGTTCCGTCGAGGCAGTCGGCGCGGATCTGACCCGCGTCCAGGCCCTGATCGACGGCAGCGATGATCTGAAGCGGCTGATCGTAAGCCCGGTCTTTTCTGCAGACGACCAGTTCAAGGCCATTTCGGCAGTTGCCGAAAAGGCTGGTATCTCCGGGCTCGTCGGCAACTTCCTCAAGGTCGTTGCCCGCAATCGCCGCCTCTTTGCGCTGCCGGGCATGATCAAGGCCTTCCGCCTGATCGCCGCGCGCCATCGTGGCGAAATCTCCGCCGACGTCACGTCGGCCCATGCGCTCTCTGCGGCGCAGGAAAACGAATTGAAGGCGACGCTGAAGAGCGTCACCGGCAAAGACGTGGCGGTCAACGTCACCGTCGACCCGTCTATTCTTGGAGGTCTGATCGTCAAGGTCGGGTCCCGCCAGATTGACACCTCCCTTCGCACCAAACTCTCTACCCTTAAGCTTGCACTGAAAGAGGTCGGCTGATGGATATCCGCGCCGCGGAAATTTCCGCAATTCTCAAAGATCAGATCAAAAATTTCGGCCAGGAAGCAGAAGTCTCCGAAGTCGGTCAGGTGCTTTCCGTCGGTGACGGTATTGCCCGCGTCTACGGCCTCGACAATGTTCAGGCAGGCGAGATGGTCGAATTCCCGGGTGGAATTCGCGGCATGGCGCTGAACCTCGAAGCCGACAACGTCGGTGTCGTTATTTTCGGTTCGGACCGTGACATCAAGGAAGGCGACACCGTCAAGCGGACCGGCGCCATCGTGGACGTTCCGGTTGGTCCGGAACTGCTCGGCCGCGTCGTCGACGCGCTTGGCAACCCGATCGACGGCAAGGGCCCGATCAACGCTAAGCAGCGCTCGCGCGTTGACGTCAAGGCTCCGGGTATCATTCCGCGCAAGTCGGTTCATGAGCCGATGTCGACCGGCCTCAAGGCCATCGACGCTCTGATCCCGGTTGGTCGTGGCCAGCGCGAGCTCGTCATCGGCGACCGCCAGACCGGCAAGACCGCGATCATCCTCGACACGATCCTCAACCAGAAGGCCATTCACGACAATGGTCCGGAAGGTGACAAGCTGTATTGCGTCTACGTCGCAATCGGCCAGAAGCGTTCGACGGTTGCCCAGTTCGTGAAGGTTCTGGAAGAGCGTGGCGCTCTGCAGTACTCGATCATCGTTGCTGCGACCGCATCCGACCCGGCTCCGATGCAGTACCTCGCACCGTTCGCCGGCTGCGCGATGGGCGAATACTTCCGTGACAACGGCAAGCATGCCCTGATCGGCTACGACGACCTGTCGAAGCAGGCCGTTTCCTACCGTCAGATGTCGCTGCTGCTGCGCCGCCCGCCGGGCCGCGAAGCTTACCCGGGCGACGTTTTCTACCTGCACTCCCGCCTGCTCGAGCGCGCTGCAAAGCTCTCGGACGACAACGGCGCCGGTTCGCTGACGGCTCTGCCGGTCATCGAAACGCAGGGCAACGACGTTTCGGCGTTCATTCCGACCAACGTGATCTCGATCACCGACGGCCAGATCTTCCTTGAAACCGACCTGTTCTACCAGGGCATCCGTCCGGCCGTTAACGTCGGTCTGTCGGTTTCGCGCGTCGGCTCGGCCGCGCAGATCAAGGCGATGAAGCAGGTTGCCGGCTCGATCAAGGGCGAACTCGCCCAGTATCGTGAAATGGCCGCCTTCGCGCAGTTCGGCTCGGACCTCGATGCCGCTACGCAGCGCCTGCTCAACCGTGGTGCTCGCCTGACTGAACTCCTGAAGCAGCCGCAGTTCTCGCCGCTGAAGACGGAAGAGCAGGTCGCGGTCATCTTCGCTGGCGTCAACGGTTACCTCGACAAGCTGCCGGTCAACCAGGTTGGCAAGTTCGAGCAGGGCCTGCTTTCGTACATGCGTTCGGAAGGCAAGGACATCCTGGAAACCATCCGCAAGGACAAGGCGATCTCCGACGACGTCAAGGGCAAGCTGAAGGCTGCAATCGACAGCTTCGCCAAGTCTTTCGCCTGAGCGGATTTCATTTAGGACGGATAACGGATGCCTTCACTTAAGGATCTGAAGAACCGGATCGCCTCCGTCAAGGCGACGCAGAAGATCACCAAGGCGATGAAAATGGTCGCCGCGGCGAAGCTTCGGCGTGCGCAGGAGGCGGCCGAGGCCGCCCGGCCTTACTCGCAGCGCATGGCTGCCGTTCTTGCCAACATCGCCCAGGCGGTTGGCGCGGACGACAGCGCGCCTGCTCTGATGACGGGCACCGGCAAGGACGACACGCATCTGCTGGTCGTCTGCACGGCTGAACGCGGCCTTTGCGGCGGCTTCAACTCGCAGATCGCCCGTCATGCCCGCGACCACGTTCGCAAGCTGCTCGCAGCCGGCAAGACGGTGAAGATCATCTGCGTCGGCAAGAAGGGCTTCGATATTCTGCGTCGCGAATACGCGTCGCTGATCATCGATCGTGTCGACCTGCGTGAGGTCAAGAAGATCGGCTTCCAGAATGCCGACGACATTGGCCACAAGGTGATCGCGCTCTTCGAAAAAGGCGAGTTCGACGTCTGCACGTTGTTCTATTCTGAGTTCAAGTCCGTTATCGCCCAGATTCCGACGGCACAGCAACTGATCCCCGCTTCGGCCGGTCCGGTTGCAGCGCAAGCATCCGATGCTTCGGCCGTCTACGAATATGAGCCGGACGCGGGCGCGATCCTGAGCGATCTCATTCCGCGCAACATTTCCGTGCAGATCTTCCGGGCCCTGCTCGAGAACGTTGCCGGCGAAATGGGTGCGAAGATGAGCGCGATGGACAATGCGACGCGCAATGCTGGTGAGATGATCAACAAGTTGACGCTGAGCTACAACCGTCAGCGCCAGGCTCAGATCACCAAGGAACTCATTGAAATCATCTCGGGCGCGGAAGCGCTCTAAGGTTACGGAAAGAGGGTAAGGATTATGGCTAAGGCAGCTACCCCGAAAGAAACCGCAGCGGAGAAGAAGCCCGCTGCACCGAGGAAGGCAGCTTCCGCCAAGACCGCAGCAGTTGCCGCAACAGGCGCTGTCGGTCGCGTAACGCAGGTCATCGGCGCCGTCGTTGACGTCGTGTTCGAAGAAGGCCAGCTTCCGCAGATCCTGAACGCGCTGGAGACCGACAACCACGGTAACCGCCTCGTTCTCGAAGTCGCTCAGCACCTCGGCGAAAACTCCGTCCGCACGATCGCCATGGACTCGACCGAAGGTCTGGTTCGCGGTCAGCTGGTCACCGACACCGGCGCACCGATCACGGTTCCGGTCGGCGACGAAACGCTCGGCCGCATCATGAACGTCATCGGCGAGCCGGTTGACGAAGCAGGTCCGCTGGTCACGTCGGGCAAGCGCGCCATCCACCAGGATGCACCGTCCTACGTCGAGCAGTCGACGGAAGCGCAGATCCTCGTCACCGGCATCAAGGTCGTCGACCTTCTCGCGCCTTACGCAAAGGGCGGCAAGATCGGCCTCTTCGGCGGCGCAGGCGTCGGCAAGACCGTTCTCATCATGGAACTGATCAACAACGTCGCCAAGGCGCACGGTGGTTACTCGGTGTTTGCAGGCGTGGGTGAACGCACCCGCGAAGGCAACGACCTCTACCACGAAATGATCGAGTCCGGCGTTAACAAGCATGGCGGCGGCGCAGGCTCCAAGGCTGCGCTCGTTTACGGCCAGATGAACGAACCGCCGGGCGCCCGCGCTCGCGTCGCTCTGACGGGCCTCACGATCGCTGAAGACTTCCGCGACAAGGGCCAGGACGTTCTGTTCTTCGTCGACAACATCTTCCGCTTCACCCAGGCAGGTTCCGAAGTGTCGGCTCTGCTCGGCCGTATTCCTTCGGCCGTGGGTTACCAGCCGACGCTGGCGACCGACATGGGTCAGATGCAGGAACGCATCACCACGACGACCAAGGGTTCGATCACCTCGGTTCAGGCCATTTACGTTCCGGCCGACGACTTGACCGACCCGGCGCCGGCTACCTCGTTCGCCCACCTGGACGCAACCACGGTTCTGTCGCGCTCGATCGCCGAAAAGGGCATCTACCCGGCCGTTGACCCGCTCGACTCCACGTCGCGCATGCTCGACCCGATGATCGTCGGCGAAGAGCACTACGAAGTGTCGCGTAAGGTGCAGACGACCCTGCAGCGCTACAAGTCGCTCCAGGACATCATCGCCATCCTCGGCATGGACGAACTGTCTGAAGAAGACAAGATCGCCGTTGCCCGCGCTCGTAAGATCGAACGCTTCCTGTCGCAGCCGTTCTTCGTCGCCGAAGTCTTCACGGGTTCGCCGGGCAAGCTCGTCGCTCTCGAAGACACGATCAAGGGCTTCAAGGGCTTGGTCAACGGCGAATACGACCACCTGCCGGAAGCTGCCTTCTACATGGTCGGCTCGATCGAAGAAGCGGTCGAAAAGGCCAAGAAGCTGGCTGCTGAAGCCGCTTGATAGCACTGTTAAGCCTCGGCGCCATGGCGCCGAGGCTTTCATCCTGCCTTTCGATGAGGGCAGGGAAGACATGCACAGCCGCCTTCGGGTGGCGCGCCCACGAAAAGTGAATGGTCATGGCCGATTTCAACTTTGAGCTTGTTTCCCCCGAGCGCCTGCTCCTCTCCGAAAAAGTGACGGAAGTCGTTCTTCCGGCGACTGAGGGCGAGATGACCGTGATGGCCAATCACGCTCCGACGATGACGACGATCAAGCCCGGCGTGGTCACGGTGAAGACGGCCGACGGCAAGACCGAGCGTTTCGCCGTGTTTGGCGGCTTTGCCGACATCCTGCCGACCGGTTGCACGCTTTTGGCCGAGTCTGCCGTTCATGTCGACGAACTCGATCGTACGGTTCTCGAAAACCGCATTGACGCGGTTCGCGCCGAACTGGAAGGTGCCGGCGACGAGAAGAAGACCCGTCTTGAGCAGTTCGTCGCCGAACTGACGAAGCTCGGCGAGATCGTGATCCCGGCCTGAAAGGGACACCCGGAAGGGTAGCTGATTTGAGAAAGCCCCGCCTTCGAGCGGGGTTTTTTATTGGTCGCGAGTTCTTTGCGGTGACGCTTCTCTTAAGTGAAGCGGGATGCGGGCGGATAACCGTATACTCTTCTTCATCAGTATTAGCCTTCGCGTCGGTGAATAGCTTGCCCGGATCGGCGCTTTAGCTATTCTTCATCGGAAGCTCTTTATTGGTCCCCGAACGTTCAGCTCAAAAAGGAAGAGGCGCCGGCATGACGTCAAAGATTGTTCCGGTGATCATGGCGGGCGGACGCGGCACCCGTCTGTGGCCGCTCTCTCGCGCCGCCGCGCCGAAGCAATTCCTGCAGATCCTTTCCGATCGTTCACTGTTCCAGCAGACGCTGGAGCGCGTTCGCGACGCCAGCCAGTTCGAGCCGGCCATCATCGTCACCAACAGCGACTTTCGCTTCATCGTCGCGGAGCAGGCGCGGGCGATCGACGTACATCTGGGCGACATCCTCCTTGAGCCGGTTGCACGCAACACAGCACCGGCGCTGACTGCCGCGGCTTTCCAGGTACTCAGCCGTTACGGCAAGGGCGCGGTCATGCAGGTGCTTGCCTCTGACCATGAGATCGATGCCGGCGATGTCTACAGGGATTGCATACTCAGGGCGCACCAGGCCGCCCGCCACGGAGAACTGGTGACCTTCGGCATCACGCCGACCGAACCGGCGACCGGCTACGGCTACATCGAGCGCGGCGAAGAACTGACGGCGGGCACGAACCGTGTGGCGCGGTTCGTCGAGAAGCCGGACCGCGCCAAAGCCGAGGCAATGCTCGAGACCGGGCGCTACCTCTGGAACTCCGGCATGTTCATGCTGCCGGTAAAGCCCTTTCTTGATGAGATGAAGCGCCACGCGCCCCAGGTCTGGGAAGCGACGAAACTCGCGGTCGACGGAGCCCAGAAGGATCTCGACTTCACCCGACTGCACGCGGCGAGCTTTGCCGCTGCGCCTGATATCTCCGTCGATTATGCGGTCTTTGAAAAGACTGAGCGGGCGGCGGTGGTGCCGTCTTCCTTCCTCTGGTCCGATCTCGGCAGCTGGGACGCCGTCTGGAAGACGGGAGAAAAGGACGGCGACGGCAATGTCGTCACCGACAAGGCCACGGTGTCGAACACGCGCAATTCGCTGGTCCTATCGCGCGACATTCACCTTGCAGTTCAAGGGCTGGACGATGTCGCCGTCATTGCCGGCGAGGATGCCGTCTATGTCGGACGGCTGGCCGATAGCCAGAGCGTCGGTTCTATCGTCAAGACGCTGGCGAAGTCGCCACAGACGACGGCGCTGACCGAGATACACCCGACGTCCTATCGCCCCTGGGGGGCGGTCGCGGCCCTTTCGGACGGAGAACGCTTTGCCGTCAAACGTCTGCGCGTGAACCCCGGCAAGAAGATCTCGTTGCAGAAGCATCATCATCGAGCGGAACATTGGATCGTGGTGCGCGGCACGGCGGAGATCACGATGTCCGGGGAAACGCGAATGCTGCACGAGAACGAGTCGGTCTACATTCCGCCGGGGATCGTGCACCGGCTTCACAACCCGGGCAAAATCCCGCTGGAACTGATCGAGGTGCGCACCGGCTCCTATCTCGGCGAAGACGACATCATCCGCATCGAGGACGAATTCGGCCGAAGCTAGTGCAATTCCAGGAAAAGTGTGAAACGGTTTTCCGTCCGGAATTGCGCAATTTCAAACAGTTGGAGCAATTCGCTGTTTCAATGAAACAGTGAAATGCTCTAGGGGGTAATACCTTACTGCATGTCTCCTTGAATCGACCTGGATTTAAGGGCGAAGACCTGCAGCAAATCAAAGTGCCAGCGACCTTTGCGCGTCTGATAAGACTGCGCCGCAGGCCCGAATGATCGGACGACACGAAAAAAGCCCGGGCCAAGACCCGGGCTTTGCGTAGGTGAGAGCGGGACGTCTGTCCCGTTCCAAATTCGGCACGCTTATAGCTGAAGGATCAGCCGGCGACGCGCTCGGTTTCGCCCTTCTGAGCGTAGTAATGGCCGAAGCGGTTTGCGAGGAAGGTGTCGAGGCTGATGTCTTCCTGGCGAACGAAGCCCTTGGAGGCGATCTTGCCTTCGGCGAGCAGGTCGAGCACGGCGCAGATGCTGCCTGCCGTGGTGATCTGGATACCGCTCTGCATGCGGCCGGCAACGACGCCGCTATAGACCTTGTTGGCGTAGGTTTCCTGGATCAGACGGCCGTTGCGGAAGCCCGAAACCGTAACGAAGATCACGACGACGTCCTGGGTGGTGGTCGGCAGGGCGTTCTCGAAGATGTCCTTGAGGACTTCGCGGCGGTGGCGCAGACCGAGGTCGTTCAGGAGCGCCTTCATGATGGCGGCATGGCCCGGATAGCGGATCGTCTTGTAGTTCAGCGTGCGAACCTTGCCCTTCAGCGTTTCGCAGAGGGTGCCGAGACCGCCCGAGGTGTTGAAGGCTTCATAGGTGACGCCGTCGAGCGAGAATTCTTCGCGCTCTTCCATCGCCGGCACTTCGATGAGGTTGTTTTCGACGATCGCTTCGCAGGGCTCGATATATTCGTTGATAACGCCGTCGGTGCTCCAGGTGAGATTGTAGTTGAGCGCGTTCGACGGGTACTGCGGCAGGGCGCCAACGCGCATGCGCACGCTTTCCAGCGTCTCAAAGTGGCTGGCGAGATCGTTGGCGACGATCGAGATGAAGCCCGGTGCGAGGCCGCACTGCGGGATGAAGGCGGTGTTCGCCTTGGCAGCGATCGCCTTGACTTGGCGGGTGGATTCGACGTCTTCGGTCAGGTCCAGATAGTGGATGCCGGCTTCAGCAGCGGCTTCGGCGATGGCGACCGTCAGGTGGAACGGAGCGGCGCTGAGGACGGCAAACTTGCCCGACAGAAGAGCGACGAGCTGCTTCTTGTCGGCGATATCGACCGTCGCGGTCGTGATGGCAGCGTGCTTTTCCACCTGCTCCAGCTGCTCGGCGCTGCGGTCGGCGACGCAGACGCTGTAGTCGCCGGTATGGGCGAGCATGCGAGCGATGGTGGAGCCGATCTTGCCTGCTCCGATGACGACGATATTCTTCATTCTTTCCCCCAGGGCATGAGAACTGTGTGTGCCCCTATTGTCGTGGGAGGGGTTGTTGATTTGAAGCGCTGAAACGACTAAATCGCCTATAGATATTCGGCAGATTGCCCAACCGGACCGACGAAATGCAAATCACGGATAAGGATCGAGAGCTCCTCGCCGTCCTCAGCGAAAATGCCCGCATGCCGACGGCGACGATCGCGCGGCGGCTCGGCCTGTCGCGCACGACGGTGCAGGCGAGGATCGAGCGGTTGGAGCGCGAGGGAATCATCGCCGGCTATGGCGTGCGCCTGTCGGAGAGCTACGAGAAGGGGCTGGTCAAGGCGCATGTGCTGATCACCATCGCGCCGCGGGCGCTGAGCCGCGTGACCCCTGAGCTCAGTGCCATCCGCGAAATCCAGACGCTGCATTCTGTCAGCGGCAGTTTCGATCTTATCGCCGTGGTGGCGGCGACGTCGATCAGCGAACTCGATCTCCTGATCGATCGCATTGGCGAGATCGACGGCGTCGACCGGACGCTTTCTTCGATTATCCTTTCGACCCGGATCGATCGGTAGGCCGTTGCTTTCCTAAGTCAGCGAGCGACGGGATCGTCATGGCCATGCCCCGCGGAGGGCTTCTCGCCTGATGTGGCGTCCGTCGCTGGCTCCTTTCCATTCGGCACTTTTGCCGGCACGTTCCAGTCTGTCGGGCCCTTGACGAAGCTATGCAGTCCGGCATCGCCATAGGCGAGCCATTTGCTCCGGTCGAAGTAAAGCTCGGCAATGCTCTTCGGCCGCGCGCGCGGCGGCTGGTTGGCAAGGAAGTTAAAGCGCGGCGTCACCTCGTCGGACTCGCGCTTGAACTGGATGCGGCTGCCGAAACGCTTGAGATCGAATTCCTTCAGCGCCTGGATTTGCAGGGTAACGCTTGCGGCATCGGCCCAGCGCACGTGGTCGAGGAACACGGCCGCTGCCCGCGCCGCTGCCGTGGTCACGGCCTGGCGGTCCTCCGGTCGCTCGATGTTGAGCTTGACGCGGAAGGAGGTGATTTCCTCCTCGCCGCTGCCTTTGACGAAGATGAAGATCGATGAAGGCTTGTCCTCGCCCGGACGCGGGAAGGAGACGAGTGACGAACATTCCCATTGGGCACGCTCACCGGCACCGGCTTTCCATTCGAGTTCGCGAAAGCCGGCGTCGCGCAACTCGTCGCAGAGCGCCTTGGGATCGCTGCGGATGACGCGCAGGAACTGCTGCTCCGGCGTCTGCAGATCCTGGAAGGTCCAGGCGGGCAGGGCGATGCGTGGCGGTTCGAGCCTTGCCGGCTTCTCGGCCGTCGGTCCGGAGGGCTTGCTCTTCGCCAGGAAGGTCGTCGGCAGCCCCAATGCCACGAGAACTTTCTTGAGGTTGCGCTGTTCGTTGGCAAGCAGGGCCGTTGCGAGAATGGCGGTGACGATCAGGATGAGGGCGACGAGAAAGAAGCGCAGTCCCGTCCGACCGGCAGGCTTTGGAGCCGGCGTCTTGCCACGGGTCGCGCTCATGCTGCCCCGCCTGCCCGGCGGGGCGCGATGAGGCGCGGCGCCTCCAGCAAAAGGTGATCGGTCGGCCGGGCTTCCATGATCTCAAGCTATCAACGGGTCTAGGCCTTCTTCATCCCCGAAATCCGTCGCGGCGGCAATATGCAACCGCCGATATCGGCAAGCGACTGTCACGTCTCAACACAACGCGCCGCTGAACGAGCGTTACGGTGAACTAGGAAGTTGAAATCCGGGGACGATCACATAGCTTGCTGGACACAAACATCGAATGGAATTCGTCATGACAAACCCGAATTCAGCCGAGCTTGTGATCGATGCGTCGCTGGTACGGCGGCTGATCGCGACACAGTTTCCGCGATGGTCGGATCTTG
The DNA here is from genome assembly GCF_037120565.1 of Ensifer sp. CCNWLY38. Classification (NCBI taxonomy): domain Bacteria; kingdom Pseudomonadati; phylum Pseudomonadota; class Alphaproteobacteria; order Hyphomicrobiales; family Rhizobiaceae; genus Ensifer; species Ensifer sp. CCNWLY38. Next base: position 361,041 of record NZ_JBBBBO010000005.1, read on the forward strand.
AGGTGCGCCCGACCGAGCCCGGCGGCTGGGACAACAGGAGCTTCCGGCTCGGCGACCACATGACCGTGCGCCTGCCAAGCGCCGAGCACTATGTGCTGCAAGTGGAAAAGGAGCACCGCTGGCTGCCGCGGCTGGCTCCCCAATTGCCGCTGCCCATTCCCATGCCGCTGGCCAAGGGCACGCCGGGAGAAGGCTTTCCCTGGCCCTGGTCGGTCTACCGCTGGCTTCAGGGGGAAACGTTGGCCGTGGAGCGGGTCGCAGATCTCGGGCAAGTGGCGAAGGATCTCACGCGGTTTCTGCGCGCCTTGCGGCAGGCGGATGCTGCGAGTGGGCCCTTGCCCGGCGACCATAACTTCCACCGCGGCGGTCCGCCTGGCTTCTATGACGAGCAGACACGTCAGGCGCTCCCATTGCTTGAGGGACAGGTCGACACGGCGGCGGCCAGAGAGGTCTGGGAAGCGGCCCTTGCTGCGCCATTCGAGGGGACGCCCGTCTGGTTCCACGGCGATATCGCCTGGGGCAACCTGTTGGTCGAGCAGGGTCGCTTGAGCGCGGTCATCGATTTCGGCACTTCGGGTGTCGGCGACCCCGCCTGTGATCTGGCGATAGCCTGGACGTTCTTCCATGGCGAGAGCCGCGAGGTCTTCCGTGATGGCATGGCACTCGATCGCGGTGGCTGGGCCCGCGGGCGTGGCTGGACCCTGTGGAAGGCGCTGATCGTGCTTGCCGGCATGACCGGCGCGCCTGCAAGCGAGAAGGCAAAGCAGCGCACGGTGATCGAAGACGTGCTTGCGGATCATCGCTGCTTCGGCTAGCGCCCGAGCCACGATCGGGCGTTAGCCAGCTTGACCCCGCTGCAAATTGCCTCTAGGTCAGGCGCACGCGGGACGACCCGCGTCGGTGCTTCGCCTGGGGACGGCCCCAGTATCTCGACCGAGATACATGGAGTCGATCGCATCATGCAGCCCCAAAGCTCGCGGCACGTCCGCACGACCTTTCCCTTTATTGAGCAGCCTAGAGCATCCCGCTCTCAAGTGGAGTCACTGGAGGCGGAAAGATGCTCTAGAATCAAAGTGCTAGAGCGTCCTTTGCGCGTTCAGTTGAACGCGCGGCGCTCTGGTCATTCCATCGGAAGCAATCGCTTCGTGGGACGGCGTCGGCCGCCGATCGCTTATCCAACACATTGACGCGCCGGCGGCCGCCGACGCGCGTCGCCGATGCTTCTCCGCCAACACATGAGGTTGATGATGGCCGGACCCATCGAACAATTTGAGATCAAGTCGCTCCTACCGATCGCAGAGATCGGTGGTCACCAGATCAGCTTTACCAACTCGGCCGCCTTTATGGTGCTGACGGTCGCGATCGCCAGTCTGTTCCTGATCCTGTCAACGAGAAGACGCGGCCTCGTGCCGAACCGGGCGCAGTCGGCGGCCGAGATCCTCTATGAGTTTGCGGCAAAGACGCTGCGCGACAATGCCGGCGAGAAGGGCATGCGTTTCTTCCCGCTGGTCTTCTCGCTGTTCATGTTCATCCTCACCGCCAACCTGATCGGCATGTTCCCCTATGCCTTCACTGTGACGAGCCATATCGCGGTCACCTTCGCGCTGGCCATGCTGGTGTTCCTGACGGTCACGCTCTACGGTCTCTACCGGCACGGCCTCGGCTTCCTCAGGCTGTTCATGCCCGCGGGCGTGCCGTTGATTCTGGCGCCGATCATCATCCCGATCGAGGTGGTCTCCTACCTCTCGCGTCCCGTCAGCCACTCGGTTCGTCTCTTCGCGGTCATGTTGGCCGGCCACATCACGCTCAAGGTTTTCGCCGGCTTCGTCGTGGGCCTCAGCGGCTTCGGGGCGCTCGGGATGCTGGCTGCGGTCATGCCGCTGCTGATGACGGTGGCATTGACCGGGCTGGAACTGCTGATGGCGCTTATCCAGGCCTATATCTTCACGATGCTGACCTGCATGTATCTCAATGACGCGCTCCATCCGAGCCACTGAGAACAGGCGATGAGGCTCCCTGCAACGGGAGCCTCTTTGTCATTCGATCGCCCGCCGCGCTTCGTTCCGGTAGGTCCGCCAGGAGGACCAGGCAAAGGCGATGAGGAACATCACGGTCATCAGGAGCACGATGGTCGGCGCCGGCGCGCTGTCGATGAAGAAGGAGAGGTAGACGCCGCAGAAGGAGGCCGTCATCGCGATCAGCACGGCGACGATGAGCATGGCGCCCATGGTGCGGGTGATCAGGAAGGCGATGGCGCCGGGTGCGATCAGCATGGCGATGGCAAGGATCAAACCGACCGCCTTCAGCGCGCCGACGATCGTCAGCGACAGGATCGCGAGCAGCCCATAGTGCAACCAGTTAACCGGAAGACCGACGGCCTTGGCCTGGGCGGGATCGAAGGCGTGCAGCAGGAAATCGCGCCATTTGACTGCGAGAATACCGGTGGCGACCAAGGCGATCACGCCGGTCTCGGCGATATCGCGCCAGCCGATGCCGAGCATGTCGCCGAAGAGGATGTGGTCGAGGTGCACGTCGCTCTGGATCTTGGTGTAGAGCACCAGACCGAAACCGAACATGCCGGAGAAGACCACGCCCATCACCGTGTCCTGCTTGATGCGGCTGTTCTCCTTGAGATAGCCGGTCAGGAGCGCGCAGGACATGCCGGCGGCAAAGGCACCGACGGCAAGCGGCAGGCCGACGATGTAGGAGATGACGATGCCGGGGAAGACCGCATGCGAGATCGCGTCGCCCATCAGCGACCAGCCCTTCAGCACCAGGAAACAGGAGAGCATGGCGGTCGGGATCGCCACCAGCACCGAGATCAGAAGCGCGTTGCGCATGAACTCGAATTCGAAGACCGCAAGCAGCATGTCGAGCGAGATCATCGGGCAGCGTCCATCGGTTCGGCGCTGCGCCTGCGCGCGGCGAGCAGCCCGTGCTTCGGGGCGAAGACGAAAGCCGTCAGGAAGATGAGTGTCTGCAGCACGATGATGATGCCGCCGGTGGCACCGTCGAGGAAGTAGCTGAAATAGGCGCCGAAGAAGCTCGTCAGCGCACCGATGGCGACGCTGATCAGGATCAGCCGCGGAAAGCGATCCGTGAGCAGGTAAGCGGTCGCGCCAGGCGTCACCACCATGGCGATGACAAGGAAAGCGCCGACGGTCTGCAGTGCTGCGACCGTACAGGCCGAGAGCAGGGTGAAGAACAGCACCTTGAGGAAGGTGGTGGGAATGCCGATCGAGCGGGCGTGGCTCTCATCGAAGAAGGTCACCATCAGGTCCTTCCACTTCGCTGTCAGGATGACCAGCGAGACGATGCCGATGATCGCGAGCTGCAGTGTGTCGGCGGGCGTGATCGCCAGGATGTTGCCGAGCACGATGGTCTGGATGTTCACCGATGTCGGCGACAGCGAGACCATGAAAAGCCCGAGGCCGAAGAAGGAGGTGAAGATCAGGCCGATGATCGTGTCTTCCTTGAGCCTTGTGCGCTGGTTGAGAAACAACATGGCGCCGGCGGCAAGCGAGCCGGAGAAGAAGGCGCCGAGCGAGAAGGGCAGGCCGAGCATATAGGCGCCGGCGACCCCTGGGACGATCGAATGCGAGAGGGCATCACCGATCAGCGACCAGCCCTTGAGCATCAGATAGGAGGAGAGGAAGGCGCAGACGGCGCCGACCAGTGCGCTCACCCACATGGCATTGACCATGTAGCCATAGGTGAAGGGTTCCAGGAGCGTGGCGATCATTTGCCGTTCGGCTCCCCGTTGGTCTCGGGTTTTGCCGGCTGCGCCACCATCCGATCCTTGTCGCCATACATGACGAGCGGGCGCTCGTCGTCGGTGATCACGGCGAGCTGCCGCGGATCGGCATCGTCATGCAGGTTTTCGCCGCCGAGCACGAAGTGCCGGAGAACGCCGCCGAAGGCGAGTTCCAGGTTTTCGCGGGTGAAGGTGGTGTCCGTCGGGCCATAGGCGAGCACGGTGTTCTTCAGGAGCACGGTGCGGTCGCAGAATTCCGGCACACTGCCGAGGTTATGTGTCGAAACCAGCATGACCCGGCCCTCGTCACGCAGGCCGATCAGAAGGCGAATGATCGCGTCCTCGGTCTTGACGTCGACGCCGGTGAACGGTTCGTCGAGCAGGATGACCTTGCCATCCTGGGCGAGCGCGCGCGCCAGGAAGACGCGCTTCTTCTGGCCGCCGGAGAGTTCACCGATCTGGCGCTTGCGATAGTCGCTCATGCCGACGCGGGCGAGGGCTGCCTCGACCGCCTCATGGTCTGCCTTCTTCGGGATGCGCAGCATGTTCATATGGCCGTAGCGGCCCATCATGACCACGTCGTCGACCAGAACCGGGAAGTTCCAGTCGACCTCCTCGGCCTGCGGCACATAGGCGACGAGGTTCTTCTTGAGCGCTTCCGGAACCGAACGGCCAAGGATCGAGATCTCGCCGCGCGACAGGCGGGCAAAGCCCATGATCGCCTTGAAGAGTGTCGACTTGCCGCTGCCGTTGACGCCGACGAGCGCCGTGATCGTGCCCGTCGGGATCTCGAAGGTCGCGTCGCGCAGGGCCCGCAGGCCGTTGCGGTAGGTGACTGTCGCGCCAGAGACGCGGATGCCGCTGCCCTGTTCGCCGGATGCCGGCGCGGGGCCGGAGCGGGGCTTCACCTGAAGGTTCATTGCGAAAGGCCCTTGGCGATGGTTTCCGATGTGACGCGCAGCAGATCGATATAGGTCGGAACCGGACCGTCCGCTTCGCTCAAGGAATCAACGTAGAGCACGCCGCCGTATTTTGCACCGGTTTCGCGCGCCACCTGCTCAGCCGGATCGGGCGAGATCGTGCTTTCAGAGAAGACGACCGGAATGTGGTTGGCCCTGACGGCGTCGATCACCTTGCGGACCTGCTGCGGGGTGCCCTGCTGGTCGGCATTGATCGGCCAGAGGTAGAGTTCCTTCATGCCGAAATCGCGGATCAGGTAGCTGAAGGCGCCTTCGCTCGAAACCAGCCAGCGCTTGTCTTCGGGGATCTTGGCGATCTCGGCGCGGATCGGCGCGATGGTCGCCTCGATCTTCTGCTTATAGGTCTCGGCATTGGCCTTGTAGGTCTCGGCATTGGCGGGGTCGTACTTCACGAAGGCGTCGCGGATGTTGTCGACATAGATGAGCGCTGCCGATGGCGACATCCAGGCATGCGGATTGGGCTTTCCGCTGTAGGGGCCTTCAGCAATCCCCATGGGCTCGACGCCGGTCGAGACGACGGCACCGGGGACGTCATCAAAGTTCTGGAAGAACTTCTCAAACCAGAGCTCCAGGTTCAGACCGTTCCACAGGATCAGCTTGGCGTCGTGCGCCTTCAGGATGTCGCGCGGGGTCGGCTGGTAGTTGTGGATCTCGGCACCCGGTTTGGTGATCGATTCGACGATTGCGGCGTCGCCCGCGACGTTCTTGGCCATGTCGGCAATGACCGTGAAGGTCGTCACTGCCTTGAATTTTTCCTGCGCCCATCCGGCGCTAGGCGAAAGCGCGATGGCTGCCATGGCAGCTGCTGCTGCCAGGATCGCGCGCCTCGTCTGATCGATCATTCGCTACTCCCTGATGTTGTCGCCCACAGGAGTAGGGGAATGATTTGCATAAGTCAATGCAAATGAGAAGCATTCGCAACTAGCTATTTTCAAAACCAATGCCCTTGGCTAGTGTAACGACCATGAAACAGAACAAGAATCGTGTCGAAGAGCTGGAAGGCGTTTTGCGGGATGGCGGCGTGCGCGTTACGCGGCAGCGCTCCGCAATCCTGAAGATTCTCGCCACCGCCGAAGACCATCCGGATGCAAACGAACTGCATCGCCGGGCGAAGGAAATCGACGCCACCGTCTCGCTTTCGACGGTCTACCGGACGCTGTCAGCGCTCGAGCAGCAGGGCGTCGTGCAGCGCCATGCCTTCGAAAGCGCGACGGCGCGTTTCGAGACCGCCGACGCGCCGCATCACGATCATCTGATCGATATCGACACGGGGGCTGTGATCGAGTTCCGTTCCGACAAGATCGAGCAGCTGCAAGCGGAGATTGCCGCCGAGCTCGGCTACGATCTGGTGCGCCACCGGCTCGAGCTCTACTGCCGCAAGCGCAAGGACTGAGCGAAGCTCGCCAGAGTCGTTGCGCTCGTGATGTCGCGCAACGACTCCTTTTGCTTTCAAATGAAAGAGTGTCAGCCGCGACCCGCGACGGCGGAGGTGCGCCGCCGTGCCGGTATGGTCATGGCCGCAACGCCGATGATGACGCAGCCAAGGCCGATCCAGGCGGTGTCCGACAGCCGTTCGCCAAGGAAGATCGCGCCGATGGCGACACCGACCGGCACGCGCAGATAGGCCTGGGCGGTCGCGCCGACCGAACCCAGCGTCTGGATCAGCCGGAAGTAGATGGCGAAGGCAAGTGCTGTCGAAAAGATGGCAAGGCCAAGGAGCGCAAGCAGCGAATCCATGGATGGAGCCAGCGTCCAGGGCCTGTCGACGATGAGGCTGGTGGGGATCAGCAGGACCGCGCCTGATATCAGCGAGCCGGCAGCGGGCATCATCGGGTCGAGCCCTTTGAAGCTGCGTCCGAAGATGGCGGCACCGGCATAACAGACGGTGGCGAGCACCACGGCCAGCTGTGGCAGCAATTGCGCGCCGAGACCGCCGAAGGTCTCCATGCCGATGATCAGGCTGATGCCGGTCATGCCGGCAATCACGCCGACGAGCTTGCGGGCGGTTACCGCCTCGTGGCGGGTAATCAGGGCCGTCATCAGGAAGGCGAAGATCGGTGTCGTCGCGTTGAGGATCGAAGCGATGCCGGCATCGATCGTCTGTTCCGCCCAGGCAATCAGCGTGAAGGGCACGACGCTGTTAAGACAAGCCTGGAACAGGAATCGCCGCCAGGTTGCGACGTCGCGCGGCATCTTCAGGCCACGCCAACGGAGAACCGCGAGAAGCAGGGCGCCGGCGATCAAGGTACGGGCGGCAATCAGCGTGACCGGCGGAATGGTTGCAACGCCGATCTTGATGAAGGTGTAGGAAGCGCCCCAGAGCGTAGCAAGCGCAAGCAACAGGAGGAGTTCAAGGGTGAGATTGGTCTTGGCCATGGCATGGAACCTTCGTGTCGTCGTCGTTGTCCTTCTTCTAGCGCCGTGGAGATGACAGATGCTTCGGTGGCGATCGAAGTATCGAGATCTCTCCGCGGACGTGAAACGACAAAGCCCCGCCCCACCTTTCGGGGGGCGGGGCAGATGCTTTCGTCGATGCTCAGTGGCTGTCTGCGAGCTTGGCCGCGTCGACGGACGCGGATCTTTCGAAGCTCAGACCGTTGAAGAAGGCGTTGAGCACCACGGCCGAGATCGAGGCGAGCACGATGCCGGACTCGATGATCGGATGGATCGCATGCGGCAGCCACACCAAGAAGTTCGGCGCGATCAATGGGATCAGGCCGAAGCCGACCGAGACGGCGACAACGAAGAGGTTGTTGCGCGACGACTTGAAGTCGACGGTCGACAGGATGCGCACGCCGGTGGCCGCCACCATGCCGAACATCACCAGGCCGGCGCCGCCGAGCACGAAGGTCGGCACCGCTTCCACCAGAGCGCCCATCTTCGGGATCAGTCCGAGCGCGATCATGATGACGCCCCCCATCACACAGACATAGCGGCTCTTCACGCCGGTGACGCCGACAAGACCGACATTCTGCGAGAAGCTCGTATAGGGGAAGGTGTTGAACAGGCCGCCGATCATCGTGCCGAGGCCATCGACCCTGAGCCCCGCCGTCAGCTGCTGCTGCGACACCTCGCGGTTGGTCATTTCGCCGAGCGCCAAGAACATGCCCGTCGATTCGATCATGACGACGATCATCACAAGCGACATGGTGGCGATCAGCACCGGATCGAAGATCGGCATGCCGAAGCGCAGCGGCGTGACCACTGCGAACCAGCCGGCGTCGGCCACCCGGTCGAAATGCATCATGCCGAGCGCGGCGGCGACGACGCAGCCGAGGACGACGCCGGTCAGCACCGCGATGTTGCTGATCAATCCGCGGCCGAAGCGCGCGATGACGAGGATGGACACAAGCACGAAGGCGGCAAGCGCGATGTGGCTGGGCTCCGCATAGCGCGGGTTCGGCACCGTGGCGCCGAGCACCAGACCGTCAGGAATAGCAGGTCCGCCGGCGGCGGCCGCGGTCTTTATCGCGGCCAGCCATTCGGTATGGGCTGGGTCGACCAGTTTCGGCGCCGTCGGGCCGAAAGGATTGCCGAAGATCCAGTTGACGCCCACCCGCATCAGCGAAACGCCGATGACGAGAATGATGGTGCCAGTGACGATCGGCGGGAAGAACTTGAGCAATCTGCCCATCAACGGCGCGAGCAGCAGCGCGACGAGGCCGGCGCCGATGATGGCGCCGAAGATCATGCGCGCGCCCTCCTGGCCCGGGGTCATCGCCGCCATCGAAACCATCGGGCCGACAGACGCGAAAGTAACGCCCATCATGACGGGAAGGCGGATGCCGATGCCGCGACCGATGCCGAGCGACTGGATGATGGTGACGATGCCGCAGACGAAGAGATCGGCCGAGATCAGGAAAGCGACATCCTGGGGGCTGAGCTGCAATGCCCGGCCGACGATAAGCGGTACCGCGACGGCGCCACCATACATGACAAGAACGTGCTGGATCCCAAGTGTCGCGAGCCTGCCCACAGGCAGCTTCTCGTCCACCGGGTGTATGCTGGAAACGTCGCTCATGGTTCCTCCTTCCATCACGTCGACCAGTCCGGTTCCCCCGTCCTCCAACAGGGGAGCGCAATTTTTCCGTGCCGAGGCAGAATGTCGCAAGTATCGCGAATGCGAAAACACTTTCCGGAATCCGGGGGTAATCAGTCACGTTGCGCTGGCGACGGGAACGGTTGCCGCAAGGTCGCGAGCCTTGACGAAAGCTGCAGGCGAGCCTGGCGCGGCCGAAGACCATGCAACGTAGCCGCAATGCGAAGCAGCGATGGTCCCTTACGCCGGTGCTCCGGCGCTGTTCGTTTGGGATCATGATCGATGGTATCTTGGAGACTGGCCCTCTGGCGTTTGCCCGCTGTGCTGTTGGCGCTCGCCTTCGCGCTTTCACCGGTTGCCGCGCGCGCCAACGGCGCCACCTTTCCGGGGAAGTGGCAGCAGGTTGCGTCAGGAACGGACGCCTGCGGGACCTGCTGGGTCGAAATCGGGCGGAACGGTCCGGTCCTGAAGGTGACGGGCAAGGACGGATGGTTCGCGGTGGTCCATCTCGGACGCGCTGGAGGCGGCCATAGCGCCGAGGGGATCGGTCGCTGGAGCGAGGACGGTACCAGCCACTATCGCGGTCAGCCATTCGATATCCGGATCGCTATCGTCGACAAGCATCTCTACATGGACATGACGGTGCAGATGGACGACGGCTCGACGCGCGCCGTCCGGGCGATCTTCGACAAGCGCCGGTCCGAGAAGTCCGGACGCCTTCGGCTGGTCCGGATGTAGGCACGGCCATGCCACTCAGGGATTGCCGGCAAAGAAATACCGGGGCCGTTGCCGACCCCGGTGCCGCATCTCCTGAAAGAAAAAGGCCGCCCGGCGGGGCGGCCTTCTAGTTAGTTCTGCCAGCTCTTGACCAGTTCGTCGTAGTTGATGGTCTGCGGCTTATCCTTCTCGTTCTCGACCTTCAGCTGCGGAGCGACGTTGCCAGCCTTGACGGCTTCGGCGTTCCAGTACGCAAGGTCATGCTCTTCGGCGAGCTTCGGACCGATGTCGCCCTGAACGCCCGAGCGTTCGAGACGGGAGAGAACCTTCTCCTGCTCGGCGCACAGCGAGTCCATGGCTTCCTGAGCGGTCTTCGCACCCGAGGATGCATCGCCGATCGCCTGCCACCACAGCTGAGCCAGCTTCGGATAGTCAGGAACGTTCGTGCCGGTCGGCGACCACTGCAGGCGGGCCGGCGAACGGTAGAACTCGATCAGACCGCCGAGCTTCGGAGCGCGGTCCGTGAAGCTCTTGTGGTCAAGCGTCGACTGGCGGATGAAGGTGAGGCCGACATGGCTCTTCTTCACGTCGACGGTCTTCGAGGTCACGAACTGCGCATAGAGCCAGGCGGCCTTGGCGCGGTCGTCAGGGGTGGACTTCAGCAGCGTCCAGGAACCGGCGTCCTGGTAACCGAGCTTCATGCCGTCCTTCCAGTAGACGCCGTGCGGGCTCGGAGCGAAACGCCACTTCGGCGAGCCGTCCTCGTTCACGACCGGCAGGCCCGGCTTAACGAAGTCGGCGGTAAAGGCCGTGTAGGTGAACATCTGCTGGGCGATTTCGCCCTGCGACGGAACCGGACCGGATTCCGAGAAGGTCATGCCCTGGGCAGCAGCCGGTGCATAGGCCTTCATCCAGTCGAGGTACTTCTGGATGGAGTAGACGGCAGCCGGGCCGTTGGTGTCACCGCCGCGGGCGACGCACGAGCCGACCGGACGCGAGTTCTCGTCGACCTTGATGCCCCACTCGTCGACCGGTTTGCCGTTCGGGATGCCCTTGTCGCCGTTGCCGGCCATCGACAGCCAGGCGTCGGTGAAGCGCCAGCCGAGCGACGGGTCCTTCTTGCCGTAGTCCATGTGGCCATAGACCTTCTTACCGTCGACTTCGCGGCCGGTGAAGAACTCGGCGATGTCCTCATAGGCCGACCAGTTGACCGGAACGCCGAGGTCGTAGCCGTACTTCGCCTTGAAGTCCGCCTTGTTCTTCTCGTCGTTGAACCAGTCGTAGCGGAACCAGTAGAGGTTCGCGAACTGCTGGTCGGGCAGCTGGTAGAGCTTGCCATCCGGCGCGGTCGTGAAGGACTTGCCGATGAAGTCGTCGATGTCGAGGTTCGGGTTGGTGACGTCCTTGCCTTCATTGGCCATGAAGTCCGTCAGGCTGCGCGCCTGCTGGTAACGCCAATGGGTGCCGATCAGGTCACTATCGTTGATGTAGGCGTCATAGACGTTTTCGCCCGACTGCATCTGCGTCTGCAGCTTTTCGACGACGTCACCTTCGCCGATCAGGTCGTGGGTGATCTTGATGCCGGTGATGTCGGCGAAGGCCTTGGCCAGCGTCTTCGATTCGTATTCATGGGTGGTGATCGTTTCGGAAACGACCTTGATTTCCATGCCGGCGAAGGGCTTGGCCGCATCGACGAACCACTGCATTTCGGCTTCCTGGGCCGCGCGGTCGAGCGCGGACATGTCGCCGATTTCGGTGTCGAGGAACTTCTTTGCCTCGTCCATGCCGGCAAAAGCGGTGCCGGTGAAAGCCAGCAGCATGGCCGCCGTCGTAGTCAAAAGATGCCGTCGCATAATTCCCTCCCTTAGGTTTGCGAATGCGGTTCTTTAGCTTTTGAGGGGCCGCTCGCGCGGCCCCTCAAATCGGCTCGCCTCAGACATAGCGGAAGACGCCGACGGCATAGACCAGGGAGAGCGCGAGCGCCCACCACAGGTTCTGCCCGCCGACCAAACCGAGCCATGCGAGGTGAATGAAGGCGCTTCCGAGCAGCGACACGAAGAGGCGATCGCCCCGTGTCGTCTCGAAGCGCAGGATGCCGACGCGCGGGTTTCCGCCCGGCGCGGCATATTCCCAGACCGCCATCATCGACAGCAGCGCGAAGATGGTGAGGAAGAACATGGCCGACGGAAACGACCAGGCCATCCAGCCGCCGGCGACCAGCGGCGCGAACCAGTCGCGGGCGCCGTCCTTGATCGGCAGCATGCTCATGAGCAGCCCGGCGACAGCCGCATAGACGACGAGAACGGCGGCGAAGGGCAGTTGCCAACGGGCCTTGCGAACGGGTTGAGCGGTCATCATACCCTCCCCAGGGCAAAGCCCTTGGCGATGTAGTTGCGAACGAAATAGATCACCAGCGCGCCCGGGATGATGGTGAGCACGCCGGCAGCGGCCAGTACGCCCCAGTCGAGGCCGGAGGCGGAGACCGTGCGGGTCATGGTGGCGGCGATCGGCTTGGCGTCCGTGGTCGTCAGCGTGCGGGCTAGCAGCAGTTCGACCCAGGAGAACATGAAGCAGAAGAAGGCGGCGACACCGATGCCCGAGGCGATCAGCGGCATGAAGATCTTCACGAAGAAGCGCGGGAACGAATAGCCGTCGATATAGGCGGTTTCGTCGATTTCCTTCGGCACGCCCGACATGAAGCCTTCGAGGATCCAGACGGCGAGCGGCACGTTGAACAGGCAGTGGGCAAGTGCCACGGCGATGTGCGTGTCGATCAGGCCGAAGGCCGAATAGAGCTGGAAGAAGGGCAGGGCGAAGACCGCCGGCGGCGCCATGCGGTTGGTCAAGAGCCAGAAGAACAGGTGCTTGTCGCCGAGGAAGCGGTAGCGCGAGAAGGCATAGGCCGCCGGCAGCGCTGCCGATACCGAGATCACCGTGTTCATCACGACGTAGATGATCGAGTTGATGTAGCCGTTGTACCAGGACGGATCGGTGAAGATCACCTGATAGTTCCGGAGGGTCGGGTTCACCGGCCAGAGCGAGAAGGTGCTGAGGATCTCGCTCGTCTCCTTGAAGCTCATGTTGACGAGCCAGTAGATCGGCAAGAGCAGGAAGACGATGTAGATCGTCGGCACCAGCCAGGAAAGGCGTTCGGTAAGCGGTTGTGTTTGCATTTTGGTTCTCCTCCCGCCTGTCTCAGCCTTGCGCGTCGCTCGTGGTCATCACGGTGTAGAAGATCCACGAGAGCAGCAGGATGATGAGGAAGTAGATGATCGATAGCGCTGCCGCCGGACCGAGGTCGAACTGGCCAATGGCCGTCTTGACGAGGTCGATCGACAGGAAGGTGGTGGAATTGCCGGGGCCGCCGCCGGTGACGACGAAGGGCTCGGTGTAGATCATGAAGCTATCCATGAAGCGCAGCAGGAAAGCGATCAGGAGCACACGCTTCATCTTCGGCAGCTGGATGTAACGGAACACCGACCAGCGCGAGGCACCGTCGATCTTGGCCGCCTGGTAGTAGGCGTCCGGGATCGACACGAGACCGGCATAGCACAAGAGCACGACGAGGCTCGTCCAGTGCCAGACGTCCATGACGATCAGCGTCACCCAGGCAGCGACCGGGTTCTGCACGTAGTTGTAGTTGATGCCCATGCCTTCGAGCGTGCGGCCGAGCAGGCCGATATCGACGCGGCCGAACACCTGCCAGATGGTGCCGACGACGTTCCACGGGATCAAGAGCGGCAGCGCCATCAGCACGAGGCAGACCGGGACGCCGAGACCCTTCTTCGGCATGTTGAGGGCGATGATGATGCCGAGCGGGATTTCGATGGCAAGGATGATCGCCGAGAAGATCAGGTTGCGGGTGAGCGCGTCCCAGAAACGGTCTGATGTCAGCACCTGCACGTACCAGTCGGTGCCGGCCCAGAAGAACGCGTTGTTGCCGAAGGTGTCCTGGACCGAATAATTGACGACGGTCATCAGCGGGATGACGGCCGAGAAGGCGACCAGCACGAGAACCGGCAGCACCATGAACCAGGCCTTGTTGTTCCAGGTTTTTTCCATGGTCAGGCCTCCTCGCCGACGCGCCAGGAATCGGCGTAGATGTTGATGGCTTTCTGATCGAAGCGGACGCGCGGATCGGCGGGGATCTCGCCATCCTCGTCGACGATGATCGAGATCGGCTGATCGGCGAAGCGGGCGCGCACGATCTTGTGGCGGCCAATGTCCTCGACCTTGGTGATCGCGACCGGCATGCCCTCGCGGCCGAGCGAGACGAATTCCGGGCGGATGCCGAGTTCGGTCTTGGCGCCGGCCTTGACCGTGGGCTGGAAATTGAGCGCCACGTGTTCGCCGCCGACCGTCGCGGTGTTGCCGTCGAGCTTTACGGGAAGCACGTTCATGCCCGGCGAGCCGATGAAATAGCCGACGAAGGTGTGGCGCGGGCGCTCGAAGAGTTCGGCCGGGGTACCGATCTGAACGATCTGGCCGTCATACATGACGACGACCTTGTCGGCGAAGGTGAGCGCCTCGGTCTGGTCGTGGGTGACGTAGACCATGGTGAAGCCGAACTGCTTGTGCAGCCGCTTGATCTGCGAGCGCAGCACCCACTTCATTTCCGGGTCGATGACCGTCAGCGGCTCATCGAAGAGGATGGCGCTGACGTCGTTGCGCACGAGGCCACGGCCGAGCGAGATCTTCTGCTTCTGGTCGGCGGTCAGGCCCCGGGCGGTCTTCTTCGCCCAGCCGCCGAGACCGATCATCTCGATCGTCTCCTTGACGCGGCGATCGACCTCGGCCTCCGGCACATGCCGGTTGCGCAAGGGGAAGGCCAGATTGTCGTAGACCGTCATCGTGTCGTAGATCACCGGGAACTGGAACACCTGGGCGATGTTGCGTTCCTGGGTCGAAAGATGCGTCACGTCCTTGCCGTCGAACAGGATACGCCCTTCCGACGGGTTGATCAGGCCGGAGATGATGTTGAGTAGCGTGGTCTTGCCGCAGCCGGACGGCCCGAGCAGCGCGTAGGCGCCGCCGTCGTTCCATTCGTGATGCACTTCCTTCAGCGCGTAGTCGTTCTCCGACTTCGGTTTGGCGCCGTAGGCGTGGCGGATATGTTCGAGATCGATGCGTGCCATGTTTTCCTCCCAGCGCCCCCTTTAGGCCGCGCCGCCGATGGCGCGTCCATCAGGCCCGAAGGCCATGAGATGACGGGTGTCGACGAAGACCTCGAGGGTCGCGTCCGGTTCGATGTCGTGAATGCCTGGCGCCAGCATGACCCAGCGCGCATTGGCAAATCCGACGTGAATGAAGCTTTCCGAGCCTGCGATCTCGGAGATCGCGGTCTTGACGGTGAGTGCGTCGCCGCTGCCTTGCGGACGGTCGAACGAAATATGGTGCGGCTGGAAGCCGACGGTGCAGGGACCATCGGCAATGCCGGTCAGATGCGAAGGCACCGTCAGCACCGGCTTGCCGTCGAGCGCGAAAGCTGCGCCTGATTTGACGAGTTCGATGCAGTTCAGCGGCGGATCGGCGAAGGTGCGGGCGGTAATGAGATCGACCGGACGACGATAGACGTCGATCGTCTTGCCGAACTGGGTGATACGGCCCTGGCTGAGGGCTGCCGTGTTGCCGCCAAGCAGCAGAGCTTCCGAAGGCTCGGTCGTCGCATAGACGAAGATGGCGCCGGAGGCGGAAAAGATCTTCGGCAGTTCCTCGCGCAGTTCCTCGCGCAGCTTGTAGTCGAGGTTGGCGAGCGGTTCGTCGAGCAGCACGAGATCGGCATTCTTGACGATGGCGCGGGCAAGTGCCGTGCGCTGCTGCTGTCCGCCCGACAGGTTCAACGGCGTGCGGTCGAGATACGGCGTCAGCTTCAGCAGCTCGGCGGCCTTGCGCACTTCGCGGTCGATCGTCGCGGTGTCGGCGCCGCTGATGCGCATCGGCGAGGCGATATTCTCATAGACGGTCATCGCCGGGTAGTTGATGAACTGCTGGTAGACCATGGCGACCGAGCGCTTTTGCACCGGCAGGCCCGTCACATCGATGCCGTCGAAGATCAGCGAACCGGAAGCCGGCTTGTCGAGACCGGCCATCAGCCGCATCAGCGACGTCTTGCCGGACAGGGTCGGGCCGAGCAGTACATTGAGCGACCCCCTCTCCAGCACCAGGTCGGTCGGGTAGATATGCGTCTCCCCGCCCACGACCTTGGATATCTTCTTCATTTCAAGCATTGAATTCTCCACCCAGCCTGTCGGCATTCCCGAGCGTTTCCAAGCCGGCGTGGAAACGCTCCATCTCGTCTTTTTCGCATTTCCGGACGCAGAACCGCTGCGCGTGGCTGGAAATGCTTCAGAATGCGAGGATCCTCACGCGGCTGCGTCGGCCGCGCCCCGCATGTATTCCTCCAGCGCCGCCGCCTCGCCGGGCGTCAGCGTCAATCCCAGTTTCGTGCGGCGCCACAGCACGTCCTCGGCGTGCCGTGCCCATTCCTTGGCGATCAGCCACTTGACTTCCGCCTCGTAGAGATCGGCGCCGAAGCGGCGACCGAGGGCCGCTTCGCTCGTCGCCGAACCCAGGAGGGTGGCTGCATGCGTGCCGTAGAGGCGCACAAGGCGACGGGCATGCTGAGGCGCAAGGAAGGGGTATTGCTTTTGCAGCCTTGCGACCTGGTCGGCATAGCCCTCTGCCGGAAAGTCCCCGCCGGGCAGCTTCGACCCGGCGGTCCATTTCGAGCCCTTGACGCCGATCGCCTCGCCGATCCTTTCGAGCGCGGATTCGCCGAGGCGGCGATAGGTCGTGAGCTTGCCGCCGAAGACGTTGAGCAGCGGTGCCGCACCCTTGTCGCCCTCGACGCGCAGCACGTAGTCGCGGGTTGCTTCCTGCGCCTTGCTGGCGCCGTCGTCATAGAGTGGGCGCACGGCCGAATAAGTCCAGACGATATCGTCCTTCGTCACCGGTTCCAGGAAATATTCGCTCGCCGCGCTGCAGAGATAGTCGACCTCGGCATCGCTGATGTGCACATCCGCCGGGTTGCCGGTGTAGTCGCGATCGGTGGTGCCGATCAGCGTGAAGTCTTCCTCGTAAGGGATGGCGAACATGATGCGGCCATCCGGGTTCTGGAAGAAATAGGCACGTGGATCGTCGAACTTCTTCTTCACGACGATGTGGCTGCCCTGGACGAGGCGGACATTGTGGACGTCGTTCTTGCCGAGCGCGCCTGATAGTACCGCGTCGACCCAGGGGCCGGCCGCATTGATGAGCATGCGCGCCTGCAGGGTCTTGCGTTCGCCGGTTGCCTGATTTTCGGTCTCGACGGTCCAGAGCGCGCCGTTGCGCCGTGCCGAGACGACGCGGGTGCGGGCCATGATCACGGCGCCGCGATCGGCAGCATCGCGGGCGTTGAGCACAACCAGGCGGGCGTCATTGACCCAGCCGTCGGAATATTCGAACGCCTTGTTGAACAGCCGCTTCAGCGGCTTGCCGGCCGGATCGCGGTTCATGTCCAGCGTCGCCGTTGCCGGCAGCAGCTTGCGGCCGCCGATGTGATCGTAAAGGAAGAGGCCGAGCCGGATGAGCCAGGCCGGGCGCAGACCGCCCTTATGATAGGGCAGCACGAAGCGCATCGGCCAGATGACGTGCGGCGCCATTGCCCAGAGCACCTCACGCTCCATCAGCGCTTCGCGCACGAGGCGGAATTCATAATGCTCGAGATAGCGCAGGCCGCCGTGAATGAGCTTGGTGGAACCGGAAGACGTGCCAGAGGCAAAATCGTTCATTTCGGCCAAGGCGACCGAGTATCCGCGGCCGACCGCGTCGCGCGCGATGCCGCATCCGTTGATGCCGCCGCCGATAACGAAGACGTCGTAGATTGCCTGCTCTGACACTGCTGTTTCCCCTCCACTTTTCGCGATGCACAAATTGATGCATCAGCGAAAGCGAAATCAGTTAAAACGAAAACATATCGAATGTCAAACGAATGTGCCCCGAATCTTTAGGGGTACCTACTTTGCTCCCTTCAGGCGTCGGTTTCGATCAGCCGAACGTCCTGTTCGGCACAGATTTTCCTGACATTTTCAAGCGTGCAGCGATCGGTGATGAAGGTCTGGACCTGGGAGATATGGCCGATGCGCACCGGCGCGGTTCTTTCGAACTTCGTCGAGTCGGAAACGAGGATGACATGGCGCGCATTGGCGATGATCGCCTGGGCGACTTTCACTTCTCGGAAATCGAAATCAAGTAGCGCGCCGTCATGGTCGATCGCCGAGGCGCCGATGACCGCGAAGTCGACCTTGAACTGCTTGATGAAGTCGACGGCGGCCTCGCCGACGATGCCGCCATCCGAGCCACGCACGACGCCACCGGTGATCACCACCTCGATCGAGGGGAACACGCGCAAGCGGTTGGCGACGTTGATGTTGTTGGTGATGACCATCAATTCCTTGTGGTCGAGCAGCGCTTCACCCACGGCCTCGGTCGTCGTGCCGATATTGATGAACAGCGAGGCGTTGTCGGGGATGAGTTCGGCGGCCGCCTTGCCGATCGCCTGCTTCTCCGGTGCTGCGATCTGGCGGCGGGCATCGTATTTGACGTTTTCCTTGCCGCTCGGGAAGATCGCGCCGCCATGAATACGGTTCAAAATCTTGGCGTCGCAGAGGTCGTTCAGGTCCTTTCGGATGGTTTGCGGTGTGACGGAAAAGCGCTGCGCCAGTTCCTCCACGAGCACCCGGCCGTCGCTCTTTGCCAGTTCCAGGATCTCCGCCTGCCGACCTGTCAGGTACATTCCGTCCTCCCCATTTTCGTTTTGTTTCATAATATGCAAAAACGAAAGCCATGCAATTTCAGATTCGGCGGTTTCGATGAAATCGCTTTCGCTGCGGGCCAAAGGATCAGCGCGCGTTGCATTCGTTTCGCCGATGGGCGACTCTGTTTGAGGAATGAAGAGGGGAAGGACATGTTTCATCCGGCGTTGTTCAAGGGCATGACCGTTGTGGTCACCGGTGCCGGGCGCGGCATCGGGCTGGAGGTTGCCCGGCAGTTTCTGGATTGCGGCGCGCATGTGCTCGTCCATGCCGGCCGATCGATCGGCGATCTGCCCGATTTTCTCGAATCGGCGGCGACGGAAGGCCGGGCGCATGTCGTCACCGCGGATTTTCTGGCGCCCGGTGGCGTCGAGGGGCTGGCCGAGGTGGTCAGAGGCCAGTTCGATAGCGTCGATATCCTCATCAACAATGCCGGCACCATGGTCGGTCGCTTCCCGGCGGCAGAGCTGACCGACGAGCAGTACCAAACCGTCGTGCAGCTCAACCAGACCGCGGTCGTCGAGATGACGCGGGCGATGCTGCCGCTTCTGCGCAAGGGTACGCATCCGGCGATCGTCAACACCGTATCGATCTCTGCCCTGACTGGGGGCAGTGCCGGTTCTTCGATCTATTCGGCCAGCAAGGCCTTCGTCGCCACCTATTCCAAGGCGCTGGCGCGCGAGCTCGCGCCCGAGGGCATCCGGGTCAACTGCGTTTCGCCGGGCACGATCACCACCGACTTCCACGAGCGCTATTCGTCGCCGGAAAAACTGGAGGCGACCCGCAAGACCATCCCGCTCGGCCGGCTCGGGACGGCGGAAGATTGCGCGCCGGCCTATCTGTTCCTCGCTTCGCATGCGCTGTCGGGCTACATCACCGGCCAGGTGCTGGAGGTCAACGGCGGCCAACTGATCGTTTGAGTGGGAAGCAGCAATATGTGCTTGCTTCAGCGTTCGCCCCAAATTCGCCTGCCGGCACCTTCTCCCCGCAGGCGGGGAGAAGGGATGTTGCGGCGCCGCTGGTGTTTGTCTCGTCGGGATCGGGGCACGTCCCCTCTCCCCGCACGCGGGGAGAGGGCTAGGGTGAGGGGCAAAATCAAGAACTCCAAAGGCCACGTATGATCGACAAGCTGGAAATGTTCCTCGTTCTCGCACGCGAAAGACACTTCGGTCGCGCGGCGGAGGAGTGTGGCGTAGCGCAGCCGACCTTGTCGGCCGCCATCCGCCAGCTCGAGGATCAACTCGGCGTCATGCTCGTCAGCCGCGGGTCGCGCTTCCAGGGACTGACGCCGGAGGGACAGCGTGTGCTCGAATGGGCGCGCCGCATCGTCGGCGATGCCCGTACCATGCGCGAGGAGATGCGGGCGGCGCGCAAGGGTCTTTCCGGCCATATCCGCCTGGCCGCGGTGCCGACGACGCTGGCGATGGTGCCGATGATTACCGCGCCATTTCAGGAGAAACATCCTGATGTCACCTTCTCGGTGCTGTCGACCACGTCGCTGCAGATTCTGGCGCTGCTCGAAAATCTCGAGATCGATGCCGGTCTCACCTATCTGGAAAACGAGCCGCTCGGCCGGGTGACCAGCGTTCCGCTGCAGGTCGAGCGCTATCACCTCGTCACCGCCGCCGGAACGCCGCTTTCGGAGCGGGAAAGCGTGACGTGGAAAGAGGTTAGCGACGTTCGGCTTTGTCTATTGACGGCCGATATGCAGAACCGCCGCATCGTCAACCAGCATTTTGCCGAGGCCGGCGTCGTCGCCAAGCCGACGCTCGAATCGAACTCGATGATCGTGCTTTTTTCGCATGTGCGGACCGGTCGCTGGGCCAGCATCATGCCGTTCAACGTCGCGAAATCATTCGGTTTTCATGAGGATATCCGGATGATCCCGATCGTCGAGCCGGATGCCCGTCACACGGTCGGCCTGGTTGCGACCCATCGTGAGCCGTTTACGCCGCTTGTCTCGGCGCTGTTGCACGAGGCGCGTATCCTGGGTGAGCGAAACCAGGTTCAATAGATTTTTTCTATCGATCGACGGAACAGCCTTATTGACCCATCGGGCCATAAGCGCGAAGCTTTTTTGATCATGGCCGGAGACCGCCGAGGAACGGCCTTCGCCAGGGATTGAAATGTCGGCTGGACCGGTCACCCGTTTGCGGGTGTCGCCGTCCAGCCCATGAGCCGGGAGGGCTCCCGTTGAACATCCATCAGCCGCGTGCCGACATCGCGGAGACCACGCTCGCCATCGTCGAAGAGCTCAAGGGACTTGAAGGGCCGTTGCTGCCGATCCTGCACGAACTTCAGGAAGAGTTCGGCTATGTGCCGCAGGAGTGCCTTCCGGTTATCGCGCGCGAGCTCAACCTGTCGCGCGCCGAAGTCTACGGGGTGATGACGTTTTACCATGATTTCCGCGAGCATCCGGCCGGACGCCATGTGCTGAAGCTCTGTCGCGCCGAGGCCTGTCAGTCGATGGGCGGTGATCAGCTCGCCGAGCGCGCCAAGCGGCTGCTCGGCATCGATTTCCATGAGACGACGCCTGACGGAGCGGTGACGCTGGAGCCGGTCTACTGTCTCGGGCTCTGTTCCTGCGCACCCTCCGCCATGCTTGACGGAGAGGTGCATGCCCGGGTCGATGCCGCTGATCTCGAGGCCCTCGTTCAGGAGGCGCGGCGATGACCACGAAGATCTATATCCCCCGCGACGCGGCGGCGATTGCGCTCGGTGCCGAGAAGGTCGCCAAGGCCATGGCCGAGACGATCGCAGCCCGCGGTCTCGACGCGACAATCATACGCAACGGCTCACGCGGAATGCACTGGCTGGAGCCGCTGGTCGAAGTGGAAACGGCTGGAGGCCGCGTCGCCTACGGTCCGGTCAAGGCACGCGATGTCGGTTCACTGCTTGATGCCGGGCTGCTCGATGGCGGCGACCACGCGCTCTGTGTCGGGAAGACCGAGGAGATCCCCTTCCTCAAGCAGCAGACGCGACTGACCTTCGCGCGCTGCGGCATCATCGATCCCCTGTCGCTCGACGACTACCAAGCCCATGGCGGGCTTGCCGGTCTGCGCAACGCCATTGCCATGGCGCCGGAGGCGATCGTCGCGCAGGTGACCGAGAGCGGCCTTCGCGGCCGCGGCGGCGCCGGTTTCCCGACAGGCATCAAGTGGAAGACGGTTCTCGAGGCGGCGGGCGCGCGCAAATACATTGTCTGCAATGCCGACGAGGGTGACAGCGGCACCTTTGCCGACCGGATGATCATGGAGGGTGATCCCTTCGTGCTGATCGAGGGCATGGCGATTGCAGGCATCGCGACCGGCGCCACCAAGGGCTTCATCTATACCCGCTCCGAATATCCCCATGCGATCGCGGCGATGGCTGAGGCGATCGAGATCGCCCGCAAGGCCGGCGTGCTCGGCGCTTCGGTGCTCGGCTCCGGCAAGGCTTTCGACATGGAGGTGCGCACCGGCGCCGGCGCCTATGTCTGCGGCGAGGAAACGGCGCTGCTCAACAGCCTCGAAGGCAAGCGCGGCATCGTTCGCGCCAAGCCGCCGCTCCCGGCCCACAAGGGCCTGTTCGACTGTCCGACCGTGATCAACAACGTGATCTCGCTCGCCTCGGTGCCCATCATCATGGACAAGGGCGCTTCATTCTACCGCGACTTCGGCATGGGCCGGTCGCGTGGCACGATCCCGATCCAGATCGCCGGCAACGTCAAGCATGCCGGCCTGTTCGAGACCGCCTTCGGCCTCGCACTCGGTGAGATCATCGATCACATCGGCGGCGGCACGGCGAGTGGCCGGCCGGTGAAGGCCGTGCAGGTGGGCGGTCCGCTCGGCGCGTATTTCCCTCGCGCTCTGTTCGACACGCCGTTCGACTATGAGGCCTTTGCCGCGCGTGACGGCCTTATCGGCCATGCCGGCATCGTCGTCTTCGACGATACCGCCGACATGCTGCATCAGGCGCGCTTCGCCATGGAATTCTGCGCCGTCGAAAGCTGCGGCAAGTGCACGCCCTGCCGCATCGGTTCGACGCGCGGCGTCGAGGTGGCCGACAAGATCGCGGCCGGCATCGAGCCGGAGAAAAACCGCGAACTGCTCGCCGATCTCTGCAACACCATGAAGTTCGGTTCGCTCTGCGCGCTCGGCGGTTTCACGCCCTATCCCGTCATGAGCGCCATGACCCATTTCCCGGATGACTTTCAGCCGGCACCGCGCGTTGAAGCGGCGGAGTGAGGAGGAAGACCATGTCTCTCATACATGAAATCGACTACGGCACTCCCGCTTCCAAGTCCGAAAAGCTGGTGACGCTCACGATCGACGGGTGCGAGGTCACGGTGCCCGAGGGAACCTCGATCATGCGTGCGGCGATGGACGCAGGCATCGAGGTGCCCAAGCTCTGCGCCTCCGACATGATGGATGCCTTCGGCTCCTGCCGGCTCTGTCTCGTCGAAATCAAGGGACGCGCCGGCATGCCGGCCTCGTGCACCACGCCGGTGGCGGCGGGCATCGAAGTCTCCACCCAGACGCCGCGGCTGAAGGACGTGCGTCGCGGGGTGATGGAACTCTACATCTCCGACCACCCGCTCGACTGTCTGACCTGTGCGGCCAATGGCGATTGCGAGCTGCAGGACATGGCCGGAGCCGTCGGCCTGCGCGACGTGCGCTACGGCTATGAGGGCGAGAACCACGTCACGGCCCGCAACAATGGCGAGATCAACGCCAAGTGGATGCCGAAGGACGAATCCAATCCGTACTTCACCTATGATCCGGCAAAGTGCATCGTCTGCTCTCGCTGCGTGCGCGCCTGCGAGGAAGTGCAGGGCACCTTCGCGCTGACGATCGGCGGCCGCGGTTTCGACAGCCGCGTTTCGGCCGGCATGGCGGAAGACTTCATGTCGTCGGAATGCGTCTCCTGCGGCGCCTGCGTGCAGGCCTGCCCGACGGCGACGCTTACCGAAAAGTCGGTCATCGAGATCGGCCAGCCGGAACATTCCGTCGTCACGACCTGTGCCTATTGCGGCGTCGGCTGTTCGTTCAAGGCGGAGATGCGCGGCGAGGAGCTGGTGCGCATGGTGCCGTGGAAGGATGGCCAGGCCAACCGCGGCCATTCCTGCGTGAAGGGCCGCTTCGCCTATGGTTATTCCAACCACAAGGACCGCATCCTCAACCCGATGATCCGCGAGAAGATCTCCGATCCCTGGCGCGAGGTCACCTGGGAGGAGGCCTATGCGCATGTGGCCTCCGAGTTCCGGCGGATCCAGTATCAGTACGGCCGCGATTCCGTCGGCGGCATCACCTCGTCGCGCTGCACCAATGAAGAGACCTATCTGGTGCAGAAGCTGGTGCGTGCCGGTTTCGGCAACAACAATGTCGATACCTGCGCCCGCGTCTGCCATTCGCCGACCGGCTATGGCCTCGGCCAGGCCTTCGGCACGTCGGCCGGCACGCAGAATTTCGATTCGGTCGAATTCACCGACGTTGCCGTCATCATCGGCGCCAACCCGACGGACGGCCATCCGGTCTTCGCGTCACGACTGAAGAAGCGGCTGCGCGAGGGCGCCAAGCTGATCGTCATCGATCCCAGGCGCACCGACATCGTGCGCTCGCCGCATATCGAAGCCTCCTATCACCTGCCGCTGCAGCCAGGCACCAATGTCGCGATCCTGACGTCGATGGCGCATGTGATCGTCACCGAAGGCCTCGCCGACGAGAAATTCATCCGCGAGCGCTGCGACTGGTCGGAATACGAGGACTGGGCGGCTTTCGTCGCCGAGCCCTATCACAGCCCGGAAGCGACCGAAGCCTATACCGGCGTGCCGGCCGAACTGGTGCGCGGTGCCGCCCGGCTCTATGCCACCGGCGGCAATGGCGCGATCTATTATGGTCTGGGCGTCACCGAGCACAGCCAGGGTTCGACCACGGTCATGGCGATCGCCAACCTCTCGATGGTCACCGGCAATATCGGCCGGCCAGGCGTCGGCGTGAACCCGCTGCGCGGTCAGAACAACGTACAGGGCTCCTGCGACATGGGCTCGTTCCCGCACGAGTTGCCGGGTTATCGCCACATCTCCGACGATGCGACCCGCGAGACCTTCGAGAAGCTTTGGGGTGTTGAGATCTCCAACGAGCCGGGCCTGCGCATCCCGAACATGCTCGATGCCGCAGTCGACGGCAGCTTCAAGGGCATCTACATCCAGGGGGAAGACATCCTGCAGTCCGACCCGGACACCAAGCACGTGGCCGCCGGGCTTGCCGCGATGGAATGTGTCGTCGTGCACGACCTCTTCCTCAACGAGACGGCGAACTACGCTCACGTCTTCCTGCCGGGCTCGACCTTCCTCGAAAAGGACGGCACCTTCACCAATGCCGAGCGCCGCATCAACCGGGTGCGCAAGGTGATGACGCCGAAGAACGGCTATGCCGATTGGGAAGTGACCCAGAAGCTCGCCCAGGCGATGGGCCTCAACTGGAACTATCGTCATCCGTCCGAGATCATGGACGAAATCGCTGCCACGACGCCGAGCTTCGCGCTGGTCTCCTACGACTATCTCGACAAGTTGGGCTCGGTGCAGTGGCCATGCAACGAGAAGCATCCCGAGGGCTCGCCGATCATGCATGTCGACGGCTTCGTGCGCGGCAAGGGCAAGTTCATCCGCACCGAATATGTGGCGACCGACGAACGCACCGGTCCGCGCTTCCCGCTGTTGCTCACCACCGGCCGTATCCTCAGCCAGTACAATGTCGGCGCCCAGACACGGCGCACCGACAACGTTGTCTGGCATGCGGAGGACGTGCTGGAGATCCATCCGCACGATGCGGAGCAGCGCGGCATCCGCGACGGTGACTGGATACGGCTCGCCAGCCGCTCGGGCGAAACGACCCTGCGTTCGCTGATCACCGATCGTGTGGCGCCCGGCGTCGTCTACACCACTTTCCACCACCCGACGACGCAGGCGAACGTCATCACGACAGACTTCTCCGACTGGGCGACCAATTGCCCGGAATACAAGGTGACGGCGGTGCAGGTGATGCCGTCGAACGGGCCTTCGGACTGGCAGGTGGACTATGACGAGCAGGCCCGCCAGTCGCGCCGGATTTCCGGCAAGCTGGAGGCGGCGGAGTAATGTCTTTCGCCGCGACCGACCATGGCGACGTTTAGGACATCGACAACCGTTCCCGAGGCCGCCCGCCGCAACGGCGCGCTTCGGGACGGTTCGCGCACCGTGCCGGAGGAGACGCCGGTCGCCTTCAGCTATGGCGGCTCGACCCATGCGGTGATGATGGCGACGCCCGGCGACCTTGAAGACTTCGCCGTCGGCTTCAGCCTGACCGAGGGCATCATCACGGATCCCGGCCAGATCGAATCGGTCGAGATCGTCGCCGAGACGGTGGCCGGCAATCTTGGCATCGACCTGCAGATTGTGCTTGAGGACGAAGAGAACGACATGCTCCGCCAGCGTCGCCGGCACATGGCGGGTCCGGTCGGCTGTGGCCTATGCGGCATCGAATCGATCGAGCAGGCGGTGCGGCCGACGCCTGATGTTTCCCGGTCGAAGTTGACGCTGTCGCAGGAGGATGTCGTCTCCGCCGTGGCGCTGCTCAACGGCCAGCAGCCGCTGCATTTCGAGACGCGTGCCGTGCATGGTGCCGCCTTCTATGTGCCTGGACGCGGCCTGATCGCGGTCCGAGAGGATGTCGGCCGGCACAATGCGCTCGACAAGCTGGTGGGTGCGGCCGCGCGCGCCGGTTTTAGGGGAAGCGAAGGCGCCGTCGTCGTCACCAGCCGCGTGTCCGTCGAGATGGTACAGAAGACGGCGGTCGTCGGCAGCCCCGTGATCATCGCCATCTCGGCGCCGACGTCGCTGGCCATCCGTACGGCCGAGGCTGCGGGCATGACGCTGATTGCGCTGGTGCGCGGCGACGAATTCGAGATTTTCACCCATGCCGAACGAATCAAGTCCGGAGCTGTCGCCGATGTCGCATGACAACACCAATGCCAAGCTGATCTACATGGCGAACCAGATCGCCACCTTCTTCAAGAGCCAGCCGCAGAGCGAGGCGGCCCAGGGCGTTGCCACCCATATCAACAAATATTGGGAGCCACGCATGCGGCGGAAATTGTTCGAGCACATCGACAATGGCGGCGAGGGGCTGACGCCGCTGGTGCTGGAAGCGGCGGCAAAGATCAAGCGTCCGGAAGCCGCCTAGCTAGCCTGCGTTCATCATCCCCGCAGGTTCTCCGCTCTCTGCGGACAGGGCGTTTTCCAAGCAATTGCCACGTCTGAAAAGATTTAAGGGAAGGCGGCTACCGGTAGCCGCCTTCCCCATTCCCGAGCGCGGGGTGCAGGGATGTGCGCTCAGAAATTCTGCCAGCCATCCGCGGCCGGTGCCGCAGCAAGGCTTGTTCGTTGGCCGCTGCGCATGGCGCGGGCTGTTGCGTGGAGCCGGGTCGGCTGCGCGCGGTCTTCGAGATGGCGGTTCGCGTCGATGATCTGGGCTTGCTCGCCGTAGCGGAACTGTCGGAGCAGTTCGTGCAGGGCGTCGGCCTCGCGAGCCATGGCGTGGCTTGCGGCCGTGCTTTCCTCGACCATCGCCGCATTTTGTTGCGTTGCCTGGTCCATCGAGTTGACCGCCTGGTTGATCTCCTTGAGGCCGGTCGACTGTTCGCGGGCGGCCTCGACGATGGCCGAGACGTTGGCGTTGATCTCCTGGACCTGGGTGAGGATCTCTTCGAGCGCAGCACCCGTCTGTCCAACCAGTGACACGCCGTTCTTGACGTGTTCGGTGGAGGTGCCGATCAGCGCCTTGATATCCTTGGCCGCACTTGCGGAGCGTTGCGCCAGTTCGCGCACTTCCTGGGCGACGACCGCGAAGCCCTTGCCGGCTTCACCGGCGCGTGCCGCTTCGACGCCGGCGTTGAGCGCCAGGAGGTTCGTCTGGAAGGCGATGTCGTCGATGACGCCGATGATGTTGGAGATTTCGCGGGACGACTGTTCGATCTGGCCCATCGCGCCGATGGCGCTCTTGACCACATTGCCGGAGCGTTCGGCGCCGGCCTTGGTCTTGGCCACCAGGCCGCCCGCCTCTTCGGCCCGGCGGCTGGAGTCGGTAACCGTCGTGGTGATCTCGTCGAGCGCTGCTGCGGTTTCCTCGACGGAGGCCGCCTGCTGTTCCGTGCGCTTCGACAGATCGTCGGCCGCTGAGCGGATTTCGCGAGCGCCGGAAGCAATCGCGCTGGCATTGTCGCCGACGGTGCGCATCGCCTCACGCAGCTTGGCGGTCGCCCCGTTGAAGTCGGTCCGCACCGCTTCCATGCTGGGCACGAAGGGCGTGTCGAGGTTTCTAGTCAGGTCACCTTCTGCGAGCGCCCTCAGGCCGGCCCCGAGGCTATTGATCGCGCTCATGCGCTCGCTGACGTCGGTCGCGAACTTGACGACCTTGTAGACCTTGCCGCTGAAGTCGCGGATCGGGTTGTAGGCCGCCTGGATCCAGATCTCCTTGCCGCCCTTGCCGTAGCGCACGAACTCGTTGGAGAAGAACTCGCCGGCCGCGAGACGTTTCCAGAAGTCGGCATATTCGGCGGTGCGGGCGTAATTCGGTTCGCAGAATATGCTGTGATGCTTGCCCTGGATTTCCGAGAGGCTGTAGCCGAGTGCGGCGCAGAAATTCTCGTTGGCCGTCAGGATTTCGCCTGTCGGTGTGAACTCGATGACCGCCTGCGAGCGGGAGATCGCGTCGAGCTTGCCGGCATCCTCGGTTGCCCGTGCCTTGGCGGCGGTGATGTCGGTTGCGAACTTCACCACCTTGTACGGCTTGCCGCCGCGGAACACAGGATTGTAGGTCGCCTGGATCCAGATTTCGCGGCCGCCCTTGGCGATGCGCTTGTAGGCATTGGCGTCGAACTCGCCGCGCCCGAGGCGGGCCCAGAAGTCGCGGTATTCCTGCGTCTGGGTGTAGTCGGCCGGGCAGAACATGCGATGGTGCTGGCCGACGATTTCCGAAAGGCCGTAGCCGAGCGCCTGGCAGAAGTTCTCATTGGCGGTCAGGATCTTGCCGGTCAGGTCGAACTGAATGATGGCCTGCGACTTCGAAAGCGCGGCGACGATCTGGCGCGCATCTGCAATTTTACCGAGAGCGAACATCGTAACCCTCTGATCTCGTTTGTTGGCTCAAGCCGGGGCCTCGTGCCTTCTTTGACAGGGTTTGCGGGGCCAAAGCGGCGCAATTCCCGGACTAAGACAAATACCGGCCTGCCGAAAAATGTCAGGTCGTCCTACGCCGGCCCACCGGGTCAGCGAATTCGTGCTTCGTGAGGGGAGTTCGAACTACCGGGCTTCATGCCCAAGGCGCCGTGTTTCTACAATCTAGGTTAGTAACAGGACTATTAAGCAGGTGTTAAAATAGCAACTATCAAATTTCAGTTGTAAAAACTCGTATATCCAATTTTAGTTGAATTAGTTGATCCTGCTTTTCTAATCTACTGGCGTGCGATCTGGGTCTGCCGCCAATAAGAAAGGCCGCCCCACGGCACGTAGGGCGGCCCTCATGTCGTTCGTCTGCTACCTCAGGGTTACCTCAGGCGGCCAGTTCTTCGACTTCACGTTCCTTGAACATGCGCGCCAGGTTGAGGAAGCAGATCATGCCGTTCTCGTTGGCGATGATGCCTTCGGCAAAGCTCTTGTCGAAGGACGCTGTCACTTCCGGCACCGGCTGCACCTGGCTGCCCTGAACGGTGAGGATGTCGGAGACGCGATCGACGACGAGGCCGATCACCATGTTGTGCACTTCGGCGACGACGATGGCGCTGCGTTCGTTGGCCGTCGTCGATTTCATGCCGAG
This sequence comes from Ensifer sp. CCNWLY38, assembly GCF_037120565.1. NCBI lineage: Bacteria > Pseudomonadati > Pseudomonadota > Alphaproteobacteria > Hyphomicrobiales > Rhizobiaceae > Ensifer > Ensifer sp. CCNWLY38. The sequence continues at coordinate 390,158 of NZ_JBBBBO010000005.1, forward strand.
CTTGTGGGCAAGATCGATGATCGGGATCACCGTGCCGCGCAGGTTCATGACACCGATCACTTCCGGCGGCGAATGGGGAATGGGGGTGGAGGGCGCCCAGCCGCGGATCTCGCGGATCGTCGTCGTCTTGACGCAGAATTCCTGATCGTGGAGGCGGAACGCAATGATCTCCAGCGTCTCGCCGTCAAACCCGGCCGTCCTGAGTGTGCTTGTCATCGAAGGTCCTTCCAGCTTTCCGGTCGACGCCCATGGGCGCGACACCGCCAAACTCGAGATATCTCCGCAAGGTTGCCGGCGCATGGGAGCGCGGCGATGGTCCGTTGGGGAGAGATCCTTACAGTCCGCCGATCACATCCGGCGGGGCGCAGCTGCATCATGCGCGGAGGAACCGCTTTGCGCTTTGGGAAGAGACTATAGGCCGGGATTCGTTAAGACTTGCTTTTGGACTTGCTTTTGCAAGTGCTTAAGACCTTCGCCCCGGTCGATGCCGGGGCGAAGGAGTACAGATTGGAGCCTTGGGGTCAGGCGGAGGCGAGAACCTTTGCGAACTGTTCCACGGCCCAGTCGACCTGTTCAGCGGTGATCACTAGCGGCGGCGCAATGCGGATCGTGTCGCCATGGGTGTCCTTGGCAAGGATACCCAGCTGCTTCAGCGCTTCGCAATACTTGCGGGCGCCACCGGCTTCCGGCACCAGCTCGACCGCCAGCATCAGGCCGCGACCGCGAACTTCCTTGATGATGTTGGAGCGGATGTCGGTGAGGCCCTTCTGGAAGCGCTCGCCCATGCGGGCTGAGTTCTCGATCATGCCTTCGTCCGTCAGCGCCTTCAGCGCCGCCCGGGCGATGGCACAGGCGAGCGGGTTGCCGCCGAAGGTCGAACCGTGCTGGCCCGGCTTCAGGACGCCCAATACTTCGGAGTTCGAAAGCACGGCCGAAACCGGGTAAAAGCCGCCAGAGAGCGCCTTGCCGATCAGCGTCACGTCGGCCTCGATGGCTTCGTGCTCTTCGGCGAGCAGCTTGCCGGTGCGGCCAAGCCCGGTCTGGATTTCGTCGAGGATCAGCGTGATGCCATGTTTCGTGCAGAGCTCGCGAACGGTCGTGAAGTAGCCGACAGGCGGAACGATAACGCCCGCTTCGCCCTGGATCGGTTCGACGAGGAAGGCAACGGTGTTCTCATTGATCGCAGCGCGGAAAGCCTCGATATCGCCGAAGGGCACGACCTTGAAGCCCGGTGCGAAAGGACCGAAGCCGGTGCGGGCATCCGGGTCGGTGGAGAAGCCGACGATGCCCATGGTGCGGCCATGGAAGTTGTTGGAGCAGACGATGATTTCGGCCTGGTTCTCGGCCACGCCCTTGACCTCGTAGCCCCACTTGCGCACCGCCTTGACGGCGGTTTCGACGGCTTCGGCGCCGGAGTTCATCGGCAGCACCTTGTGCGAGCCGGTGAGGGCTGCGATCTCTTCGTAGAAATGCGCGAGCTGGTCGTTGCGGAAGGCGCGCGAGGTCAGCGTCAGCTTCTGCGCCTGCTCCATCATCGCCTTCAGGATCTTCGGATGGCAGTGGCCCTGGTTGACGGCCGAATAGGCCGAGAGGCAGTCGAGGTAGCGATTGCCCTCCATGTCCCAGACATAGACGCCTTCGCCGCGCGAGAGCACCACGTCGAGCGGTTTGTAATTATGCGCGCCAAGCCGGTATTCGGTTTCGATCAGGGCTGCCGTCGTATTCATACATTGTCCTCCGTTTGTTATCTCAGGCGCTGCGGGTCGGCCGGTCGAGCACGCGGCGGCCGAAGAGGCTCGCCGTCAATTCGACCAGGATACGCGCGCTCTTGCCGCGGTCATCGAGGAAGGGGTTGAGCTCGACGACGTCGAGCGAGGAAACGAGTTCGCTTTCCCAGAGCATTTCCATGATCAGGTGCGCCTCGCGGAAGGTCGCGCCGCCGGGAACGGTGGTGCCGACGCCGGGGGCGAGTTCCGGATCCATGAAATCGACGTCGAGGCTGACATGCAGCAGGCCGTTGGCGGCGCGCACCTCATTGAGGATCTGGCGCATGATGTGGGCCATACCGAGTTCGTCGACGGCGCGCATGTCATAGACGCGTACGCCATGCTCGGTGATCTCTTCGCGCTCGCGATCGTCGACGGAGCGGATGCCGACCTGGAAGACCTTTTTCGGATCGACGAACGGCCGGTCAGCCGGCAGAATCGGGGCGAATTCCGCTTCGCCACAGAAGTACGCGACCGGCATGCCGTGCATGTTGCCGGAGGGCGAGGTCGACGGCGAGTTGAAGTCGGCGTGGGCGTCGAGCCAGAGCACGAAGAGCGGCCGGCCGACTTCGGCGGCGTAACGCGCCATGCCGGAGACGCTGCCCATGGAGAGCGCGTGGTCACCGCCGAGAATGATCGGGAAATGGCCCTTGCGAACCGTGTCGTGCACGGAATCATGCAGTGCGCGGGCAAAGGCGGCGACGATCTGCAGGTTGTTGGCGCCCGGGTGGTTGGCGAGGTCGCGGGCCGGCAGCGGCTTGACGTCGCCTTCGTCGTGAACCGTGTGGCCGAGGTCCCGCAACACCGTGTCGATGCCGGCGATGCGCAGGGCTGTCGGCCCCATGGCCGCGCCGCGCCGTCCAGAACCTTCTTCGATGGGTGCGCCGATCAGCGTGATGGTCGTCATATCCGCCCGATTCCTTCTCAAGATAATTCCGTGTGTACCCGGTTGGGATCGCGCGGATTATGGCCAAAATGCATGTCAGCAAAAAGATGGAAAACTGCCGATTAGTGAGATAAAATCGACAGATTGATAAGCATCATGTTACAAAGTGACAGGCAATGGATGATCTCGATCAGGCACTCATCAGCGCCTTGCGCCAGAATGCGCGCATCCCCGTTTCAACGCTATCGGAAATGACAGGCGTATCGCGCGCAACCGTTGCTGCCCGTATCGACAGGCTCGTCGCCAACGGCACGATCGCCGCCTTTACCATCCGAACGGGCGCGGAAATCCCGGCTTCGGGGGTCCGCGCCGTGGTGATGATCGAGGTGCATGGAAAGATGGCCGACCGCGTTGCCGAGCAATTGCGCGGCCTGCCGCAGGTCCGCGCGCTGCACAGCACCAATGGCCGCTGGGACTTCATCGCCGAGCTGCAGGACCGCGATCTCGTCTCCTTCGACGAGACGCTGCGGCGCATCCGCCTGATCGACGGCATCACCGTTACCGAGACGAATATCCTGTTGAAAACCAGCAAGATGACCGGTGCTTTCTGAGCATTTTTCGCCTCCAAACCGGTGAGGAAATCGCGTCTCGGAGTCGAATTGTTCTTGCTTTGTTCTAAGGTTTCGCTATGATGTGCGCCTCACCCAAGATGGAGGATGTCATGGTTGCCAATGGCGGCAGGCTTGCCGATCGGCAGATCTGTGTGAAGCTGTTTGTCAGGCATGGCGACGAGGATCGCGCCATCGCCTTTTATCGCGAGGCGCTCGGCGCCGAGCTTTTGCAGCGGCATGAATGGCCGAGCGGCATTCTGACGAGTGCGGATCTGAGGATCGGGGAATCGGTCTTCCGGATTGCCGGGGCCAACCCGCGCCGCGATGCGGAGCCCAAGCTTGGGGGACCGCGCTCTCCGCATGCGCTGGGCACGACGGCGGTGATCCTGGAACTGCATGTTCGCGATGTCGACCGTGTCATCGGCCGGGCGATTGGTGCCGGGGCCAGCCTCCGGAACCCGGCCGAGACGCTGTCGACGGGCGACCGTGTCGGCGCCTTCATCGATCCTTTCGGCCATATCTGGGCGCTGTTCAATGCCATTGAGGATGCCGAAATCGTCGATCTGAACATCGAGGCCCGCAACGCCGCCTGAGGCGTTGCGGGCCTCTCGCTGTATGGCCGTGCACTTTGGCGGGATATGTTGCCCGCCGCGTGGCAATCAGAAGAACTCGTCGAGCAGGCAGTAGAAGTCGCGCTTTTCCGGATCGTCCCTGTCGATGCCATAGCGCGCCAGAAACGGCTGCACCCATTCCTCGCCGAGACTGTGGGCGATGCTGTGACAGGCAAGCGCGATGTCCTGATAGAGATCGGCGACGCCCAGCCGGCTGCAGTCGATGAAACCGGAGAATCGGCCATTCCTCTCGATTATGTTCGGCAGGCAGGCGTCACCGTGGGTAACGACGAGCTTGCCGGTCGAAGGTACGCGGGCTTGCAACTCCGCAAAGAGATCTGCCGCCGTGCGGCCGAGTCGCGCTTCGTCGAAATCGTCCTCATCGATAAGGCCGGCTTCGGTGCGCGCTCTCGCGATGGCGATGCGCTTTTCGATCCGGTGATCGAAAGGACAGTCGGCGACGTCCAGCCCATGCAAGCATTTCAGGGCGTCCGCCAAGATGACGATCCGGTCCTTGGGCGACAGGTTCGTGGAGGCGAGGTCCGTGCCCTCGACAGCCTGCAGCAGCAGCCAGTTCGTTTCCGCGCCGAAGGCGCGGGCGATCATTCGCGGGCAGGGCATGCCCTGAGACGCCAGCCAATCAAGTCGCTCCCCCTCGTCGACGAATTCGCTGAAGGGGCCGGCAGCCTCGACTTTCAGCACCAGCATCGGGCGATCCGGCGCCTTCAATAGAAAGATGCTCGAGTCCGACTGTCCGAGCAGGTCCCGGTTCCATTGATAGCCGGCGACGAGGGAAAGGAATTCGTGGGGTAATTCCGGATTAGGAAAATGAGACGACAAGATAACCACCTGAAAAAACGACTGAAACAAATAGGGCCGCGATCACGGCCAGATGCCGATGTAGGTTTGGGAAAGTGGCAATTCCACGGACCGGCAGATAAGTTTACGCTGAAGAAATCAGGCCTGCGGATCGCGATCGATCCGCGGGCTTTTTCAATCCGTCAGCCGGGCAGGGCGTGCTTTTGCGCCGGCTGCCGCTCAATATTCCTTTTCGAAGAAGATACCGCCCGCTGCCGAGCCGTCGCCCGCTGCCGACCCCTTGAGCTTCACGCCCTTGCCGACATCGAGGTTGATAACCGCCTTGCTAGAGGCGGAATCGGAGCCCTGCTGCAGCTCGATATAGGTCCGGTCGTTGAGATACTTGCCGGCGCGCACGGAGGCGCCGCCGTTCTCGTCGGTGGTGACGTCGAGGTCGTCGACGCCGAGCTTGTTGCGCAGGCCGTCGAGCAGCGATGTCGAACCGCCGCCGGCCAGCTGGCTGACGGCGGAGGCGAGCTGGGCGATCTGGAAGGCCGAGAGGTTCGACAGCGACCGGTTGAAGATGAGCTGCGCCAGGATCTCGTCCTGTGGCAGCGCCGGCGACGAGGAGAAGGCGATCTGCGGATTGTTGGCGAGGCCCGCGACCGAGACGGTGATGGTCGTCGAGCCGACGCTGGAGGTCGCCTTGAGGTCGAGCGTCGGGATGAGATCGCCGCCGAAGCCGATATTGCCATCGGTGAAGGTCAGGCGCTTGCCGAGGATTTCGAGGCGCCCGCGGCGCATTTCGAAGCCGCCGGAAACGATCGGCTGCACGGCCGTGCCGCGGATCGTCAGGTTGCCGCCGAGTTCGGCGTCGATCCCGCGGCCGCGCACGAAGACCTGGTTGGCGGTAACTGCCAGATCGAAGGCGATGCCGCCACTGGCATTGGCGCCGGCGGCAGGCGCCACGTCCTTGCGCAGGTCCTTGACCATCTTCTGCACCTTGGGCGGAGCATTCTTGTGCTTGATGTCGATCGCCGAAAGCGACGTCGGCAGCTTCTCGGGAATGGTGATCGACGCCTTGCGGATCGTCACCTTGCCGCCGAGCGTCGGGGTCGCGACCAGCGGGCCGGTCAGCGTCATTTCGCCATTGAGATTGGCGTTGAACAGCGTGCCATCGACATAGGTGGCATTGTTCAGGCGGATCGTCAGGTTGGCCGGGAAGCCGGAACCGGGGACCGTGCCGACGGTGCCGGTCGCCTCGATCGAGCCGCCTGTCGCGAGATTGGCCGAGAGCCTGGAGATCGTCGCCTGCTTGCCGTCCAGCGCGACATTGGCGGTCAGATCGTTCAGTGCCAGGTTGCGGCGCACGTCGACGAGCCGCCCGCCGGATGTCGTAACGGTACCCGCGATCTGCGGCGCCTTGGCGGAGCCGGAAATCGCGAGGTCGATGCCCGCCTGGCCCGTCAGCGTGAAGCCTTTTTCCGCCATCAGGTTGGCAATGAGGGCAAAGGGCAGGTTGCCGTTGAATTTCATCGCGATCGGCATGTTGCCGCCGATGTCGACATTGCCGCCGCCCTTGAAGGAAAGGCCGCCGGCGCCCGAAAGCGTCGTGTCGAGCGTTACCTTGTTGTTGGCGAACTTGCCGTTGGCGGCGATGTCGAAGGCGGCGACCCCGGCCGTGCGTGCTGCGGCGAGCGAGGCGCCAGACCATTTGAGGTTGTACGCGACGACAGGTGCGGACGCTGCGCCAGCGACGTCGACGGTGCCGGCAATCGTGCCCTCGGCGCCGAGGTCCGGGGCGAAGGCGTTGACCAGCGCCGCGGGCAGAGCGTTGAGCTTGGCGGTGATGCCGAGTTTTTCGCCGGCCGTTCCGTTGACTGCGATGGTGCCCTTCGATGCCTGGATCGTCAGCGCGTTGAGGCGGACGGTGCCGTTTTCGATGGCGATCACGGTCGGCTGCGCGAGCTTCAGCGGGATGCCCTTTGGCGTCGCGCCGAACGAGGCGAGGCGAATTTCCGTGCGTCCCTTCGCACTCGTGAGATCGCCCTTGGCCGTGAGCGGGCCACCATCATATTTGCCGCCGATCGAAAAGCCGGTGCGTCCTGCCTGCTGCTGGAAATCGACGGCGAGACCGGCAACGCGGTTGGCGCCTTGAGCGATGGTCTCGGCCCGCACGCTGCCCTTGATGGCGAGGGCCGCGACATCGGAGATCGTGATATCGGCGGTCGGTTTGGCAATCGTCAGGGCATCACGCTTGATGCCGCTGCCGCCGGCCTTGACGACGACGGAGGTGATGCCGTTTGTGGTCTTGATCGCGGCCGATCCGTTGAGATCGCCCGAGGCTTTCTGCCCGGCCATGGCGGCAAGCAGGCCGAGATCGGGCAGGTTGAAATCGATCTTGCCGTCCGGCTTGAAGTCCGGGGTGAAACTGATCGCACCGGTCAGCTTGTTTTCGCCGATCCTGGCTTCAAGCACGGGGATTGCGGTGCGTCCGTCCTTGGAGACGACGTCGGCCTTGACGTCGATCGCCTGGCCGTCAAGCGCACCGGTCGCAGTCAGGCTCGCCTGCGGGCTCGAGGGGTTTGCCTTCGCGTCGGCCTTGACCGTGAGGTCACTGAGGGTGCGTCCGGCGAGCGTGGCGCCGCTCGAGGTCAGTTCGGCCTTGATGCCGAGTTCGGCAAGCGGGCCGGTCACGGCTGCGGTGAATTCAGCCTCGCCCTTGGCGTCAGCCAGAAGCTTGCCGAGATTGGGCAGCTTTCCCTTGAGATCGGTCGTTAGCTGTCCCTGAGCCAAGGCGACAGTGCCGGCAGCCTCGATCGTGCTCGATTTGAGCTCGAGGCCCTCGACGGTCACGCTGCCGTCGGTCGCCGTCTTAATTTCGCCAGCAAGCGCGATGGTGCCGTCGAACTTCGCCGCGGCGGCCGGCGGCAGCGCGCCCGGAACGGCAAACAGCTTGAATGCGACGGCGAGCGTGTTCTCGTCACGATAGAAGGCGCCGGTGACCGACCCGCCGACCCCGGGGCTTTCGATCGTCACCGGATTAAAGGCGATGTTTTCCTTTGTCACCGAGAGGGTAGCGTCCACCTTCATCGGCGCCTGCACCAGCCGGGCGAGATTGGCGTCGTTGAAGCCGGCTTCGCCCACTTCGAGCACCGTCTTCACCGGACCGGACTGGGCCTGGAGATTGAACCCGTCACTGCGCGCCGAAAGCTTGACGGAACCGAGCGCAACATCCGGCAGCGTGACCGAGGCGACGTCCGCGGCGAGATCGAGGATTGCGGCTTGCGCATCGCCGATCAGCGACAGGTTGACGGCGTTAATCCTTGCCTGGGCCTCGCCCTTCTGCAGCGGCCAGCGGAAGTCGATCGCGCCGTTGGTGCCGGCAAGCCGGGCCTGCAGATTGTTGTCGCCATTGCTGTCGAAGGTGCCGAAGGCGCCAAAGGTGAGCGCGCCGGTCGCGATCTGCCCCTTGTCGACGCGCACCATGCCCTGGTCGTTGAACGCGGCTGCGATGTCGATGCTGGTCTCGCCCTCGAACATCGGGCGCAGTGCCGGCGGCATCAGCGAACCGAAGCCGCCGCCGCCCGTGACGGTGAGCCGATGCATGCCGTCGGGTGTCTGGACGTGGCGACCTTCGAGCTTGAGGATCTCGCTGCCGTCGAGCGCGGCCGTGGCAGCGCCGGCCCAGTCGGAAAGAGGACCTTCGCCGGTCAGCTTGATGTTGACCGCGGGCTCGTTGGGCAGGCGAAGGAGTTTCGCGAGCACGCCGTTGTTGGGCTCGTCGACGGTTGCCTCCAGCTTCAGCTCGTTGCCCGCCGGATTGAAGACGATATCGGCGACGGCGCGCGCTTCCGGCCGGTCACGCTGGGCGGCGGTCAGGCCGAGGGCGATGCTCTCGTTGGTCGCATTGATCTTACCGCTGGCGGTCAGGAACTGATCTTCGCCGGCGATTGCCTTGCCGATGACGATCTCCTTGAGATCGATCGCGTCGATCTTGACGTCGACGGGAAGCGCGAAGGTCGAGCGCACTTCCTTGGTCTCGGTCGAGGGGATCGGCAGGCGTTCGACACGCACCGAGCCGGCGGAGATCGCCGCGGCGTCGAAGCGGAAGGAGAGCAACGCTGCGGGCGACCAGTCGAGCTTGAGGTCGCGCACCTCGGCATAGACGCCTTCGCCGTCGAAGAGCGTGATGCTTCCGGCCGTAAACTCCCCGGTTAGCAGCGCGCTCGGATCGGCGATCCGCACGATCTGGTCCGGCGTTGCCGCATACTTTTCGATTGCCCAGGCAACGAGGCGGGCGCCGGGTGTCGTGAAGCCCACGAAGGCGACGAGAAGGAGGGCAGCGACCGCGATCACGCTAAGCAGATAGAAGCCATAGCGCAGCGTCGCGCGAAGGAAGCGGACGACCTGATTCATGATCTACCCATAACGCAAGTTGCGCGGCAGCGGAATCGCCGCAGGGAGAAACTATCGCGCAATGACGGCAATTTGCCGGTTCTTGCTGGAGAAACGGCCCTCCTCAGAACGATTGGCCGATACCGGCATAGATGCCGTACTTGGTGCCACCGGGATATTTGTTGAGCGGCACGGCGAAGTCGAGACGGATGGGGCCGAAGGGCGTGGCATAACGCAGGCCGATGCCGGCGCCGGCGCGAATGTCGGAGAAATCGGGCGTCGTTTTCGCCGACACTGTGCCGACATCGATAAACGGCACCACGCCGATCGTGTCGGTGACCGCGATGCGGGCTTCGAGCGAGGCGTTGACATAGGAGCGCCCGCCGGTCTCCTCGTTGTCGGCGTTGCGCGGGCCGATCTCTTGGTAGGAGTAGCCGCGCACGGAACCGCCACCGCCAAGATAGAAGCGACGGTTTGCCGGGATATCCTCAAGCCCGCTGCCGCCGACGAGCATGCCGGCGCCGACCTTGCCGGCGAGAACGAAACGCTTCTCGTCGCCGAGCGCATGGTAGCCGGATGCCGACGCTTCGAAGGACGAGAAGAAGGTCTGGCCTTTGATCTCGTAGCTCGGCTTGGCATTGATCATCGCCCGGTAGCCGTCGGTCGCGTTCAGCTTGTCGTCGCGCGTGTCGCGCACATATTCGAGCGGAATGGCGGCGGTCAGGTAGGAATTCGAGCCGAAGGCGTCGTCGATGTTGGCCCAGCTCAGCTCGCCGCCACCGGAGACGGTGTCGGTCGGCGAAAGTTCGAATGTCGCGCCGGCAGCACCCGTCAGGATCTTGGCGCGGTAGGCGTCCGGATCCTGGATGTTGGCCTTGACGCTGGCGGTAAAGGTCGATGCGGGGCCGAAGGCGCCGGGCTTGGCGAAGAGGATGCCGACCGAATAGTCGAGCCTGTCCAGTTCCTTCGTCTCGCCGATGCGGTCGATCGAGCCTTCAATGCGCAGCGATTCCGCCCGCCCGAAGAGATTGCGGTGTCCCCAATAGCCCGAGAGCCCCAGACCATCGGTGGTCGAAACCTGGGCACCGAAGCCGAAATATTTATGCTTGCCTTCGGAGACCTCGATCTTCATCGGGATCGATCCGTCGGGCGACAGCGTGTTGGCTTCCTTGATCGTCACGCTTGAGAACACGCCGAGCTGGCGCAGGCGCTCGGAGGCCTTGCGGATATCCTCGGGCGAATAGGGTCGCCCTTCGTTGAGGCGCGAATAGTCGCGCACGAAAGCGGGATCGACGGTCTTGGTTCCCGATACGCTGACATCGCCGACAGGCGCGACCGGCCCACCGCTTGCGCCGATGACGACGTCGACGGTGGAATTGGCGTGGTTGGCGACGGCGCTGCGTTCCGTGAGTTTGGCGAGCGGCCGGCCCTGCTCGCGCAGGTCGTTCACGACCTTTTCGCCAGCCTTGATGATCAGGGTCGAATCGGCGCGTGCGCCGGCAGGCAGGCCATAGTTATCAGCATTGAAGCCGGCCGCATCACCTTCGAACGTGACGGAACCGACCGTAAAGACAGGGCCGGGCGTGACGGTGACGGTTACCGGGATCGCTTGCCCATCGGGGAAGGCGGGATCCGGTGGCAGGCTGTCGATGTCCTGGCCGTCGACGCGAATGGCCACGGTGCCGCCGTAGCGGGCCTTTTCATAAAGCGCGGCGAGCAGCCGGTCGCGATCGTCGCGGGCGCGGATGGCAAGACCGAGATCGCCGGAGACCGGCTTTTCCTGGCCCTGGACGAGCTGGGAGCTGTTTTCCAGCGCTTCCTTCAGTTCCTTGTCTTCGGTGCCGGCGTCGAAGGTGAGGGTGTAGTTGACCGGATCGATGACCGACGCTTCCTCTTCGTCGCTCTCGAAGAACTTCATGCCGAAGAGCTTGAAGGCATGGGCGCTTTTCGCGGAAATCGGGCCGAGCGCAAACGAGAAGGCGACTGCAAGCGCAGTTGCGGCCTTCCAGTACGCAATACTCGACCGTGGTGGGGACATTCGCTTCCGCATCCCGTCTTCAGGCGACCCAATACAAACTGCCTGCATATGCGGCCGGGTCACTATCGCATGCCTAAGGTTTTCCATCTGTTAACGATGACAGCCGGCTGCATCCACCCCTGATGCCGATTTTCGGTGCCGATTTCCTGGAAAAAGCTCCGAAATGTTGTCGACGCAGCACAACCATAGGCTCCGGACGGGCGGTTGCCAGCCAGCCGCGCCGGCGTTTTGCAGGGCGCTTGACTGGCCTTGCCTACGGTTCGCCGGGCCTATGCGGCTTCCGGCAGTGCGCGCAACTGCGGCACGCGAGAGGCTATGATGACGAGAAACTGGACCAGGAAACCCGTTGCGGCAACCGCCAGGCATGCCCCGACGCCGAAACGCGTGGCGACGGCGGCACCCAGCGCTGCGCCGATCGGCCGCGCGCCGAACGTGGCCGTGGTGATGAAGGCGGAAACCCGGCCCAGCATCGCATTCGGCGTGACGGCCTGGCGCAAGGTGAGGGTGGCGATCGACCAGAGCACAGGCCCTGCGCCAAAGAGGAAGAAGCTCAAGCCGGCAAGAACGCCGGATGGCATCCAGATCGTCGAGAGCATCACGGCGGCGGCTGCCAACCCGTCGAGCGGACCAAGCGCAATCATCACGCCGAAGGGGACACGGCGCGCAATGGCGGGCGCGGCGAATGCGCCGATCATCATGCCGGCGCCATAGATGCCGAGCGTGATGCCGACGCCTGTCGCCGTCAGGCCGAGGGTTTGAATGGCATAAGCGACATAGACCGCCTGCAGCACGAACCATGCCGTGTTGAAGACGACGGCAGTCACGAGAATGGGCCTGAGCAGCGAATGGCCGGCAAGGAACCGTGCGCCTTCGACCAGATCCTGTAGAAGTTTGCGTTTTGCCGCGGCGGGTTGGTGCTGCTCGCTAACGCCGGCAAGCAGGATGACCGAGAGAAGAGACAGGCATGTGGCAGCGACATAGGCCACGGATGCGCCCGTCCATGCGACGATCGCGCCGCCGATCGCCGGCCCGCCCGAATAGGCAAGGCTGCGGGCGAGCTCCAGCCAACGATTTGCGTCGGCCAGTTGGGCGCGGGGAACGATCGCCGGGATAAGGGCAGGGGCAGCGACATTGTAGCAAACGGTGCCGATGGCGCCGACGAAACCCATCACGGCCAGAAGCGGCAGGGTCAACAGGCCGCTGACCATCAGAAGCAGCGTGGCGACCAGCGACAGCGCGCGCAGCATTTCCGAGGAGACCATCAGCCTCAGTCGCGAGGCGCGATCGGCGACGAGCCCGGCCGGAATGGCGAGTAGGAGAAACGGAAGTGTCTGGGCCATCTGCAGCCATCCGGTTTCCGCCGGACCGGCTGCGAGCAGAAGCACCGCGGCGAGCGGAGCGGCAGCCAGCGCCATCTGCTCCGAGAATTGCGCAAAAAGATTGGACCAGCCGATCCGCTTGAAGGCTGGGGGCAATGGATTGCCGGGTAATTTCGACATGTGACGGCCTCGATGGATGATACTTCGAGGCAGCAGACGGATTTGCGCGGCCGATAACCACCCGGTTTGCGCGCGTCGGATCATTTCTTGGGGGTATGCCTAGCTTCGCCGCGCGCCCGGAACGAAAAACCCCCTCAGGCTTTGCGCCATAAGGGGGTAATTGGATCCTACGGAGAGCTTGCGTTACGCCGAAGGATGACCGTCTTCGCTACGCCTTAGCGCGGGCAGGAGTCGATGTAACGGCGGCCATAGCGGTCGCGGTAGTAGCACTGGCCAGGCTGCTCGGTGACGTTGCCGATGACTGCGCCGGAAACGCCGCCGATGGCCGCACCGACCGCTGCGCCACGGACGTCGCCGGTGACAGCGCCGCCGATGATCGCGCCGGAAACGGCACCGATGCCGGCGCCTTTTTCCGTCTGGGTGCAGCTTGCGACCGACAGGGCGACCAGCACAAGTGCGATGGCTTTCTTCATATTGTTCTCTCCGATCTCTACGGATCTTAAGCCTAGCGCTCAGTCCGTCCCGTGGATGATGGCGAAGCCGGGAACATCCCGCTCCACCTGAACTTGCAGTTCGGAAAATACGCGGTCCCTATTGAAAGTCTACGGGGGACCTGCGGCTTCTTCCGGCGCGCAAGATAATGATATCGTTCCTGAACGGGACATGAAGGCTCAGTTCCGCGAGATACAACCCGCGTGGAAAAATATTGTCGTCCGGCGGGCGGTAGCGGTTGCGGCATTCCAAAAAAAGACAAATGATACAAACAAGCCTGCGACATCCGGAGGAGCGGATCCGTGGGCGACGGGCATCGATATCAGTTGGCGCGTACCCTAGTCGCGTGAACCATCTCACCCGACTTTTCGGCCGCGCTCGTGTTGGCATTGACCGACCCCGGAGGAGCGAAATGGCGAAAGTAACAATGACGGTCAACGGCCGTCAGGTGAGCGGTCATTGCGACGACCGCACCTTGCTGGTGCAATTCATACGCGAAAATCTCGGACTGACGGGTACCCATGTCGGCTGCGACACGTCGCAGTGCGGCGCCTGCGTCATCCATATGGACGGAAAATCGGTCAAGAGCTGTTCCATCCTCGCCGCACAGGCGGCCGGATCCACGATCACCACCATCGAAGGGTTGGCGGCGGACGGCGAACTCCATCCGGTGCAGGCGGCGTTCAAGGCCAATCACGGCCTGCAATGCGGCTTCTGCACGCCCGGCATGGTGATGACGGCCGTCGACATGATCCGCAGGCACCAGGGCCAACTGGACGAGGCGACGGTGCGCGCCGAGCTCGAAGGCAACATCTGTCGCTGCACCGGCTACCACAATATCGTCAAGGCGATCCTCGCCGCTGCCGCCGAGATGAGCGGCGCCCGCGTGGCCGCAGAATAGCGTTAGATTTGGGGGCGGGACCTCGCCCCGAAGGCATGTCATCGAAGGACTGTCGCTGGATATCTCGGGAGGAGATAGGCAATGGGCGTTGAAGGCATCGGCGCGCGGGTGGCGCGCAAGGAAGACAAGCGGTTCCTGACCGGAAAGGGCCGCTATACGGACGACATGTCCGTGCCGGGCATGAAGTATGCAGTGTTCGTGCGCAGCCCGCATGCGCACGCGAAGATTCTGAAGGTGGATGTGTCTGCGGCCAAGGGCATGCCTGGAGTCATCGACGTGCTCGACGGCAAGCAGATTCTCGCCGATGGCATCGGCAACCTGATCTGCGGCTGGATGATCCACTCCAAGGATGGAACGCCGATGAAGATGGGCGCCTGGCGGCCGCTCGCGCATGAGTCTGTGCGCTATGTCGGTGACGCCGTGGCGATCGTGGTTGCCGACAGCGTGGCCGAGGCGCGTGACGCGGCAGAGGCCGTCGTCGTCGACTACCAGGAACTTCCCGTCGTGATCGATGCGTCGAAAGCGCTTGAGGCGGGGCAGCCACAGCTTCATCCGGAAGCGCCCGGTAACCTGATCTTCGACTGGCAGATCGGCGACGAATCGGAGACCGACAAGGCGATCGCAACCGCTGCGCATGTCACCGAGGTCACGATCCACAACAACCGGCTCTCGCCCAATCCGATGGAGCCGCGGGCCGCACTTGGCATCTATGACGCCGGCGACGACCACTACACCTGCTACACCACCAGCCAGAACCCGCATGTGGCGCGGCTGGTGATGAGCGCCTTCTATAATGTCGCGCCGGAAAACAAGCTCAGGGTGATCGCGCCCGATGTCGGCGGTGGCTTCGGCTCGAAGATCTATATCTATCCGGAGGAGATCGTCTGTCTCTGGGCGTCGAAGCGCACCGGCGTGCCGGTCAAATGGACCTCCGACAGAACCGAGGCGTTCCTGACCGACGCGCATGGCCGCGACCATGTGTCGACGGTGAAGATGGCCTTCGATGCGAACAATCGCATCATCGGGCTGAAGGTCGACACGATCGCCAATCTCGGCGCCTATATGTCGCTCTTCTCCTCGGCGGTGCCGACCTATCTCTATGCGACGCTGCTTTCCGGCCAGTACGACATCCCGGCGATCCACGCGAATGTGCGCACGGTCTACACCAACACCGCACCGGTGGATGCCTATCGCGGCGCCGGGCGACCGGAGGCGACCTATCTGCTCGAACGCACCATGGAGACGGCGGCGCGCGAACTCGGGGTCTCGCCGGCGGAACTGAGGCGGGTCAACTTCATCCGCTCCTTCCCGCACCAGACGCCCGTGATCATGAACTATGACGCGGGCGACTACGAAGCGTCGCTGAACGCAGCGATGCAGGCGGCCGACTGGAACGGCTTTGCCGCCCGCAAGGCGGAAGCCGATCGCCGCGGCATGAAGCGCGGCATCGGCATGAGTTGCTACATCGAGGCCTGCGGCATCGCGCCGTCGGCAGCGGTGGGCTCGCTCGGGGCCGGCGTCGGGCTGTGGGAATCG
Source organism: Ensifer sp. CCNWLY38 (assembly GCF_037120565.1). Classification (NCBI taxonomy): domain Bacteria; kingdom Pseudomonadati; phylum Pseudomonadota; class Alphaproteobacteria; order Hyphomicrobiales; family Rhizobiaceae; genus Ensifer; species Ensifer sp. CCNWLY38. The sequence continues at coordinate 405,694 of NZ_JBBBBO010000005.1, forward strand.
GCCGAGGTGCGGGTCAATGCGGTCGGCACGATCGAAGTGCTGACCGGCTCGCACAGCCACGGCCAGGGCCACGAGACGACCTTTGCCCAGCTTGTCGCCGACCGCTTCGGCGTGCCGATCGACAGCGTCAACATCGTGCATGGCGATACCGACAAGGTGCAGATGGGCATGGGCACCTACGGCTCGCGCTCCGGTGCCGTCGGCATGTCCGCCGTCGTCAAGGCACTCGACAAGGTGGAGGCGAAGGCAAAGAAGATCGCCGCGCATCTGATGGAGGCAGATGAGAGCGACATCGTCATCGAAAATGGCGAGTTGAAGGTTGCCGGCACCGACAAGGCGGTGCCCTGGTTCCAGATGGCGCTTGCCGCCTACACCGCCCACAACCTGCCCGCGGGCATGGAGCCCGGACTGAAGGAAGGGGCTTTCTACGATCCGGCCAACTTCACCTTCCCGGCCGGTTGCTACATCTGCGAGGTGGAGGTCGATCCCGATACGGGGCGGACAAAGATCGTCCAGTTCGTTGCCGCCGACGACTTCGGCAACATCATCAACCCGATGATCGTCGAGGGGCAGGTGCATGGCGGCATCGCCCAGGGCATCGGCCAGGCGCTGCTCGAAGGGGTGCACTACGACCCCTCAGGCCAGCTGCTGACGGCAAGCTACATGGATTACGCCATGCCGCGTGCCGACGATCTGCCGTCGTTCCAGGTCTCGACCTCGAACACGCCGTGCCCGAACAACCCCCTGGGTATCAAGGGCTGTGGCGAGGCCGGTGCGATCGGCTCCCCGCCGGCGCTGATCAACGCCATCACCGACGCCATCGGCAACAACGCGCTTACCATGCCAGCGACACCGCAGAAGGTGTGGGCGGCAGCGCACGCGGCCAAGTGAACGGGAGGACACCCTCATGTACGAGACCCAATATCACCGGGCGTCCTCAGTTCAGGATGCCGTCAAGCAGATGGAAGCGGCCGGCGAAGGCAAGTATGTCTCCGGCGGCATGACGCTGATCCCGACGATGAAGCAGCGGCTGGCGGCACCGAGCGATCTCATTGATCTCCGGCATATCGCCGAGATGCAGGGCATCACGGTCAACGACCGGTCAGTGCGGATCGGCGCGGCCATGACACATTCTGACGTGGCGTCGTCGGCGGCGCTCAAAGCCGTCTGTCCGGCGATCTGCAGCCTTGCCAGCCATATCGGCGACCCGCATGTGCGGCACATGGGCACGATCGGCGGTTCGATTGCCAACAACGACCCGGCGGCCGACTATCCGGCGGCGATGCTGGCGCTCGGCGCGACGATCGTGACCAACAGGCGCGAGATCGCGGCGGATGATTTCTTCACCGGCCTGTTCGAAACGGCGCTGGACGACAGCGAGATCGTCACCGCCATCAGCTTCGATGCGCCTGCCAAGGCCGCCTACCAGAAGTTCGCCAATCCGGCGTCGCGTTACGCGATGACCGGTGTGTTCGTCGCGCGACGAGACGATGGCGACGTCCGGGTGGCCGTAACCGGAGCGGGAGCGAACGGGGTGTTCCGGCATGGCGATATGGAAGCGGCGCTGGTTGCCAACTGGTCGCCGGACGCGCTCAGCAATGTCAGCGTCGATGCCTCGGAGCTGCTCTCCGACATTCACGCCGACGCGGCCTACCGCGCCAATCTGGTGAAGGTCATGGCCAAGCGCGCCGTGGCAGCGGCCTGACCGGCATGCGGTGTCGCCAAACAGCAAAAAAAGGGGGCGGCTTCGGCCGTCCTTTTTTCATCCTTGCTTGACTTCGATCAAGCTTGAAGAGATGAACATGCGCTAAGGCTTTCTTTGGAATGTTTCAAAACTAGGGCGCTCCAGGTTGAAACGGTTTCAGTGAAAGCAGCGAAGATGCTTCGGTCCGAAAATGCTAGATCATTCCGGATGCATTCATTGGACACGCAGCGCTTCAGGGGCCTTTTGCCGCAGTTGGCAGATGCCGAGCATTCCGAGGTTGACCCCAGGTCGCTTTGATTGAAGAAAAGCGACCGGGCACTGGAGAAAATGATGGATTTCGACAATTTCTTTAAGAACGAGCTGGACGGGCTGCATCAGGAAGGCCGCTACCGGGTTTTCGCAGACCTCGCCCGTCATCGCGGCAACTTCCCGAAGGCAGCGCGCCACACGGCTGCGGGCGTTCAGGAAGTCACCGTCTGGTGTTCGAACGACTATCTCGGCATGGGCCAGCATTCCATCGTCACCGAGGCGATGAAGCGCGCCATCGACGAATGCGGCGCCGGCGCCGGCGGTACCCGCAACATCTCCGGTACCAACCACTACCACGTCCTGCTTGAGCGCGAGCTCGCGGACCTGCACGGCAAGGAATCGGCCCTGCTGTTCACCTCGGGCTACGTGTCCAACTGGGCAGCACTCGGCACGCTCTGTTCGAAGATTCCTGGCGTCATCGTCTTCTCGGACGCCGGGAATCACGCTTCGATGATCGAGGGGATCCGTCACTCCAAGTGCGAACGCGTCATCTTCAAGCATAATTCGGTGGCCGACCTCGAATCCAAGCTCGCTGCCGCCGATCCGCGCGCGCCGAAGATCATTGCGTTTGAGTCCGTCTATTCGATGGACGGCGACATCGCGCCGATCAAGGAATTCTGCGACCTCGCCGACAAGTACGGCGCCATGACCTATCTCGACGAAGTGCACGCCGTCGGCATGTACGGCCCCCGTGGCGGCGGCATTGCCGAGCGCGAAGGCCTGATGCATCGCCTGACGGTGATCGAAGGCACGCTCGGCAAGGCCTTCGGCGTCATGGGCGGTTACATCACCGGCTCTGCGGCGCTCTGCGACTTCATCCGCTCGTTTGCCTCCGGCTTCATCTTCACCACGGCGTTGCCGCCGACGCTTGCCGCCGGTGCGCTCGCCTCGATCCGCCACCTGAAGGAAAGCCAGGTCGAACGCTTCGCGCACCAGGAGCGCGTCCGTCGTCTGCGTTCGCTGCTCGACCAGCGTGGCATTCCGCATATGCCGAACCCAAGCCATATCGTGCCGGTCATGGTCGGTGACGCCGCCAAGTGCAAGTGGATCTCGGACCTCTTGCTCGACAATTTCGGCGTCTACGTGCAGCCGATCAACTATCCGACGGTGCCCAAGAAGACCGAGCGCCTGCGCATCACTCCGACGCCGCTGCACTCGGATGCTGACATCGATCACCTCGTCGGCGCGCTGCATTCGCTGTGGTCGCGCTGTGCGCTGGCCCGGGCGGTGGCGTAAGGCCGACCTCGCCGGCGCCTGGTGCACCGGTCGAAAACTCTGAGTTACTGAAGGAGCCCGGCCGCCAGTTGCCGGGCTTTTTCGTCGGCGGCGAAAACATCGCCCATGGTTGCGGCGGCCGGCAGGTCGGCGAGCTTGTCCATGACCTTTTCGACGATGTCCGCCATAGCGAGAAAGCCGGTGCGTCCGGCGATGAAGGCGTCGAGCGCCGTTTCTTTGGCGCCGTTGAGCACCGCCCCTTGCACGCCGCCCTCGACCATCGCCCGGCGCGCCAGCCGGATTGCCGGGAAGCGCACTTCGTCCGGCGCTTCGAAATCGAGGCGTGACAGCTTGGCGAAATCGAGCCGCTCGATCGGCAGGCTGCAGCGGCTCGGATAGGAAAGCGCATAGCCGATGGCGGTGCGCATGTCCGGGCAGCCGAGCTGCGCCAGCACCGATCCGTCGGTATAGCCGACCATCGAGTGGATCACCGACTGCGGATGCACGATCACCTCGACCTGTTCCGGTTTGAGGGCGAAGAGGTGCTTCGCTTCGATCATCTCCAGCGCCTTGTTGAACATCGAGGCGCTGTCGATCGAGATCTTGAGGCCCATCGACCAGTTGGGATGGGCGCGGGCGACATCGGCGGTTACATGCCGCATCTCCTCGAGCGACTTGGTGCGGAAGGGGCCACCAGACGCCGTCAGGATGATGCGCTCGACCGCGTGGCGCTGATGTTCCTCGAGCACCTGGAAGATGGCGTTGTGTTCGCTGTCGACCGGCAGCAGGCGGCCGCCGCCCGTCTTCACCGCGTCGATGAACAGGCTTCCGGCGGAAACCAGGCACTCCTTGTTGGCGAGTGCAATATCGGCGCCGCGGCGGGCGGCTGCCAGCGTGGGAGCGAGGCCGGCATTGCCGACGATCGCCGCCATCACCCAATCGGCGTCGCGTTCGGCTGCCTCGATCAGACCGCTTTTGCCGGCGGCGACGGCAATGCCGGTGCCGGCAAGGGCCGCCTTCAGGTTTTCGTATTGGTTTTCGTTGGCGGTGACGGCGAGTTCTGCGCCAACCTTCACGGCCTGTTCGGCAAGCAGCGGAATGTTGCCGTTGCCGGTGACCGCGACGACGTCGAAGCGCTCGCGACCGCCAAGGCGCTCGATGACGTCGAGCGTGTTGGTGCCGATCGAACCGGTCGATCCGAGGATCGTCAGTCGGCGCTTCGCACTGTCGCGGGATGCCATGCCAATACCCATGTTCTTCTTTTCGGACGGGATGCCCGGCGCAGCCTGCGCTGCGGACACGTGATCTTCGCGAGATCGATCCGAGTTTTTTATGTTGTTTGCTAGGCTCTACAGGCGAATTCCGCCGGCAACAAGGGCGCGGTCTTCAATCCGTGTCGCCCACGGGCTAAGAATCGGACTGCTTTGAGTCGGAGTCCGAAGGAGTTCGCGATGCTGAAGATCATTACCGCCGTTTCCTGCGCCTGCGTGACCATCGAGATGGCCTCGATGCAGCCGGTTGCAGCCGAAAACGTTCCGCCGCAGCTCGTCGGCACCTGGCTTGCCGAGGATATCGGTGGCGGCGGCGTGATCGACGATCTGCAATCGACGCTGGAAATCCGCGAGGACGGCACCTATGGCGGCATGGCCGGCTGCAACCATTTCACCGGCACCTTCAGTCTGTCGGGCACGACGATCACCTTCGGCCCGGCCGCATCGACACGCAAGATGTGCGTGCCGGCGGCGATGACCCAGGAGCAGAAATTCCTGGAGGCGCTTGGCAGCGAACTCTTCTGGGCAGTCGAGGGATCGAAGCTGGTGCTCAACAAGGCGGAGGGCAGAACCGCGATCAAACTGGCGTTGATATCGGCTGGTTCCGAAGGAGCCGACGTGACGTTCCGCGTTCCGGGGGCCGGTGCGGTGGATCGGCAATCGATGCGCTATGATTGCGGCGGCAAATCCGTCGAAGCGGAATACATCAATGCCGGCCCGGTTTCATTGGTGACTTTCACGATCGACGGTACCTTTGTCGTCGCCTCCAACGTGATTGCCGCTTCGGGCGCGAAGTATGCCGGCGGCCAGTACATCTGGTGGACCAAGGGCGACGAAGCGACGCTTTTCGACGCGACGAAGGGCGAAGAAGACCAGGGCGTCGCCTGCAAGCCCGCGCCTTGACGCGCAGCCTGCCCGGCAACGTCTTTAGGCGCGCTTTCCAACCCGGCTAAAGAAGTTTCCGGGAGAATCGGAACTTTTGCCCTCGCTTCATAGTTACAATCCCGGCGCTGTCGCGCTGTCGTTGTGAAAAGGGAGTTGATCCATGGGGCTGCTTATCGGAATCCTGATTACGTTCCTTGTCATCGTGTTGGTGCTCTATCTCGTCCAGCGGCTGCCGCTCGACGCGCGCGCCAAACAGATCGTCCAGATCATCGTGATCATCATCGGCATCATCTCTCTGTTGAAGTACCTGGCCGTCTTCTGACGCGCCTCGTTCCCAACCAATGTGAAAGCCGCCGGCTCCGATGTACCGGCGGTTTTTCTTTGCGCGGTCGGTCGATACTGACGGAAGCTGACAGTCGTTATGCCTAGGGTCGCGTCATCGAAACGGGAGACCCGACCATGCTGTCACCAAATCTCATCCTGCTTTATGTCGAAGACCCGCTGGCGAGCGCACGCTTCTACACCGACCTGCTCGATCGCGAGCCCGCCGCCGCCTTTCCAAGCTATGTCGCCTTCGAACTGGAAGACGGCCTAACCTTCAGTCTCTGGTCCACGGCGGCGAGGGATTTCGTATCCTCCGGCACGGGCCATCGCTCGGAAATCGCCTTCATGGTGCAGGACGATGCCGAGGTCGAGCGGCTCTATGCCGCTTGGCAGGAGCGGGGGCTTACAATCGAGCAGGAGCTGAAAACGGCCGTCTTCGGTCGCACCTTCGTCGCGCTTGACCTGGATGGTCACCGCCTGCGCGTCTGCCGGCCGGATGATTGAAGTGCTGCGAACGCTGTGATTCCGGGCCGATTTTGTCTAAACCTGCTCGTGGTTGATCTCTATCTGAGAAAGCAGTGACGCGGCCTCGCTCGAGTTGAACCAAGTATTGCCGGTATCGGCAAAGAATGGTTCTATGTCGATATGGGGGCTAATCGTCGTTTGGTTTCGATCATCGTTGCCGTGACTGTCTTGTTCGCGGCGATCGATGTTGTGTGGCTGCCATTTTCGACAATCAGCCTTGATCCGCGAAACTTTGGTCACCTTGCGAAGGCGGCGTCGGCCGCTTTGGCTGCCTATCTGATCGGCAGGCTTGTTCTCTACCGCTTGCGCGATGAAAGATCGTGGGCGGCCGGTGCGATGGGCTGCGGACCGCCTCATTGTGCTGGTCGTGGTTTCCACGATCTTTCTGCCACTCGGCTTCGTCAGTGCCATCTTCATGTATTTGGCTTCGGCGACCCAGGTCCCCCTGGTCGATGGCAAATTGGCGGCACTCGACGCGGCGCTAGGCTTCGATTGGCGTTCATTTCTGGAGACGACGAACGGGTCTCCGCCGGTCGCATGGGCATTGGTAATTGCCTATCACAGTCTGACACCTCAGGTGATTGCGCTGTTTCTCTTGTACAGTGCGGCTCGGCGAGCGGACAAAGCTTTGGAGTTCATCGCGCTGCTTGCGGTTTCCTCGGTGTTTACCGGCCTGTTGATGGCGATGTTTCCGGCCGCGGGCGCCTATGCCTATTTCGATCCGCCGCCCGAAACCTTCGACGCGTTTACGGCACGAGCCGGGATGTGGCACTACTCCGAACTGCTGAGGCTGAGGTCGGGGGACAACTTCAACCTGTTCGTCGGGAATGCGCAAGGCCTTGTGACTTTCCCCTCCTACCATACGGCCCTTGGAATCATGGTTGTCTATTCCCTGCGCAGCGTTCGCTGGGCCGCCGGCCCGATCGCTGTTTTGAACGCAGTGATGATCATCGGTACGCTGCCAGAGGGTGGGCATCATTTGAGTGATGTGATCGCCGGAGCGATGGTCGCTGTGGTTTCAATTCTGGCCGTTCGAGCGGTCGTGGGAATGGGACGGGAACGGTACCGACCGGAGCAGGCTGCGACGACACTTTAGGCAACGGCCAAAACAAAAAAGGCCGGGGCAAACCCGACCTTCCTCATCACCTTCGATCGACGCCAGTTCATCCGTGGTCATCAAGAAGGTGTGACTGTTCAATAGCTTCTGTTCGTGACAGGCAAATGACGAACTGACTTCCTTCCCGAAAGTCGGCGGCCCGGATCGCCGCCGACCGATGGTCTCAATCTGCCACTTCGACCAAAAGCTCGATTTCGACCGGCAATCCCAGAGGAAGGCTGGCGACGCCAAGAACGATGCGGCCCGAGAGAAGCTCTGGACCGAAGACCTTGGCGAGAAGGTCGGAAGCGCCATCGGCGACCGCGGGATGATCGCGGAAATCGCCTGATGTTGCGATGTAGACGCCGAGCTTGGCGACGGCGGTGACCCTATCGAGCGAACCGAGTTCGGCCCTGATCGCCGAGAGTGCGCTCAGGGTAGCGATTTCCGCGGCGCGCCGTCCCTCATCGACCGTTAATTCGACCCCAAGCCGGCCGACGACCTGCGGCTTGCGGTCGATCACCGGCAGCATGCCGCTCAGATAGAGCAGCTTGCCGATCCTGACCCCTTCGACATAGTTGCCGAACGGTGCCGCTGGAGGAGGCAGCGCGATGCCGAGTTCATTCAGCCGCTGTTCTGCGCCAGCGGCGGGCGCTTGCGCGCGGCTTACCATTTGCCCAAATGCGCGCCGCCGTCGACGTTCAGCACCTCTCCGGTGACGCGCGGCGCCCTGGTCAGGAACAGGACGGCATCCACGATCTCATCGACGCTGGAGATGCTGTGCATCGGCGAGAGCGTGTTGAGGAAATCCTTCGGGTTGTCCTTGTGTAGCGGGGTGTCGACGACGCCGGGGGCAACGACGTTGACGCGGATTCCGTCCCTTGCATATTCCATGGCGATATTCTTCGAGATCGCATTGATGCCGCCCTTGGTCAGCATCGCGACGGAGGCGTTCATGCCCGCGATCGGGCGATCGGCCAGCGGCGTCGTGATGCTGACGATGCTGCCGCCTCTCTTTTGCGCCAGCATCTGCCTGACGACCAGCTGGGTCGTGTGGAGGAATCCTTCGATGTTCGTGGCGCTCAGCTGGCGGTAGTCTTCGGCGGTGTAGTCGACGAAGGGCTTGGTGAAGAAGATACCGGCATTGTTGACGAGCGCATCGATCGAGCCGAACCGGTCGATCGCGGTTTCGACCACGCGTTTCGCCGTGGCCGGATCGGCGATATCGCCGTCGACGCGGGCCAGCCGGTCCGATTCGACGATGTCCCGGGACTGGCTGACGCTTCGCGAGGTTGCGACGACGCTATAGCCCTGCGCGAGAAAAGCGTTCGTGAGGCCCGCGCCGATGCCCTGGGACGCGCCGGTGATGATGGCGACCTTGTTTGCCATTTGATCTCTCCACGGTTGGATTGCGTTCGTGGGATCAATATGGTCGAGGTGCGATTGCACGATTAGATGAAATTATCTGGAATTACTTTTCCATCAGTGCAAAAATTGTGGCCATGGTCGATCTGAACGATATCGCGGTTTTCGCTGCCGTAGCGCAATTCGAGAGTTTCAGTCGGGCGGCGCGCGCGCTCGGCATGCCGGTCTCCACCGTCAGCCGCAAAGTGACGGCCCTTGAGGAGCAGCTGGGCGTCACTCTGTTGCAGCGGACGACGCGCAAACTGAGCCTCACGCTCCAGGGGCGCGCTTACTACGCGGAGTGCAGCGAACCGCTGAAGCAGCTTCGCGACGCCGAACGGGTCCTGAGCGAAGCGCAAAGAAAACCCGAAGGGCTTTTGCGCATCACTGTCCCCATGACTCTCGGGCAGCCGCCGTTCTTTGATTTCCTGTCCGGTTTCCTGAAGAGATACCCCGAGATCGAGGTCGACCTCTTGGTCACAAACATGTTCATGGACCTCGTTGCCGAAAACATCGACGTCGCGGTCCGGTTTGGCGAATTGCGCGATTCGTCGCTCGTCGCCCAGCGCATCGGCAGGAGCACCCACTTCCTCGTGGCTGCTCCCGAATACCTGCACGAACACGGCATGCCCTCCGCGCCGGAAGATCTGCGCGGCCACCGTTGTGTGCTGGTCAACGCCCGGAACAATGAAACCGAATGGCATCTCGTCAACGGGGACGAATCGATCAGGCTTCCCGTGAGCGGAGCCGTCTCGGTCCACGATATCCAGTCGGCCAGCGCTATCACCGAGCGCGGCCACGGCATCGGCCGGCTTCCGCCGATCTTCTGCGACAGCCTGCTTGCGAGCGGCAAGCTCGTGCGTGTGCTTCCAGGATGGTCGGCGCCGGATGTCTTTGTGCATGCGGTCTATCCGACGCGGCGGTTTCTGCCGTCGCGGTTACAGGTCTTCTTGCAGGCGTTGAGAGCCTGGCGTGGCCCGGCATGGCAGCCGCTTCGCTAGCCTTCGACCTCTTCGAGCTTCTGTGCGAATACGCTGAAGCCGGCGCGGCGGTAGGTGTCTTGCGCCTTGGGATGATCCCATTCGTCGGTGTGCAGCCAGATGCGCTTCGCACCGCCCTCCCAGACGGCGCGAAGCGCCCTGTCGAGAAGGAACGGCCCGAGCTTCCTGCCATACGCCTCCGGTACAAGGCCGAAATGGGTGAGCTCGACATCCGGCGTATCGACGCGATCGAATTCGCAGAGCCCGACCGCGCGGCCCTCAAGCCGAAGAATGTAGAGGCCGGTCGAGGCGCTATGTAGAAAACAGTCGAGATCGGCTGCGGGCATGCGCAACCGCTGATCCCAGCGCAGCGGTTCGCCGACGGCGCGATAGAGCGGCAGAAAGGCGGCGGCATACAGCCGTTCGGGCGCGACCGCTGCATGCTCGATCGGTGGCGGAAGCGCTTCGCCCGCGGACTGTTCACGCATTTCCATATAGGTCACGAGCAACTGAACCATGAGTGCACCAGAGTAACGCGTTTGGCTGGATTCTCACATTTCTGGCGGGGCATGGAGCGCCGCCTAAACGCGAGTGGGGAGCGGCCCGGGGGAACGTTTCGGAGGGTTGGAATTCTATCTATTTGATTTTTATGGTGATCCCGCTGCGATTCGGATGCGGGACCCCAGCTTAGGAATGTGTAGTTAAACCCTTATGCTTCAGGCGTTTTGGATTTGTCGTGCGCCATTTATGCTCCCTTCGAGGAAGGCATCATCAGCGGAACCCGACGGAAAATATCCGAATTGAGATAGCAAATGCCAACATACTCCATCAAGAGTCGTGGACGGTCGGAATACGCTGCCGAGGGTGCGTCGCGCGGTCCACTTGAATTGAGATTGCCAGCTGAGTCGGCATAGCCGGCTGACGGCGCTTGTGAAAAAAAAGCGAGGGGCAAAGGCCCCTCGCTGCCACGGTAGAGATCTGCTGGTCTGCTTACCAGCAGACTGTCCCGCTTAACGCGCGGTTGACACGACGCCTGTGCCGCCGCCGCTTTCGCTACCGCCGCCGCTTTCACTGCCGCCGCCGCTTTCACTGCCGCCGCCGCTTTCGCTGCCACCGCCGCTTTCGCTGCCGCCGCCGCTTTCGCTGCCGCCGCCGCTTTCACTGCCGCTTTCACTGCCACCGCCGCTTTCGCTGCCGCCGCCGCTTTCACTGCCGCCGCCGCTTTCACTGCCACCGCCGCTTTCGCTGCCACCGCCGCTTTCGCTGCCGCCGCCGCTTTCGCTGCCACCGCCGCTTTCGCTGCCGCCGCCGCTTTCGCTGCCGCCGCCGCTTTCGCTGCCGCCGCCGCTTTCGCTGCCGCCGCTGCTTTCACTGCCACCGCCGCTTTCGCTGCCACCGCCGCTCTCGCTACCGCCGCCACTTTCGCTGCCGCCGCCACTTTCAGTTGAACTTCCACCTCTGTCGCCGGTCCCCTTCGAACCGTCGCTCTTGCCGCCAATTTCGCCAGCGCCGCCGATTTTACCGCCGTCGGCGAATGCTGACGCCGTGGAACCCGCCGCTACGAGTGCGCAGATAGCAACTGTTTGAAGATACTTTTTCATGTTGGTCTCCCAATGTTGATTCAAGTATTTGCCCAGCCGCCGAGCAATAACTCACTCCTCAATATCGAGGCTAGGCATGTCCTTCCGTGACCTCTACTAAGCAGAGGTTGCGGGCGCCGCGTTCAGTGCCGGCGCCTCGCTGATGCCGCCGCAGAAACAAATACCCTGGGACGAAGATAACCCCCTCCGGTGCCACGTTTTTTTCGGGGTCGTCGGAGCCGTCAACTAATCGCTTCCTAAAGCCTGTGATTTTTTCACATTTACTAATAAAAATGCAGGCGACTATGACCGTAACTGCACATTTGAAGCAGATTTCGAACCATAGCGTGCAAACAACGCGACCGACGCCGCTGATCCCTGCGAAGCTGCGCATGAGGCCTGCATGCAGGGGTTACGCATGAAATTTTCGCATGTCTGACGCCGAGGAATCTGGTGTGATTCAAGGCGTCTCCTTTTGTTTTGGATGCTGATGACGGTAGAAACAACGGTGCCGCCGGGTGCGTGACCGCAACGCTGTGCGCAATTTCGCCCTGCTGCGCAAGTTTGCAGCAGTCGTTGGAGTGGCAGAAGTTCGTCTGCTGTAAAGAGCCGATCCACGTCTTCGATTGGGAGCCGATTTGTACCAGTTCGCGCGAACACGTTGTTCGTCTGGCGCAAAAGATCGCCGGCGGAAAATTTGAGAGACCCAACGGCGAGAACATCCAGTGGTTTTTCGACGAGCTGGCAAAATATCGGGCGCTCGCAATCTAGTTCCCCTTCGGCCTGCGCGAAGAGATTATCTCGCCTTACGAGCGTGGTGATCTGAAACTCGCGACAATCTCTGAGTGGGTCCAATTGCCTCCGGAAATGACCAAAATCGTGCGCAGCGAAAGCTCGCTTCTGCTGCGCGAGAGCATACTGACTGCCGGCTGAAAACACTGAGTAGCTCGCAAGGCTTCATATCGCGGGCTGCTTCTCTTTCCTTGCGCCCTGATGGCGCCTCTCTTCATTTCCCATTGTTTGTTGCCTGGCGGCGCTGCGCGTTAGCGTTGATATTCAACGCTGCGCGTTGCCGTTCCGGTTAGCTGTTGTGCACCATCCGTGCGCCAACGAATTCCCGCTAATACTCGGAAAGGCCTGAAAACGCTGGTAAATCTGGTAAACCAGTGGGGCACGGGATCGAGTGTGAAATTCAACCTAAGTTGTAGAGAAGATTGGTGATCCCGGCGCGATTCGAACGCGCGACCCCCAGATTAGGAATCTGATGCTCTATCCTGCTGAGCTACGGGACCACTTGGATAGCACCCATACAAAAGCAAGGCCTCTTCGCCAAGTGTTTTTGCATGAGTACCGGCGGAAATGCAGGCAGTGCCGAGCTTCGGCTATCCTGAAAGGGCGGCGCGTCGCCGGGGGCCCCTCGGGTTGAAATCGATTACGAAACGGGGGCTGGTCTTTCAGGTCTTTCGAATGCTAAGCAAGGCAGGCGTCGGCTTGAGGAGCCAGGCGCTCCCCTTGATACCTTCTTCAGAGACCTGATCCACATATGTTCATCGGAATAGATTGGGGCGGCACAAAAATGGAAGTCATCGCGCTCGGGCGTGATGGCGAAACGCGCGCCCGACATCGCGTCGCGACCCCGACCAGCGGCTACGACGATTGCATCCGTGCCGTTCTCGATCTCGTTGCCGCCGCCGAGCAGACGGCAGGCGAAACGGGGTCGATCGGTATTGGCATTCCCGGTAGCCCCAATCCGCGCACTGGCATCGTTCGCAATTCCAATGCGGTGCTGATCAACGGCAAGCCGCTCGGACGTGACCTAGAGGCGGCGCTCGGCCGACCGGTCAGGCTCGCCAACGACGCCAACTGCCTGGCGGTTTCGGAAGCGGTGGACGGTGCGGGCAGGGACGCGCATGTGGTTTTCGGCGTTATCGTCGGCACCGGCCATGGCGGGGGACTTGCGATCGACAAGAAGGTGCATGCCGGTTACCAGGGCGTTGCCGCCGAGATCGGCCATTATCCGCTGCCGTGGATGACCGGGGACGAGTATCCCGGGCATAAGTGCTGGTGCGGCAAACACGGCTGCCTCGACATGTATGCCTGCGGTACCGGCGTCGAGCTCGACTATCGAATTACCACGGGCGTCGAGCGGCGCGGACGCGATATCATCGAGGCGAAGCGGGCGGGCGATCCGGTCGCAACGGGCGTCTACGAGCGCTTCGTCGACCGGCTGGCGCGCAGCCTTGCGCTGCTCACCAACATCGTCGACCCCGACGTCTACGTGCTTGGCGGCGGCATGTCGAATGTCGACGAAATCTATGACGACGTGCCGCCGCGGGTGGTCAACTATCTCTTCGGCGACACGTTCGAAACGCCCATCCGCAAGGCCCTGCATGGCGACAGCTCGGGCGTGCGCGGCGCAGCCTGGCTCTGGAAGGACTGAACCCATGAATGTCGACAAGGACTTGGGCCGCATCGCGCGGCAGGAACAGGAATTGCAGTTCGAGCGCTTCGACCTCGAAACGGCCTGGGAGCTCGGCGCGCTGCTGCGCAAGATGGCGGTCGAGCGCAAGCTCGGTGTGGTCATCGACATCACGCTGTTTTCGATGCAGGTGTTCTACGCCGCGCTCGAAGGGGCGACGCCCGACAATCCGAACTGGGTGCGCCGCAAGCGCAACACGGTTTTCCGGCTGTTCAAGAGCAGCTATGCCACCGGCCGCGAGCTCGCGAAGGCGCAGACGAACCTGCAGGCGAAACTCGGGCTTGCCGATGCCGACTATGCAGCCCACGGCGGCAGCTTCCCGATCTTCGTCAAAGGCACCGGCTGCATCGGTGCGGTCACGGTTTCCGGTCTGCCGCAGCGCGAGGACCACAACATGGTTGTCGAAGCGCTTTCGTCCTTGCTCGGCAAGGATCACGACGCGTTGAAGCTCGAGGGCTAAGTGTTGGCAGGCGATATTTTCTCCCAGTCCCAGATTTTGTCGCAATGGCTGGCCGACAAGGCCCTGCCGCTCTGGCGCGACAAGGGTGTCGATGCCTCAGGCGGCTTCGTTGAGACGATCGACATGGCGGGCGCGCCGACGCGCGCCAACCGGCGCTCGCGCGTCCAGCCGCGACAGGTCTATTGCTTCTCGGAAGCCGGCCGACGCGGCTGGTTTGGCGATTGGCGCGGCGCGGCCGAAGGCGGACTTGCCTATTTCGATCGCGTCTTCAAGCAGCCGAGCGGCTTCTACGGCGCCCTCGCCGATGTGGATGGCAATTTGCTCGACGGATCCTTCGATCTCTACAATCAGGCCTTCGCGCTGCTCGCCTTCGCTTACCTTGCCGAGGTCGTGCCGGCGCGAAAGGCGGAGATGATCGAACGCAGCAACGACCTTCGGTCTCGGATCGAGGCGCACGTCAAGCATCCCGTTGCCGGTTTCGAGGAAGACAACCCTTCGCGCCTGCCGCTTTGCTCCAATCCGCACATGCATCTCTTCGAGGCGTGCCTTGCCAGCGAGGCGGTTGAGGGCTTCGATCAGGTCGCCTGGGCCAATCTCGCCGACGAGATTGCGGATCTGGCGATGGATCATTTCATCGACGCTGAGACCGGAGTGCTGCGTGAGTTCTTCGATCACGACTGGGCGCCGATTGCCGGCGACAAAGGCCGCATCGTCGAGCCCGGCCATCTCTTCGAATGGGCTTGGCTGCTGTTGCGCTGGGCAGAGCGTCGCGGCAGCGCCGAGGCGATCGTGAAAGCGCGGCGGCTCTTCAATATTGGCGAGGCGCACGGCATTTGCGCGAACCGCAACGTCGCGATCATGACGCTTCTCGACGATCTCTCGGTGGCCGATCCGATTGCGCGGCTCTGGCCGCAGACCGAGTGGCTGAAGGCCGCGGTTCGTTTCGCGGCGCTGACCAGCGGCGCCGAGCGTGAGCGCTATCTCGCTTCGGCGGCGCGGGCGGCGGCAGCGCTTCAGACTTTCCTGGAGACGCCAGTCGCCGGTCTTTGGCGCGACAAGCAGAAGGCCGATGGCAGCTTCGTTGACGAGCCTGCACCGGCCAGCAGCTTCTATCACATCCTCTGCGCCATCTACGAAACCGAGGATTGCCTGGCACGGCTCTGATTTGCCGATCCGGAGCAGGTCCTTTTGTCACGGCCCGTCGCAATCGCGGCGGGCCATTTTCTTTGTCCCGATGGCCAAATGTGATCGCGTCATATGTTGACATAAAGATATCTTTATGTGATTGACTCGTTTATTGTTTGTCGTTTTCAGAACGGGAGATTTCCCATGTCCGCCATCGGCGCCCTTTTCGGTGACGTTTCCTCCAAGCCGGACGGCTCCGAGATCAAAGAGGCGCTGCGTCGGGCGGCGAGTGAACGCATCCTGATCATGGATGGCGCGATGGGCACGGAGATCCAGCAGCTCGGCTTTATCGAGCAGCATTTCCGTGGCGACCGGTTCGGTGGCTGTGCCTGTCACCAGCAAGGCAACAACGATCTTTTGACGCTGACGCAGCCGAAGGCGATCGAGGACATTCACTACGCCTATGCGATCGCCGGCGCCGACATCCTCGAGACCAACACCTTCTCCTCGACCCGCATCGCCCAGGCCGATTACGGCATGGAGGACATGGTCTATGAGCTCAACCGCGACGGCGCCCGGCTGGCGCGCCGCGCCGCCAAGCGTGCCGAGGCCGAAGACGGTCGCCGGCGCTTCGTCGCCGGCGCGCTTGGGCCGACGAACCGCACGGCGTCGATCTCGCCCGACGTCAACAATCCCGGTTATCGCGCCGTCACCTTCGACGATCTCAGGATCGCCTATGCCGAACAGATCCGCGGCCTGATCGACGGCGGCGCCGACATCATCCTGATCGAGACGATCTTCGACACGCTGAACGCCAAGGCGGCGATTTTCGCGACCAAGGAGGTCTTCGTCGAGAAGGGTATCGAGCTGCCGGTGATGATCTCAGGCACGATCACCGACCTTTCGGGCCGCACGCTTTCCGGCCAGACGCCGACAGCCTTCTGGCATTCCGTTCGCCATGCCGATCCCTTCACCATCGGGCTCAACTGCGCGCTCGGCGCCAATGCCATGCGCGCCCATATCGACGAGCTCTCTGGTGTCGCCGATACCTTCGTCTGCGCCTATCCCAATGCCGGCCTGCCGAACGAGTTCGGCCAGTATGACGAAACGCCGGAGCAGATGGCAGCACAGGTGGAAGCCTTCGCGCGCGATGGCCTCCTCAACGTCGTCGGCGGCTGCTGCGGCTCGACGCCCGCTCATATCAGCGCGATCGCGAGAGCCGTTGCCAAGCACCCGCCGCGCGAGATCCCCAAGGTCGAGCCACTGATGCGGCTTTCCGGGCTGGAGCCTTTCACGCTGACCTCGGACATTCCGTTCGTGAACGTCGGCGAGCGCACCAACGTCACCGGATCGGCCAAGTTCCGCAAGCTGATCACAGCCGGCGACTATTCGGCCGCACTCGATGTCGCGCGCGACCAGGTGGCGAACGGCGCCCAGATCATCGACATCAACATGGACGAGGGTCTGATCGATTCGAAGCAGGCGATGATCGAGTTCCTGAACCTCGTCGCTTCCGAGCCCGATATCGCCCGCGTGCCCGTGATGATCGACTCGTCGAAATGGGAGGTGATCGAAGCGGGCTTGAAATGCGTTCAGGGCAAGCCCCTGGTCAATTCCATTTCCATGAAGGAAGGCGAAGAGGCCTTCCTGCACCACGCGAAACTCTGCCGCGCCTATGGTGCAGCGGTCGTCATCATGGCCTTCGACGAGGTCGGCCAGGCCGATACCAAGGCGCGCAAGGTCGAGATCTGCAGCCGGGCCTACAAGCTCCTGACCGAAGAGGCCGGCTTCCCGCCCGAGGACATCATCTTCGACCCGAACATCTTCGCGGTGGCGACCGGCATCGAGGAGCACAACAACTACGGCGTCGACTTCATCGAGGCGACGCGCGAAATCATCGCCACGCTGCCGCATGTGCATATCTCCGGCGGTGTCTCCAACCTTTCCTTCTCCTTCCGCGGCAACGAGCCGGTACGCGAGGCGATGCATGCCGTCTTCCTCTATCACGCCATCCAGGCGGGCATGGACATGGGCATCGTCAATGCCGGCCAGCTCGCCGTCTATGACGCGATCGACCCGGATCTGCGCGAGGCCTGCGAGGACGTGGTGCTCAACCGTCGCACCGATTCGACCGAGCGCATGCTTGAAATCGCCGAGCGCTATCGCGGCCAGGGCGGTTCGCAGGGACGCGAGAAGGATCTCTCCTGGCGCGAATGGTCGGTGGCAAAGCGTCTTGAACACGCGCTCGTCAACGGCATTACCGAATACATCGAGGCCGACACAGAGGAGGCGCGGCTTGAGGCAGCGCGGCCGTTGCACGTCATCGAAGGCCCGCTGATGGCGGGTATGAACGTCGTCGGCGACCTCTTCGGTTCCGGCAAGATGTTCCTGCCGCAGGTGGTGAAATCCGCACGCGTGATGAAGCAGGCGGTTGCCGTGCTCTTGCCGCACATGGAGGCGGAGAAGCTTGCCAATGGCGGCGAAGCGCGCGAAAGCGCCGGCAAGATTCTGATGGCGACGGTCAAGGGCGACGTGCACGACATCGGCAAGAACATCGTCGGCGTCGTGCTTGCCTGCAACAATTACGAGATCATCGATCTCGGCGTCATGGTGCCCTCGGCGAAGATCCTCGACGTAGCACGCGAGCGGAAGGTCGATATCATCGGTCTCTCCGGCTTGATCACCCCGTCGCTCGACGAAATGGTGCACGTCGCCTCCGAGCTTGAGCGCGAAGGCTTCGACATTCCGCTTTTGATCGGCGGCGCGACGACCAGCCGTGTGCACACGGCGGTCAAGATCAATCCGCGCTACGATCGTGGCCAGACTGTCTACGTCACCGATGCCAGCCGTGCCGTCGGCGTCGTTTCGAGCCTCCTGTCGCCGGAGGCGCGGGGCAACTACATTGAGACGGTCCGGGCGGAGTACCGCAAGGTTGCCGACGCACATGCACGCAACGAGGCGGAAAAGCGTCGGCTGCCGCTGTCGCAGGCGCGCGCCAACCAGCACAAGATCGACTGGGCTGCCCATCAGGTCAAGGCGCCGTCCTTCCTCGGCACGCGGGTCTTCGAGAGCTGGGATCTGGCGGAGCTTGCCCGCTATATCGACTGGACTCCGTTCTTCCAGACCTGGGAACTGAAGGGCGTCTATCCGAGGATCCTGGAGGACGAGGCGCAAGGTGCCGCCGCCCGGCAACTGTTCGACGACGCCCAGGCGATGCTTGCGCAGATCATTGAGGAGAAGTGGTTCGCGCCGAAGGCCGTGGTCGGCTTCTGGCCGGCCGGCACCGTCGGCGACGACATCCGGCTGTTCACCGGAGAGGATCGCGCTTCTGAGCTTGCGACCTTCTTCACGCTGCGTCAGCAGCTGACGAAGCGCGACGGCCGCCCGAATGTGGCCCTTTCCGATTTCGTCGCTCCGGCCGACAGCGGCTCCAACGACTATGTTGGTGGCTTTGTCGTCACCGCCGGCATCGAGGAAGTTGCGATTGCCGAGCGCTTCGAGCGTGCCAACGACGACTATTCCTCGATCCTGGTCAAGGCGCTGGCCGACCGTTTTGCCGAAGCTTTTGCCGAGCGCATGCATGAATATGTGCGCAAGGAACTCTGGGGCTATGCGGCCGACGAGACTTTCACGCCGCAGGATCTGATCGGCGAGCCCTATGCCGGCATCCGTCCGGCGCCCGGTTATCCGGCGCAGCCCGACCATACGGAAAAGGCGACGCTCTTCCGGCTGCTCGATGCGGAAGCTGCGATCGGCGTCACCCTGACCGAGAGCTATGCGATGTGGCCGGGTTCGTCGGTGTCCGGCCTCTATATCGGCCACCCCGAGGCCTATTACTTCGGTGTCGCCAAGGTGGAGCGCGACCAGATCGAGGATTACGCGACACGCAAGCGCATGCCGGTGCGCGAGGTCGAGCGCTGGCTGTCGCCGATCCTCAACTACGTGCCGATGCCGGAGAGTGAGGCGGCGGAGTAATCTCGCTCGGACGGCAGACAGACGGGCCGGTCTTGCCCGTCCATTCGCACGGAGGCCGTCGCACCCGGGGAATGCGGTCAGTCGGGAAGGCTTGCCAGAAAGCCGATGAGCGCGACGTTGAAGCGGTCCGGCCGCTGCAGCGGTGCGAAGTGGCTGACGCCGGAAAGCAGGATGAATTCGGCGCCGGGAATGCTGCGCGCCAGATAGTCGGCGTGCTCGCGCTTGATGAACTCGTCGTTTTCGCTCTGGACGATCGCGACCGGTACGCGGATCCGGCCGAGTTCTTCGGCGGTGTAGTTCGGCTCGGTCTTCTGCATCTCGCTGACGGCGTCGACGAAGGCGCCGAAATCGTCCGGCGTTGCCGATAGCTGTCTGTAGTCGCTCGAATGGCGGCCGAAGCAGCGGTCGAGCGCCGGGCTCGGCTCGATTTCCTTGGTTCCGCTCGGGTCCATGTTGCAGGCGAAGAAGAAGACGCCGGCGGCACGCTCCGGCTCCATCGAGGCGAGGACGAGTGCAATGCAGGCGCCGTCGCTCCAGCCGGCAAACGCCGCCTTCTCGAGCTCCAGCCGGTCCATGACGGTGATCGCGTCCGACGCCATCAGCTCATAGGTGTAGGGCCTGGTGTCGCGGGTGCTGCGGCCGTGGCCGCGGCTGTCGATCAGGATGACGCGGTGCCCGGCCGCAAGCAGCGCCGGCACCTGGTAGCCCCAGTTGCCGCTATGGCCGAGGCCACCATGCAGCAGGATCACCGGGGTGCCCCGGCCATAGGCCGCGTACCAGATGCGCGCGCCGTTGTGCTCGACGTGGCCCTCGACAGTTGCGGTTGGCAGGGGCGCTGCGCCATGTTCGGCAAATGCAGCAAGGTCGTCGTCCTGGAATTCCATGCACGCGGCCTCCGCTGCCTGATTCGCGACACGGGAAGCCTAGTTCACCGGCTGCGACTCGGGAAAGTGCCAGGAACCGTCGAGAATCTCCTTCCGGGGCCGGTAGAGCCGCACGGTATAGTTCCAGCCGTCGACCACAGGCAGGCAGTTGGCGATCTTGCCGTCGCAGCCGCCGAACTGGATCGAGACGCTGCCGTCATCAGCTTTCTTCGCAGTGATGTTGTTGATGGTGTAGGCGTCATATTGGTTCTTCTCGTAGAACCCTTGCGCGTCGTAGACGCTGACCGACCAGAAGGCATCGACCGGCACGTCCTTGACGGTAAGCTTGTAGACCGTCTTGCCGTCGTTCTTGGCCGGCGTGACGTTGAGATAGGTTGCGTCCTTGTCCGGATTGCCGCCCCAGCCGGTCGCCGTGCCGATCAGGTGGCGAATCGGATCGACCTCTTCCCTGGTGCCGAAGGCCTTCTTGAAGTCCGGCATGGTGGCGCCGAGCGCGAGCAACGCCTCGCGCACCTTCTTCTGGCTTGCCGGATCCCAGGCCGGGACCTCGAACTTGCCTTCTGCCTGCTGGCTGGCCTTGATCGCGTCCTGCAGCGCATGGACTTCGGCAAGGTCCTTCGGATCGGCGGGATCGACGAGGGTCCGCACGCCGACGACGGCGTAGCGCGTGCCGACCTTTTCTTTCGTCAGCGTGGTTTCGCCGGCGCCGTAGACGACCTCCGGTACATAGTGGTCTTCGTTGACCACCTGCAACGACATAAAGCGTTTTCCCGCGTCCGGCATGGTGACGGTCACAGGGCCGGCATCGAGATCGAACACGGCCGACGAATAGAGCGTGTCCCGATTGAGGCGAATGACGGTCTGATTGTCGATCGAAGCGGGTTCGCGTCGGTGCACGAATTTGCCGAAGCCGCCGTCCTTTACCATGGAAGCCAGATACATGTCGCTCTCGGCGCGAACGAAGTTGTCGACGCCGACCGTAACGGGCTCGGCGGCGGCCGCCTGCAACGGGTTGATGCCGACGAGAGCCGCTGTCAGAGCGAAGGCCATGCGAGATGTTGTCATGTCAGGGTCCTCGGTGCTCAATTGACGTGTTGCAGCGATGGGGCTTTCCACTTGCCATCCAAGGCGTCCGGTTTCGGCCAGTAGAGCCGCATTGCCATGAAGAACGGGCCGGTGGGAGCCGGCAACCAGTTGGCCTCCTTGTCGGGACCGGGGCTTTCGTTCTGGACATAGAGCGTCAAACCGCCATCGGCGTCCTTTTTCAGGTTCGGCAGCATCGGCGAGTTGATGAGATAGCGGTTAAGCGGATTGGCGTAGAGCAGGCTGGACGGCAGCTCATAGAGGGTGAGAGACCAGAAGGCGTTGACGGGCGGCAGTTGCCCGGGCTCGAAGCGCAGGGTGTATTTGCCGGCGCCGGTCAGCGGCTTCTTCTGGTCGTCGATGAAATAGGCGGGATAGAGGGCCTCGTCCTTCGAGTTGCCGTAGATGCCGAGCACGGCGCCTGACATGCGCTGCAGATAGTCGTTCTTCAGGAATTCCCGTGTGCCGAAGCTGTCGGCACTCGAAGCCTTGCCGGTATCGATCATGGTCTCCTTGTGTTCCTTAAAGGCAGCCCAGGCATCCGCCATGCCGTCTGAGACCGCCTTCTGGATGTCCGGCGAGAAGGCCTGCAGGTCGAATGTCTTGCCGGCGCCGATGTTCAGGTCGGCGAAACGCTCCATCAGCGTTATCTCGGAGGGGTGCGTGGGGCAGAACTGCAGGATGAAATTGAGAACTTTGAAGAAATCGGCTGAGGTTTTTTCGTCGGCAGCGCTCAAGGGGGCAATGAAGTCGACGGCGGGTGCTGGTGCCGGGGCCGGCTGGCCGAGGAACTTCGATAGCGGCTCGACCTTGTAGCCGGCCTGGACCTTCTTGACGTTTTCTATGTCGCCGGGACTGAAGAGTTGTGTGCGGTAAAGCACGAAGGCGAACTCGGTCTCGGAGCGGATCACGGATGTGATGCCGCCAGGGGTCTCGCCTTTCCAGTTCGGGCCGGCCAACAGGTAACTTCCTGCCTCATTCCCGGTGGCGCGGCTGCCGACATAGGCGAAGTTGAATGTGTAGAGGTCGATGAATTGCAGGGAATAGTAACGCCCCTTCTCGACCGCCGGCACGGTGAACACCAACGGCTCTGCCCTGAGATCGGCGCCGACATAGGAATAGGGCGTATCGGAATTCGGGGTCTGGATCGCCTTGTCGTCCGGAGTGTAGACGCGGGCATTGTTGACGAGTTCGTTCCAGGGCGCCTTGAACTCCGGCCCGCTGGCGTCGACAAAGTAGGAGTGCTGGATCCGATAGTTGTCGACGAGCGGGAAGCCGTAGATATAGGCGTCCTTGGCAATGGCGCGCGCCTCTTCTGCGGACAGACCGATATCGGCGGCACTCGCTCTCGTTGCCTTGAGTGCCGGCAGCGCCGTTGCAAGAGCGCCGAGCATCAGCAGTGATCGTCGTTTGAGCATGGCGGTTTCCTTCCGATAATCGCCAACAATCGTGCCAGTTCGATGGGGCACCGCAAGTACGTAACGGTTACGGCGCTGAGCAAGCGTTGGCCTGTGCGCGCCGATGGCGCCGCCTGCCAAGCTGCGGTAACATCTGCGCTGGAGTACATCGTACGTTGAGAGCTCGTCGATGGAGCGCCGTCTCGCTGCCGTCCTGTTCGCGGATGTCGTCGGTTACAGCCGCCTGAGCCGGCTGGACGAGGAAGGGACGCGCCTGCGATTCCAGTCGGACCTTTCCAACATCCTGGAGCCGTTTTTTATCGAGCATCACGGGCGTCTGGTGAAGACGATGGGCGACGGGCTGCTCGTCGAGTTCCGCAGCGTCGTCGATGCGACGCAATGCGCAATCGAGATCCAGAGGCGCAAGGCGGCAGAAGCCGGCAAGGGGCCAGATGGCGAGAGGCTGGATTTCCGCATCGGCATCAATCTCGGTGACATCATCGTCGAGGGCGACGACATCCATGGCGATGGCGTCAACATCGCCGACCGGGTGCAGGCGCTGGCGCAGCCTGGCGGCATTGCGATATCCGGCACGGCCTATGACCAGATCAGCTCCAAGCTGAAGGTCGGTTTCGTGTCGCTCGGGCAGCAGCCGGTCAAGGGGCTCGGCGATCCGATCCGGGTCTACCGTGTGCTCCTGGACCCGGAAGCCGCAGGCAGGACGGTTGTTGAGAAAAACCGACGAAATACTGCCTGGGCAAAGGGGCTGGTGATCGGGCTTGCCGCGATCGCAATTTCGGCCGCGCTCGCCTGGTGGCAGCCGTGGGCATGGATCGGGCCCGACGGCCCGGCGCAGCGTTTCGCCTATCCCCTGCCGGACCAGCCTTCCGTCGCGGTGCTGCCCTTCATCAATGTCAGCGGCGACAGCGACCACGACCACTTGGCCGAGGGACTGACCGACGATCTCATCACCGAATTGTCCAAGGTGTCCGGCCTCTTCGTCATCGCCCGGCACTCGGTGTTTGCGCTCAAAGGGAGCGCCACCAAGATCCAGGACGTGGCTGCCGAACTCGGCGTGCACTATGTGCTGGAGGGCACGCTGCAGCGGGCCGACCAGCGGCTGCGCATCAACGTCAAGCTCATCGACGCGATGAGCGGTCTTTCGCTGTGGGCGGAGCGCTACGACCGGCAATATGCCGATCTCTTCGCCGTCCAGGATGACGTCATCGGCAAAATCATTGCAGCGCTTGAGGTCAAACTCAGCGAGGGCGAACGCGACCGGTTGGCGCGGATCCCCACGGATAATCTCGAAGCCTATGACAACTACATGCGCGCCGAGCAGCAAGGCCTTATCTGGCGCGATGTCGAGACCAATCGTCAGACACTCGCCTTTTACCAGCGGGCGATCGATCTCGATCCGAATTTCGCCGATGCTCATGCCGGCATAGCGCGCATCGCGGTCGACGTCTGGCGCAACGACTACAACTATCTCTGGTCGGCGGCCGTGGCACGCAAGATCGCCTATGATGCTGCCGGGCAGGCGTTGAAACTCGACGCCAACAATGCGCGCGCCCACACGGTGCTGGCGCTGCTGCAGCTCGTCGATGGACGCGCTTCGGAGGCAAAGGAATCGGCGCTCAGGGCCGTCTCGATGCAGCCCAACGATGCCGAGGCGCTCGCCAACCTGGCGCTGGTCCTTGCCCAGACCGGGGAGCACGAGCAGGCCTTAGACGATATCGAACGGGCACTCAGGCTCGATCCGTCGCCCTCATCGAGCCTGCAGCTTCTGGCGGGCATCGTCTACTACACTGCGCGCCGCCTCGAAAAGGCGATCCCATTGATCGAAGCGGCGCGCGAGACGCTGCCGAAGGCGGAAGCCGTGAAGGAGTATCTCGCCTCGGCCTATGCCCAGCGCGGCGACCAGCAGAGCGCAGCGGCAGTAGCCGCGGAACTGCTAAAACTCTTCCCGGACACCAACCTGACCTATTATAGCTATCTCTATGACTACTGGCGCGAAGAGGACCTCTATCGTCACCTTTTCGGCCTGCGTGTCGCTGGCATTCCGGAATGGCCCTTCGGCTTTGTTGGTGCTGCCAGCGACCGGCTTGGCCCGGCGGAACTCAAGCAATTGACCGATGACAAGACCTGGGTTGGCGTGCACAAGAACGGCACGAGCTTCGCGCAGTTCTTCGACAAGGCCGGAAACACCGCCTACCGCACCAGCAACACCAACATCACCGGCCATGTCGAAGTGAAGGGCAACCAGCTCTGCGAGAAGTATGACGGATATTTCCTCGACCGCATGGTTTGCGGCTACGTCTACCGCAATACGGCAAAGGGCGAGCGCACGGCGGACTACATCAACGTCACGCCGCAGGCGCTGAAGTTCTTCTCGATCGAGAGGTGACGGCAGTCACCCGGCATCGAAGCACTCACTCCATTGACGCTGTTCCGGACGGAAAACCGCTACACACTTTTCCTGGAACTGCTTTAGGGCGAGGGCTTCGTCCAGTTGATCGACGTCTTCTCGGTGAGCAGCGTCTGCTCGACCTCGGACCAGTGCTTGCGCGAATCGACCACCTTGTTCGGGTTCTTCACAAGGCCGTCTGCAGCGCCGGGGTCGTAGCTGAGGTACAGCTTGTCCTCGATGATGCGCCAGGCCTTGGGGTCGATGTTGGTCGTCACCGTGCCGAAGGAGACGCCATCGGCGCAGTAGCCGCCATATTGCGGCGCATAGCGAGTGGGTTCCTTGATGAACTGGTCACGGTGCTCGGCGCTTGCGAACTGCCAGGTGGCGCCGAGCCAGCGATAGCTGAATTCGGGCGATCCTTCGACCGCCTTGTTCTCTGTAAAGTAAGCGACCGGATCATAACCCTTGATCGCCACGTCGCCGAAATAGCCGGTGTTGACAGGTTCTTCCGCCAACGCCGGGCTGGCGAATGCGAACAGCACCGCCGTCGCCGCGATTGCGCCCGCTATCGGATATCGAGACATGCCATGTCCTCCGTTTCCGGATGTGCTTGTTATTGTCGCTTGGTGCATTCGCCGTAGAGCCAGTCGCCGACGAGGTCGGCCTTCTGGCAGGTGGCTCCAGCCTTCAGCAACAGCTCGGCGGCCGGCCAGTGGGAGCGCCACCCCGCTTGCGTCAGCGGGGTGTAGCCGTTGCGTTCCTTGGCCTCGATGTCGGCCTTGTTGGTCAGCAGGAAAGCCACGATCTCGGCGTGGCCCTCTTCGGCTGCCGCATGCAGCGGCGACATCTTGTAGAAGTTGGCGACGTCGTTGACGGTAGCACCCTTGGCGACGAGCAGCTTGACGGTTTCGAGATTGCCGCCATAGGCAGCGGCGTGCAGCGCCGTCAGGCCGCCTTTGTTGCGAATCTCGATGTCGCCGCCGCGGTCGATGAGAAGCGCTACAACTTCCGTGCGCCCCTTCAGAGCGGCGATCAGCAGCGCCGGCTCGCCAGCCGCATCGGGCTCGGTTATGTCGGTTCCCTGATCGAGCAACTGTTTGACGCGTTCTGTGTCGCCGTCCCGTGCTGCGTCATGCAAAGGACCTGCTATGGCCGCCGCGGCAAAGGACGCCACCACGACGAATGCTGCCAGGATAGAATTCATCGCGCAACCTCCGCCCCAGCTTCGGTCTCGCCTAATTGGAGAAAGCGAAAATACCACAGGGCGACCGGTGGAAACAGGCATTACCGCCGCCTGATCCATACTCCTTTTGGGTGGCTGCGATGATGAATGCCTGTCAGGCGGCGACCTGCATCAGGTCGAGCATGCGGTCGATAGCGCTCGGAATGGGCGCGATGATCGGCGTCGGGAACAGCGGCTGGAGCTGTTCGGCCGCCTGGCCGAGTGGGCCGCCACCGATGATGACGGCCTCGGCGCCATCCAATTCAACACACTGACGGACGGCGTCGCCGAGGGCTTCCAGCAGGCGCTCCGGATTGGCAGAGAGCGCGAGCGGGTCGCCTGACGTGCAGCGGATGCCGGTATACTGGTCCCAGACGCCGAGATCGCGGGCGCGGTCGTCGATCGCCTGGATCAATTCCGGCGTCGTGGTGGCGACGCCGAACTTGCGGCCGCCCTGCGAGGCCTCGATCATCGAGGCCTCGCAGATGCCGATCACGGGGATCGCGAGGCGGCGTTTGAGGGCGGCAAGGCCGGGATCGCCGAAGGCGCTGACGACAATACCGAGGCATCCAGCCCCATGC
The DNA here is from genome assembly GCF_037120565.1 of Ensifer sp. CCNWLY38. Taxonomy (NCBI): domain Bacteria; kingdom Pseudomonadati; phylum Pseudomonadota; class Alphaproteobacteria; order Hyphomicrobiales; family Rhizobiaceae; genus Ensifer; species Ensifer sp. CCNWLY38. Next base: position 432,604 of record NZ_JBBBBO010000005.1, read on the forward strand.
CTTTCGCCAATCTCGACGACTTCGGCAGCGGCCGCATCCAACTGCTCGGGCGTCACGATCATCAGCGGGTTCCGCATGGCCGTGGCGACTGCCACGGCCATGCGTCCTGATGCAGCCCGGCGTGCGATGGCGACCATCATGTCGCTGGTGGCATGCGAGCTGTTCGGGTTGATCAGAAGGATATGTGAGCTCACGTTCTCAGTTCCGCGCCGACTTTGATTTCAGAAGTGTCAGCCTTTGCGAGGTCGGCGTCCGCAGGCTGGGTCAGGTCTTCCATCGACATGCCGTAGGTCTCGGGCCCGAGCTGGATGCAGAAGGCGAAGACCGCATACATGCCGGCGGCGAGACCGAAGACACCGACCATGCCGTAGACGTCGAAGAGGGCGCCGGCGATGGTTGGGATGAAGGAACCCGCAGCCGAGCCGGTTGCCAGGATCAGCGCCACGCCGAAGGCGCGGATGCGGGTCGGGAAGAGTTCGGGCGCATAGATCCAGATCGAGGTGTTGAGCAGGAGAACGAAGAACTGGAAGATCGCGCCGAACATCAGGACGAGGTAGATGTTGGTGCCGAGATAGGCGATCGAGACTGCCGCAAGGCAGGCGAAGACAGCGCCGAGCGTTAGCACCTTCTTGCGCGGGAAGTAGTAGCCGAACATCGAAGCGGCGACGGCGCCGAGCACGCTGCCGCTCTGGATGATCATGCTGTAGAGCAGGCTTCCCTGGAGCGTGTAGCCCATGGACACGAAGATGATCGGCATCAGTGTCAGCACCGAAAGCTGGGCGCCGTAGCTCATCAGGATGGCGATGGCGACCGGGATGGTGCGGCCGATGAAGGGCGCGCGGAAGAGTTCCTTCCAATCGCTCTTGACCGGTTCTTCGTCCTTGAGGTGATCCTTGGTCAGATACTCCTGCACCTTGAGATTGCGTGGCCGCAGCGAGCCGGAGGCGAGGATCGAAAGCACCTTGTTGGCCTCGTCGATCTTGCCCTGCGATGCCAGGAAACGTGGTGTTTCCGGCACGAAGCGGCGATAGAAGACGACGAGCAGGGCCGGCAGAGCGAGCGAGGCGAAAAGCCAGCGCCAGCTGTTTTCACCCGGGAAGAGGGTGAAGATCATCAGGCCGAAGGCAGGCGCCAGGAAGTTGCCGAAACCGCCGGCGCCGACATTGACGAGGCCGGCCGCCGTGCCGCGGAATTTTGGCGAGCAGAATTCCGACAGCATCGTCACCGCCGTGGAGATCTCGCCGCCGACCCCGAAGCCGACGATGGCGCGGGCAAAGCAGAGGGTGGCGAAGTTTGGCGCCATGGCGCAGGCGGCCGAGCCGATGGTGAAAAGCAGGAGGTTGATGGTCAGCATCACGCGACGGCCGTAGCGGTCGCCAAGGATGCCGGAGAGCAGACGGCCGAGGGCGGCGCTGCCGAAGGTGATGGTGTTGAGGAAGCCGATGTCGGTGCCGGTGAGACCCCAATGTTCCTTCAGGATCGGGCCGGCGACGCCGATGGTGTTCTGCTCGAAGCTGTCGAACAGGCAGCCGATGAGCACGAGGGCGAGGATCTGCTTGTGGGCGCCGGTGACGCCGATCTTGGTGAAGGCTGATTCCAACTGTCTGATGACCGGCGATGACCTGCCGGACGGTACCATATTTTCCGCTGCCATGGTTCGTTCCCCTTTATGGCTCAACAACGTGAAAATTCAGTTTCATGAAATCTACATCATGAAATTATGGTTTCATAGAAGATTCGATGATGCACTGCGAAAGGACGGAGCCCTTCGCCGCATCAATCTGCGGAATGCAGGTTTCGTGCCATCTTAAGCGAAACCTCAGTTTCGTCTTTTCTGTCAGCGGCTTGGAGGCTGGCTGTCGTGGCGCAAGCGAAGGAAACTGAAGTTTCTTATGTGCAAAAAATAATCTGGCGTTTCAGGCCGCGGCCCAATCCACGCTCACAATTCCTCCAGCGCATCGTTGATGGCTTCGATGCCGCGGAGCCGGTTTCGACCGGCCGTGCCGGCGATTTCGATGCATCGTGTCGTCAAGAGATGGCAGAGCGCCATGACCGAGACGTGGTTGAAGAGGGGGCCTGGCGCCAGTGTCTGGCAGCGGAAATGCCATTCCGCCTGGTTGAGGAAGGGCACGCCCTCGTCGGTGATGTAAAGCAGCCGCGCGCCCGATTTTTCCAACTGTCCGAGAGTCGGCTCCATGAGGGAGACGCGCCGGCGCAGTCCGAAGAGGATGACGACATCGTCGCGGCCGATGCTGACCAGATGTTCGCCAAGCGTCTGGCCGCCTCCGGGTATGGCGCTGATGTTCTCGATCACCTGCGTCATCTGCCATTGCAGATAGGTGGCGAAGGAATGGCTGGCGCGGAAGCCGATGACCCAGACCTTGCGGGCGCCGAGAATGGCGGTTGCCGCCGCCGTCACCTGGGTCTCGGAGATGGCGAGAAAGGTCGCCTCGATGTTGGCGACGCCTTGCGCCACATGTGAGGAGAGCGACTGTTCGCCGCCGCTGTCGGTGGCAGTCGCAAGGAACAGCCGCGAGCCCGTCTGCTTGTCGGCGCGGGCATGACGGCGCGCCTCCTCGTAGTTGTCGTAGCCCAAGCGCTGGATGAAGCGGGAGACGGTCGCCTTCGACACGTGCGCCAGCGCCGCCAGTTCCTGGGCCGAGTAGCTCGCGACCTCGCCGGGAAAATCGCAAAGGAAATCCCCCAGCCGCCGCTCGGCCGGATGCAGCTCCGGCAGCACCTGGCGGACGCGCGTGAGGAAGGAGCGTTCTTTGGGGCTCATGTCGATTCCATGAAACTGTCGTTTCACGGCAATCTCTGATTTTCGAGAGGACATTGCAAGCGAGGCGGGCGGGTGCCGCCTCGCTTTCAACTGGGAACGGAGGAAGGTCCTACAGCGCCGCGCGTCTTATCAGACGCGCAAAGGTCGCTGTAGCACTTTGATTTGCTGCATGTCTTCGTCCTTGAATCGAGGTCGATTTAAGGAGACATGCAGTAGCCCCGCCGTCAGTACTTCGATGGCACGTAAAGTTCCGGCGGCAGCACCTTGCGCTCGTAATCCGGGTTGAAGACGCGTTCCGGCAGCGAGATTTCCTCGTGCGGCACGTCCTCGTAGGGGAACTGCATCAGAAGGTGATCGATGCAGTTGAGCCGGGCACGCTTCTTGTCGTTGCCTTCGACGATATGCCAGGGCGCTTCCGGAATGTTGGTGCGGGCGAAGGTCTCTTCCTTGGCCTTGGTATAGCCTTCCCAGCGCACCCGCGATTGCAGGTCCATGGGCGAGAGCTTCCACTGCTTCAGCGGATCGTGGATGCGCACGAGGAAGCGCATCTGCTGTTCTTCATCGGTGATCGAGAACCAGTACTTGACCAGTCGGATGCCCGAACGCACCAGCATGCGCTCGAATTCAGGCACGTCGTTGAAGAACTGCTCGACCTGATCTTCGGTGGCAAAGCCCATGACCCGCTCGACGCCGGAGCGGTTGTACCAGGAGCGGTCGAACAGAACGATCTCGCCGCCGGCCGGCAAATGCGGCACGTAGCGCTGGAAATACCATTGCGTCTTTTCGCGGTCGGAGGGTGCCGGCAGCGCGACGACGCGCACGACGCGCGGATTGAGCCTCTGGGTAATGCGCTTGATGACGCCGCCCTTGCCGGCGGAGTCACGTCCCTCGAAGATCACCACCACCTTTTCCTTGTGGTGAACCACCCAGTCCTGCAGCTTGATCAGCTCCGACTGCAGCTTCAGCAGCGCACGGAAATAATCGATGCGCGGGATCGTCGGCGGGTGGCTCTTGCGATAGATCTTGCGGATCTCTTCAGAGAGCGCCGGTTCTGAAAGCTCGAGTTCGTAGTCTTCGTCGAGCGTGTCGGCCAGTTCCGCTTCCAGCCAGTCCTGCGTCTCGATCTCGTCGTTCGACCTGTTCATCTGACCCTCCGATACGATGTGTCCACCGACAGCTTTGCAAATACTATCGTTAGTCGGCTTATTTCACAGACGCATGAAAGGAATTTGACGCCGGGACTTTTGCGCCCCTGATCGCCCCTATCCCTTCATATACCAGCCCCAGGGTTCGTCGGTGTCGAAGCTGGTGATCTGCTTGGTCTCGAGATAGTTCGAAAGGCCCCAGCGGCCGAGTTCGCGGCCGATGCCCGATTGTTTGTAGCCGCCCCAGGGAGCCTCGGTGAAGGTCGGCTGCGAGCAGTTGACCCAGACGATACCGGCGCGAAAAGCCCGGGCGACGCGTTCGCAACGCTCGCGGTCAGCCGACATGACAGCCGCCGCGAGACCGAAGCGGCTGTCATTGGCCATGCGGATCGCGTCCGCCTCTTCGCGGAACGGCTTGACGCAGACGACTGGGCCGAAGATCTCCTCGCGCCAGACGAAGCTGTCTTCGCGCATGTCGGTCAGCACGGTCGGCTCGAGGAAGTAGCCGCTGTTGAGGCCGGCCGGGCGGCCACCGCCTGCAGCGACCGTGGCACCGTCCTGCCGGGCGCGATCGATGGCGCCGATAACCTTGTCATATTGGCCGCGGGAGACGATCGGCCCGAGCAGCGTGCCGTCCTCCAGGCCATTGCCTATCTTGATCTTCGCGGCCTCTTCGCAAAGACGGCTGACGACGGTCTCGTAAATCTCCTCCTCGACCAGCACCCGCGAGGTTGCCGAACAGACCTGGCCCTGGTTCCAGAAGATGCCGAACATGATCCATTCGACGGCCTTGTCGATGTCGCTGTCGGCAAAGACGACGAAGGGCGACTTGCCGCCGAGTTCGAGGCTGACATTCTTGATGTCCTGGGCGCCGGCCATCATCACCTTGCGGCCAGTCACGACAGAGCCGGTGAAGGCGAGCTTGTCGATCAGCGGATGCTCGGTGAGCGGCTGGCCGGCATCCTGGCCGGTGCCGGTGAGGATATTGAGCACGCCGGGTGGCAGCCCGACTTCCTCGGCAATGACGCCAAGCTCAAGCGCCGTTAGCGGCGTCAGTTCGGAGGGTTTGAGCACGATGGTGCAGCCGGCGGCTAGCGCCGGCGCCACCTTCCAGGACACCATCAGCAGCGGATAGTTCCAGGGGGTGATGGCACCGACCACGCCGAGCGGCTCGCGCACGGCGCGTGCGGTGAAGCGGCTGTCGCCGACGGGGATCGTCTCCTCCGGATCGGCGTCCAGTTCCTCGGCGAGGCCGGCATAGAAGCGGAAGCAGCCGGCGGCGTCGTCGATGTCCCAGAGCGCTTCCGGCAGCGGCTTGCCGTTGTCGGCGACTTCGAGCCGCGCCAGCGAGTGGCGCTTCTCTTCGATCTTCGCAGCGATCGCTCGGAGATAGACGGCACGCTCCGTGCCTGACAGCTTCGGCCAGGGGCCGCTGTCGAAGGCGATGCGGGCGGCCTTTGTCGCCCGGTCTACATCCTCGTAGGTTGCCGCCGGAGCGCGATGGATGATCTCTTCCGTCGCCGGGTCGATGACGTCGAGCGTACCGCCGCGCCGTGGTTTTTCCCATTTTCCATCAATGAACAACCGATCCTGCATGCCATACCCCTTAAAAAGCCCGGAGCAAGTATGGCCAGTCTGTGCGAAGCGCGCCAGTCGCAAGTTACGGCTGCCGTTGATCTTTTTGGTTCGGAGACGTCGCTTAATGGTCGGTAACCCGCCCGCGCGACCATGCGTCTGCTTTGAGGCTATCCGCTATCGCGTTGCATTGGCCAATGCCGGAGCAACATTGGCGATCTGTGTAATCACCATGCCGCCGACGATGAAGAGCAGGCCGGTCAGTCGCGCCGCATTGACGGGCTTTGCGGGGAAACCCATCAGGCCGAAGTGATCGATCAGCAGGGAGACCACCATCTGGCCGGCGATGACGGCGACGATGAAGCTTGCCGCGCCGAGCTTCGGCGCAAGGAGGAGAGCAGCGGTGATATAGATCACGCCGGCGGCGCCGCCGATCCAGATCCACCACGGACCCTTGAATGCCGCCGCAAGGCTGGGCAACGGCGCCCGCAACGCGATCAGCATCGGCAGGATGAGCGCGAGACTGACGCCGAGCGAGACGACCGTCGCCCAGAGCGGATGGCCGAGGAGGCGGCCAAGGTTGGCATTGGCGCCGGCCTGGAGGGGGACGAGGGCGCCGGCGAAGATCGCCGCGGCAAGCATGAGGAGGGAGGAGAGAGTGGGCATTGTTTTTTCCTTCTTGATTGCCTCATCCTCTCGCATCGATGTGAGGAATGGAAATTCCAATTTCGCACGTGTTATATGCGTTTCATGAATAATCTCAGCGGAATCGACCTGAACTTGCTGGTGGTGCTCGATGCCCTGCTGGCGGAACGCCATGTGTCGCGTGCGGCCCTGCGACTGAACAAGAGCCAGCCGGCGGTCAGTCATGCGCTCGCGCGCTTGCGGGCTCTTTTCGACGATCCCTTGCTGGTGCGCCATGGCGGACAGCTTGAACCGACGGTGCGGGCGCTGGAGATCGCGCCACAGCTTGCCGAGGCCCTGGCGCATATGCGCCAGCTCATGGGGTCTCAGCCGTTCGATCCGGCAATGGAGCGCCATATCTTTCGGCTCGCGATGTCCGACTACGCCGCCCTCGTTCTGCTGCCGCAATTGATGGCGGTGCTGCGCCGGCAGGCGCCGAACGTCGACCTCATTGTCAGCCAGGCGAGCCGTGAAGTGATGATGTCGCAAGTCGTCGATGGCGAGATCGATCTGGCGCTCGGGGTGTTTCCGACGTTGGCCGAGGATCTGAGGACATCGCTCCTGTTTACGGAGCACTTCGCCTGCCTGGCAGATGGCGCGAGCCTTGGTGGCGAGAAGACCATGGATCTGACGGCCTATCTGGAGCGGCCGCATATTCTCGTTTCGCTGCGCGGCGATACCGGCAACGAGATCGACCTGGCGCTGGCGGCCGCGGGGCACAAACGCCGCATTGCGCTGGCGCTGCCCCATTGGAGTGCTGCGCCCGGCCTGGTTCTCGGTACGGACATGGTGCTTACGGTGGCACGCCGCATCCTGCCGCGTGGTGCTGAGGCTGGGTCACTGACCGTCTTCGATCCGCCCTTCGCCATCCCGCCTTTTTCGTTCCGTCAGATCTGGCATCGGCGGCGCGACGGTGATCCTGCCCACCGCTGGCTCCGGGAACTGATCACCCACATTCTCGCGCCGTCGGAGGCGCCTTCCGCCGCTGCCCGAACCCCAGAAGTATGATCCTGAAAACGAAAAGGCCCGGTGCGGCAATGCCGACCGGGCCTTTCTGATAAGCTCAGTTTCGCGTCAGTCGTGGCTGACGCCCTGGATCGCCGAAACCTGCCATTCCGCGCCGGGCTTGCGGACAAAGGTCCAGAGTTCGACCGCTTCGGTCAGCTTGTCCGGATCGCCGCTGATGACCTTGCCCGTGGTGCGGTCGCGCATCACGTCGATGCTTTCGTAACGCATGGCAACGGTCGCGTAGTCGGTTCCGTTTTCGGACCAGGCTTCGGCCACGTCGCCCTGGACAAGGTGCACGTCGCGCACATCGTTCTTGACGCCGCTCGTCGCATTGTCGCTGAGCTCTTCGGCGAGGTAGGACATGGCTTCCGGCGTCGTCAGGCGGCGCAGCGTGCCGTAGTCTTCCGCGGCGTAAGCGGCCTGCACGTCCTTCAGCATCTTTTCGAACTGTTCGAGGTCTGCCTGCTGGACGCCGATTTCATCGGCCGGCCCGTCGGTGACGGGGGCCGGTGTCGGCGCCGCGGTCGGGCGCGCGTTCGCCTGGCCGCCGGCCTGACCGCCACCGATGGTGGGGATCTTGAACGACGGCATACCGTTCGGCTGAGCCGACGACCGCTCGGACGGGCCGGCATAGGCCGTCTGCTGGCGGTTGCGGCCGAAGAAGCGCATGGCGAGCATGATCAGCCCACCGATCAGAAGCATCTGCACGATCAGGCCGAGGAAGCCGGCCGCACCGCCGAAGCCGCCGCCCATCAGCATGCCGATCAGACCGCCGACCATGAGGCCGCCGAGCAGCGAGCCGCCGAAACCGCTGAAGAAGCCCGGACGGGCGTTCGGCTGGGTCGCGTTCGGGCGCGTCTGGCCGGCCGCCGGATTGGTGGCGGCGGGGCCGGCGTCCTGGCGCGGCGTCATCGAACGGTCGATCGGTGCCGCGTTGGTCGGTGCGGTCCGGGTGACGGGCGGCTGCGAGAAGGTGCGGGTGCCGCGGCTGCCGAAGCCGCCGCCCGAACGCCGCGCTTCGGCGACGTCCACGACTGTCAGCGCGACGGTCAAGCCGATCGCCATCATTGCCAGAGCTCGTCCAAAACGCCCAAATCGCTGCATTGCCATCTCAACCCCTAATCTTGCTTGGGCTCAAAACTGAGCCATCAGGGCCTGATATAGGGGTTCAAGGCCCGTGATTTAAGCGTTTCGCGTCGTATTTCGGCCAGTTTACCGTTATCCGCTGCCGCGCTCCGGCCCGAATCCGGCGTGGAATCAGCACCTTCGATCACACTGGATGTCGCATTCCACCCCGCATTTTCGCTAGCGATTGGCTGCCAGGATCAGGCTTGCCGCCTTTTCGGCGATCATGATCGTCGGCGAATTGGTGTTGCCCGAGGTGATGGTCGGCATGATCGAGGCGTCGGCGATGCGCAAGCCCTTGAGGCCGCGCAGGCGCAGTTCGGGATCGACGACACTTTCCGGATCGGCACCCATGCGGCAGGTCCCAACCGGATGAAAGATCGTCGTGCCGATGTCGCCAGCCGCGCGCTTCAGGTCGTCCTCCGTCTCATAGGACGGGCCCGGTTTGAACTCGACCGGATTGAAGCGGGCGAAGGACGGCTGCTTGACGATCTGTCGGGTCAGGCGAATGGCGCTGACGGCGACGTTGCGATCGGCCTCTGCGGTCAGGTAACGCGGCCGGATGTCCGGTGCCGCGGCGAAGTCCGGGCCTTTGAGGTGCACCGAGCCGCGGCTTTCCGGGCGAAGATTGCACACACTTGCGGTGATCGCCGGGAAGGAATGAACAGGTTCGCCGAATTTATCCAGCGAGACCGGCTGCACGTGATACTGCAGGTCGGGCGTTTCCTTCTCCGGGCCGGAGCGGGTGAAGATGCCGAGCTGGCTTGGCGCCATCGCCATGGGGCCGGACCGCTTCAGCAAATATTCAAGACCGATCGACGCCTTGCCGAAAAGCGAATTGGCCTTTTCGTTGAGCGTCGGCACGCCCGTCACCTTGTAGGCCATGCGAAGCTGCAGGTGATCCTGCAAGTTCTCGCCGACGTTCCCGCGTTCGTGGAGGAGCTCGATGCCGTTTGCCTGAAGCACGTCGCCGCGGCCGATACCGGAGAGTTCAAGTATCTGCGGCGAGCCGATCGCGCCGGCGCAAAGTACCGTCTCGCGACTGGCACGGGCGCGCTTGACCGTGCCGTTGTGCTGGAACTCGACGCCGGCGATGCGGTCGCCTTCGATGATCAGCTTGCGCACATGCGCCTTCGTCAGAACCGTGAGGTTGCCGCGTCTCTGCGCCGGGCGCAGGAATGCTTTCGCCGTGTTCCAGCGTATGCCGGAGCGCTGGTTGACGTCGAAATAGCCGGAGCCTTCGTTGCTGCCGCGGTTGAAATCTGGCGTTTCGGGAATGCCGGCTTCGGTGGCGGCCTTCTGGAACGCGTCGAGCACGTCCCAGCGCACGCGGGCCTTTTCCACCCGCCATTCACCGCCAGCGCCGTGCATGTCGTTGGCACCCTTATAGTGGTCCTCCGACTTCTTGAAGAGCGGCAGCACGTCGTCCCAGCCCCAGCCGGTGCAGCCGAGCTGGCGCCAATGGTCGTAGTCCTGCGCCTGGCCGCGCATGTAGATCATGCCGTTGATCGACGAGCAGCCGCCAAGCACCTTGCCGCGGGGATAGCCGAGGGAACGGCCGTTGAGACCCTCTTCGGCGGCCGTCGTAAAGCACCAGTCGGTGCGCGGGTTGTTGATGCAGTAGAGGTAACCGACCGGAATATGGATCCAGTGGTAATTGTCGCGGCCGCCAGCCTCGAGCAGCAGCACGCGATGCCCTAGGTTTTCGGAAAGGCGATTGGCAAGCACGCAGCCGGCGCTACCCGCCCCGACGACGATATAGTCGAACGTGTCCATGGATCTCTCTCAATGTTCGGGGCTCGACCCTTCAGGTAACGGGATCGGGCGACGGCTTCTTCCGTCCGTGAAACCACGGACGGTGGGAGGCCAGCTACTGTCTGTGTTCAAAACCGAGTTTGCGGCCGAGCCGCGAATGATAGAACTCGCCGACGATGCCGCGGCGGAAGACCAGCACACAGACCATGAAAACGAGGCCGGTGATGATCGTCACCGGGAATTCCGATGTCGCGAGATAGTTCTGCAGCGTCACCACCAGGCCGGCGCCGAAGAGCGGGCCGATCAGCGTGCCGATGCCGCCGAGAAGCGTCATCAGGATCACTTCGCCCGACATCTGCCAGCTGACGTCCGTCAGCGTCGCGAATTGGAAGACCAGCGCCTTGACTCCGCCGGCAAGCCCGGTGAGTGCCGCCGACATCACGAAGGCGGCGAGCTTGTAGTTGCGCACGGAATAGCCGAGCGACACGGCCCGCGTCTCGTTTTCACGGATCGATTTCAGGATCATGCCGAAGGGCGAATGAATGATGCGCCAGATGATCGCGACGCCGATGACGAAAACGCCGAGCACGAAATAATACATGTTCGTCGACTGGCTCAGGTCGATGAAGCCGAAGAGGTGGCCGCGCGGCACGGACTGTATGCCGTCTTCGCCCTTGGTGAATTCCGCCTGCAAGCAGAAGAAATAGAACATCTGCGCCAGCGCGAGCGTGATCATGGCGAAGTAGATGCCCTGTCGGCGGATTGCGAGGTAGCCGACGATCAGCCCGAGCAATGCCGCGCCGGCGACGCCGACGAGGATGCCGAGCTCCGGCGGCAGGCCCCATTCCTTGACCGCATGCGCGGTGAAATAGGCAGCTCCGCCGAAGAAGGCCGCATGGCCGAAGGAGAGCAAGCCGGTATAGCCGAGCAGCAGGTTGAAGGCGCAGGCAAAGAGCGCGAAGCAGAGCAGCTTCATCAGGAAGACGGGGTAGAAGAACAGCGGCGCCAGGAGGAGCAGCGCCAGCCCCACGCCCAGGAACACCGTCTGCACGACGACCGGGCTCTTTTCCTTCGGTTTTTCGATGTCGAGTGTCAGCGTCATATCAAGCATCCCGGCCGAAGAGGCCTGCCGGCCGTATCAGGAGAACGATGGCCATGATCACGAAGATCACGATGTTGGAGGCTTCCGGATAGAAGACCTTGGTCAGCCCCTCGGCGACGCCGAGTAGATAGCCGGTGACGATCGCGCCCATGATCGAGCCCATGCCGCCGACGACCACCACGGCGAAGACGACGATGATGATGTTCGAGCCCATCAGCGGCGAGACTTGGTAGATCGGCGCCGCGAGCACCCCGGCAAGGGCGGCCAAGGCGGCTCCCAGCGCATAGGTGAGCGTCAGAAGGAACGGCACGTTGATGCCGAAGGACTGCACCAGCACCGGGTTTTCGGTGGCGGCACGCAGATAGGAACCAAGCTTGGTCTTCTCGATCACCAGCCAGGTGCCGATGCAGATGATGAGCGAAAAGACGATCACCCAGCCGCGATAGATGGGCAGGAACATGAAGCCGAGATTGGTGCCGCCGGCAAGGGCTGCCGGCGTCGCATAGGGCTGGCCGGAGGCGCCATAAAGATAGCGGAAGGTGCCCTCGATCGTCAGCGCCAGGCCGAAGGTGAAGAGCAGGCCATAGAGCGGGTCGAGCGTATAGAGCCGCCGCAGCATGGTGCGCTCGATGACCGCGCCGACGAGGCCGACGGCAACAGGTGCGATGATCAGCGCCGGCCAGTAGCCGAGGCCGAAATACGACAACAGCAGCCAGGCGAAGAAGGCGCCAAGCATGTATTGCGCGCCATGGGCGAAATTGATGACCCGCAAGAGGCCGAATATGATGGCAAGGCCAAGGCTCAGGAGGGCGTAGAACGAGCCGTTGATCAGCCCGATCAGCAATTGCCCGAGAAAGGCCTGCATGGGAATTCCGAAAATCGTGCTCATCGCTCAGACTCCCAGCACGTCATGCAGCGTGTCCATGCGGGCGGAGAGTTCCGAGACCGGGAATTCGCCGACCATCTGGCCATGGTCCATCAGATAGAAGCGGTCGGCAACCTTGCTGGCAAAGCGGAAGTTCTGCTCGACGAGAAGCACGGTCATGCCGCGCTGCTTCAAGGTTTTCAACACGTCGCCGATGCGCTGGACGATAACAGGGGCAAGCCCTTCGGTCGGCTCGTCGAGCAGCATCATGCGCACGCCGGTCCTCAAGATCCTGGCGATCGCCAGCATCTGCTGCTCGCCGCCGGAAAGCTTGGTTCCGGGGCTGCTGCGGCGCTCGTAGAGGTTCGGGAAGAGTTCGAAGATCTCGTCGATCGTCATGCCGCCTTTGGCGACCGCCGGCGGCAAAAGCAGGTTTTCGTGGACCGACAGTGTCGAGAAGATGCCGCGCTCCTCCGGAATGAAGCCGAGCCCATGATGCGCGACCCGGTGCAGCGGCACTTTCATCAGGTTCACGCCGGCAAAGCTGATCTCGCCCTTGCGCTTGCGCACGATGCCCATGATCGAGCGCAGCGTGGTCGTCTTGCCGACGCCGTTGCGGCCAAGAAGCGTGACCATCTCGCCTTCGCCGACCGAAAGGTCGACGCCATGCAGAATGTGGCTTTCGCCATACCAGGCATTGAGGCCGGAAACTTTCAACAATGGTTTCATCTCAGGCCTCCTCAGTGCCCATGTAGGCGGTGCGCACGCGCGGGTCGGCCGACACCTGGGCATAGTCGCCTTCGGCTAGGATCTCGCCGCGCTGCAGCACGGTGACGTGGTGGCAGAGCGTTGCGACGACGGAGAGATTGTGCTCGACCATCAGTACTGCGCGCTCGCGCGCCACTTCGCGGATGATCTCGGCGACCATGCCGACATCCTCGTGGCCCATGCCGGCCATCGGCTCGTCGAGCAGCAACACCTTGGGATCGAGCGCCAGTGTCGTCGCGATCTCCAGCACGCGCTTGCGGCCATAGGATAGATCAGCGGCAACGGCATTGCGCTCCCGATCCAGGCCAACCGATCGGATCAGCTGGTCGGCCTTGGCATTGAGACTGTCGAGCGCCGAGATTGGCTTCCAGAACTGGGTCGCAAGCCCGTTCGGCCGTTGCAGCGCCACGCGCACATTGTCGAGCACCGTCAGATGCGGAAAGACGGCGGAGATCTGGAAGGAGCGCACCAGCCCCATGCGCGCCACCTTGTCCGGCGCCGTGCGCGTGATGTCCTCGCCAAGCAGCGTGATCGTGCCGTCGGTCGGCTGCAGGAATTTGGTCAACAGATTGAAGACCGTTGTCTTGCCGGCGCCGTTCGGGCCGATCAGCGCATGCACGCGCGCATGATGGACGTCGAGATTGACGTTGTTGACGGCGGTGAAGCCGCCGAAGTCACGGCGCAGACCGCGGGCGGAGAGAACCACCCGCGGTGCGCCATTCGGTTCGGTAACCGGTGCGCTCATCGCGTTACGACTTCACGAGGTCGCAGCCGCTCTTGGCCGGATCGATGAAGGCTTCGGAACCTGGAATGGTGGCGAGCACCTTGAAGTAGTCCCAGGATTCCTTGCTTTCGTCCGGCTTCTTCACTTCCAAGAGGTACATGTCGTGGATCATGCGGCCGTTTTCCGCGACCTTGCCGTTTTCGGCGAAGACGTCGTTGACCGGCAGCGCACGCAGCTCCTTGGCAACCGCGTCGGCATCGTCGGTGCCGGCCTTTTCGATCGCCTTCAGATAGGAAAGCACGGCCGAATAGGTGCCGGCATGCACCATGTTCGGCATCTTGCCGGTGCGCTCCATGAAGCGCTTGCCGAATTTGGCGCTCTCTTCGTTGCGGTTCCAGTAGAAGCCCTCGGTGAGTGTCAGCCCTTGCGCCGCCTCGAGGCCGAGGCCGTGGACTTCGGCAAGTGTGAAGAGCAGCGCCGCCAGGCGCTGACCGCCCTGGACGATGCCGAACTCGGCCGCCTGCTTGATGGCGTTCGAGGTGTCGAGGCCGGCATTGGCAAGGCCGATCACCTTGGCGCCGGAGGATTGCGCCTGCAGCAAGAAGGAGGAGAAATCCGTCGTCGCCAGCGGATGGCGGACGGAACCGACAACGGTGCCGCCGTTCTGCTTGACGTAGTTGCCGGTGTTTTCCTCGAGCGAATAGCCGAAGGCATAATCGGCGGTCAGGAAGAACCAGCTGTCGCCACCCTGCTTGACGAGTGCACCGCCGGTGCCGACCGCAAGCGCATGGGTGTCATAGGCCCAGTGGAAACCATAGGGCGAGCACTGCTTGCCGGTCAGCTCGGTGGTCGCAGCACCGGTGTTGATGGTGATCTTCTTCTTCTCCTTCGACAGCGCCTGCACCGCAAGGCCGACCGAGGAACTGGTGAGCTCCATGATGCTGTCGACCTGTTCGGTATCGTACCATTGGCGGGCGATGTTCGAGGCGATGTCGGCCTTGTTCTGGTGGTCGGCGGTGATCACTTCCACCGGCACGCCCAGAACCTTGCCGCCGAAATCCTCGACCGCCATCAGCGCCGCCTCATAGGAGGACTTGCCGCCGAAGTCGGCATAGACGCCGGACTGGTCGTTCAGGATGCCGATCTTGACCTTGCCGTCGGATGCATCGGCGAAAGCGGCCGTGCTGCTGGCAAGCATAGCTGCCAATGTTACGATCAGTTTCTTCGTCATTATGTTCTCCTCCAGAGACGCGAACCCTCTCGAAATGCCGCGTGAAAACAGGCGCGGGTTCCGGCGTGCCAGTGGCGATGCCGGGTCGTTCATTCCGTTCTGTTCAAATTTGGCCAGACATGCTCCTCAGATGTCGGCACTGGCCGGTACAATCCGGAAAAAACCGCTTGGATGCAAGCGCCGCCGACCGTAAATTGCAAACAGGGTCTGTTCATTTTCGAACAGATGGGGAGTGGCGATGAATCCGAATTTTACCTGGGACGACCTGCAGTTCTTTCTGGCGGTGGCCCGCACCGGGCAATTGTCGACGGCGGCGCGGCGGCTGAGAACCAGCCACGCCACGGTTTCGCGGCGGATCGACCGGCTGGAATTCGCCCTCAAGGTGAAGCTCTTCGAGCGCAATCCGCGCGGTTACGTGCTGACCGGCATGGGGCAGCGCTTCATCGAGACGGCCGAGCGCATCGAACGCGAGACCGAACAATTGCAACTCGACATCAACGACGGCCTGACGGCGCAGCGCGGCGTCGTCCGGCTCAGCACGCTCGAAGGCTTTGGCAATTTCTTCCTTGCCGATCGGCTGGCGGATTTTGCCGAAAACTATCCGAACGTCTCGCTCGAACTGGTGGCGATCCAGCAGATCATGTCGCTTTCACGCAAGGAGGCGGACATCCAGGTGGCGCTGACGGCGCCGAAGGCCGGGCCCTATCACTCCGAGGTGCTGACCCCCTATACGCTGCATGTCTATGGCGCGCGCGGCTATCTGGCGAAACATCCGCCGATCAAGAGCCGCAACGACCTCGTGGCGCATCGCTTCGTCGGCTACATCGAAGACATGATCTTCGCGCCCGGTCTCGATTACCTCGGCGAGTTGCAGCCGGGACTGCGCGCCCATTTCCAGAGTTCGAGCATCCTGACGCAGCTGAAGGCGGTACGACAGGGGCTTGGTCTTTGCGTGCTGCCGCACTTCATGGCGCGGGAAGAGCCGGGTCTCGAAATCGTCCTTCCCGAAGAGATCGAACTCAAGCGTACCTACTGGATGGTCTGCCACCGGGATCTGGTGGCGGTGCCGCGGGTAAGGGCGGTGCGTGAGTTCCTGATGCAGATCGTGCGAGAGAACCGGTCGTATTTCACCCGTGAATCGACGCCGCAGGTGGCGAGCCTGCGGCGCGTGTCGCGGACGTAATTTCTGCCCGATGGGGGAGAGATCTGATTTGGCAGGGCCAAGGGGTGATTTGCGCACGGAAAGCCCGCGAATGAGCTCCTCAGAATCGACAGGGTTTATCAACAGTCGAAAATTGTGATTGAAATCAATAGCTTGTTCTTTTTTGAAGTTT